>JAEUJD010000089.1 GCA_016793015.1 Phycisphaerales bacterium
TGAGTTCAGACGTGTGCTCTTCCGATATAAAAGCAACACCGCACCTCGTGGCACCGCCCTTCTGGGCGGTGTCTTCTCCTTTCCGCATCGCGCCATTCGCGCCACCGGGCTTCCGCCCGGTGTGCCTTGACTGCCTTCCTCACGCATCAGCACCGGCAAGACTGCGACAAAGACCAAAACACCGCCCGGAAGGGCGGTGCCACAAAAGCAACACCGCCCTTCCGGGCGGTGTCACAAAGCTCTGCATCAACGGCTGCCCTCACCTCACGGACACAACAACTCCGTATACGCGACCACGAAGGAGACGAAATCGACGTCATCCACGACCGTGTCGTTGTTGAAGTCGGCTGGGCGGCCCCCGATCTTCGCACGTCAGCGTGTCGAACGCGTTCGCAGCGGTCTACCTCAACCGTCATTCAGCCTTGGTATTCTACCCATTATGGGTGACGTTGCAAAGCGATCCATCGAGTTGTCGCGTAATGAAGAACGATTAGTTCGTCTCTTCCGCCTTGTAAACGAGGGCACACAACAAGACGTGTGCGAGCGGCTCTTTCAGGCAGCGCTTGATCGGTATTCCAGCGATCACTTCTCTCAAGAGGTGGAGGATCTCAACTTTCTCAAGCAAGAACGCGAGATGGACTTCGACGAGCGATTGCGCCGGTGCTTTCCGGGCGGGGGCGAAATGGGGGTGTGGCTAGAGGGTTTGGGAGATCCTCATGCTCACTTCACGAACGCGATCAATGCGGAGCCGATCCTTCGGTTTCCCGGCGTTGACGCAGGGTTCGTCAACGACGTGTTCATCCTTCTCGTCAACGAGGCAGGACGACATCCACGACACCGCCGACGGTGCCCAAGTCTCCAAGTACGCCAAGCGCACGCCGGACGGCAATCCCGATCAATCGATGTTTACGACCGACCAACAAGCAGTCGGCATCCAAGTTGGTACAGCAATTGCCACCTTGGTCAAGAACGAATCGCGTCGGACGGGAGCGTTTGCCAAGTGCCACTACCGCGAGCTCTGGGGAACTGCCAATCGTAAACGTGAATTGCTCGTCCAGTCTCTGACGCAAGCGATTTCAAAGACCTATCGGGTCGTGGAGCCCGTTGCCGCGCAACGTTTCGCGTTCGCAGAACCATCGGCCGAACCCAACTACCTAAAATGGCCGTCACTTGATGCCGTCTTTTCCGATTTTGTTTCGGGCATCGTTAGCCGACGAGATGAGTTCGTCGTTGATATTGATCGCGGAGCCCTCGTCGAGCGGATCAAGCGGTACTTGGACAAGTCCGTATCCGACGCCGATATTGCCGCAGAATTCCCGCGCGTTATGGAAGATGGCTCGGGCTTTGACGCCGTGCCCGCGCGTCGAGAGCTGCTTGCAAGAGGCTACGACGAATCGCGAATTCTGCCCATCTACTTCCGGCCTCTCGACGTACGTTGGATTTACTACGAGCCGGCCGCGGGACTTGTCAGCGCCCCAAGCCCACGCTTCCGGAAGTACCTGCCTGCGATGACCCTTGCATTGGAGATGCGGCAGAAACTACCCACCCTCCAATGGGATCGCGGATTCGTCGCCTCAACTCTTGCGGACAGTTTTGGCAACGGCTGCTCTGTCTACTTCACCGACACGATTCTGACCGAGTCGCTTTCCGGCGATGTTCCCGAGCCGAATATTTCTATCGACCTTCTTTCCCGACTCGCGGACTCGTATGGATTCAAGGAGCACTCGCCTAAGAGCGGTGCATTGACGCGCGAAGCCGAATCGGTTGCCCGCAGCGTCTTTCTCCACACCCTTGCGATTCTCTGGTCCCCAACATACCGAAAAGCGAATGAAGCGGCACTCCGGCAAGATTGGCCACGCGTGCCGATCCCTGCTGACCCCAAACGGCTGGAAGGTTCCGCCGTGCTCGGCCGACAACTCGCCGATCTCTTGTTACCCGACAAGGCTGTAACGGGCGTGACCACCGGCAAACTCCGTCCCGAACTCAAATCCCTCGCCGTGCCGTACAAGATTGGCGGCAAACCAATCGATCCCGACAAAGACCTCGAAGTCACGGCGACATGGGGCTTCCGGGGCCAAGGCAATGCCGTCATGTCCGGCAAGGGCAAAGTCACCCCGAACGACATCGACCCCGCGAACGCCGTAGACATCTGGATCAACGACGCCGTCGGCTGGCGCAACGTGCCCAAGGCCGTCTACGAAATGACCATCGGCGGCTACCCCGTCGTCAAGAAGTGGCTCAGCTATCGTGAGAAGCGAGTCCTCGGCCGCGCTCTCAAGATGGAAGAGATGATCTACGTCACCGAGATGGTCCGCCGCCTCGCCGCGGTGCTCGCGCTCTCAAGCGAACTCGACGCAAACTACGCCGCGTGCGCGAAGGACGCGATCACTTTGAAGTAGTCGGTTTCGTGTCCGCGTCTTCGCGGCACCCATCGTGCCACCGCCCTTCCGGGCGGTGCCACTGTGTTCCGCCGCCCGGAGCGGCGGCAACCCTTCAGATCTGCCCATTCGCTCGCAGCCACCACAGCCACGCCACAAACAGGCAAATGCCGGTTCCGATCACGATCAGCAAAAGAATCTGATCAGCCGAGAAAAGCCACGTCCAGCCGCGAGATGGGCGTTTGGCGATCGGGTGTGCTTGGACAAGAGTCCGGGGCCGCATTTCATTGAGCAGAGGCATCAGTTGTTTCTTCGGCATGAACCAACGCTAACCCGCCAATGCCGCGGCACACATTGGGGCCGGTGCAAAGCGCCGGGAAGTGGCCTCCGCAACGCAGCATCGCCGGTTAGTGTCAAAACAAAATAGACGATTGTTCCGCGAGCGTGCACAGCCATCGTTGCACCGCCCTTCCGGGCGGCGTGTGGCACCGGGCTTCCGCCCGGTGTGTGGTCCGGTGTGTGGTCCGGTGTGTGGCCCGGTGTGTGGCACCGCCCTTCCGGGCGGTGTGCCTTCGCCTTCCCTGATCTCGATGCGTTCAAAAACGAATCACCGCCCCAATCACCGCCCCAATCACCGCCCGGAAGGGCGGTGCCACGATGCACCCTTACATCTGCTCCAGCGTCTTCCCCTTCGTTTCCTGCACCGCATACAGCACGAAGATGCCGCTCAAAAGCGCCGCGCCCGCATACAGCGCGTACGCCGGCGCAAGCCCCGCACCCGCAAGCAAAGGAGGGAACGTCACCGTCACCGCAAAGTTCGCCAGCCAGTTCGAAGCACCCGAAACCGCGAGCGCCGCCCCGCGCAGCCGGTTGGGGAACATCTCGCCCAGCAGCACCCACATCACCGGGCCCCACGAAGTGCCGAACGAAACGATGTAGAGCAGCGCCGCAACGATCGCCGCGACCGCCGCGTTGTGCGAGAGATTCGGCTTGCCCGCCGCGTCCACGCCCGCCGTGCCGAAAATGAACGCCATCGTCCCCAGCGTGAGCACCATGCCGACCGACCCGACCAGCAGCAGCGGCTTGCGCCCAACCTTATCGATCAGCGCGATCGCCACGAACGTGCTCAGGATGTTCACGCCGCCCGTGAGCAGATTGATCTTGAGCGCCGCTTCCGACGATGCCCCCGCTGCCTTCCACAGAACCTCGCCGTAATAGAAGATGACATTGATCCCGACAAACTGCTGGAAAATCGCGAGCCCGACGCCCACCCACAGCACGTGCGCGATGCGCCCGGCCTGTTCACCCGGTTGCCGATCGATCAGATCCGACAGCCGGGGCTTGTGATCATCCTTCAGGCTCGCGCGCACCTCGCGCACCAGTTCATCCGCATCGCCCCCTCCCCAATTCCCAATCTTGGCAAAGACCTCACGCGCCTCGGCCGTCTTCCCGCGCGCCACGAGAAACCGTGGCGATTCCGGAATGAACAGCAGCCCGAACAGAAACGCCGCGGACGGCACCGCCTCCATCCAGAACATCCACCGCCACGCCGGTGCCCCAAACCAAAGCAACTTCGAGGCCCCGCCCGCCGCGCCGGCGATGAGATCGTTGCTCAGGAACGCAAAGAAAAGCCCGAGCACAATCGCCAGTTGCTGCAAAGAAGAGAGCCGCCCGCGCAGCGAAGCCGGCGCAACTTCCGAGATATACATCGGCGCCAGAATGCTCGCCGCACCGATCGCAAGCCCGCCAACCGCCCGCGCCGCGATAAACAGATACACATTCGTCGCCGCACCCGTCGCGAACGCGCTCACCAGAAACACAACCCCCGTCAACAACATCGCCGGCCGCCGCCCGAACCGCTCCGCAAGCGCCCCCGCCAGAAACGCGCCGACCGCACAACCAATCAAAACCGACCCAACCGCAAACCCCGTCCCCGCCGAGTCCGTCCCAAACGCGCTCTTGAGAGCGTCGACCGCGCCGTTGATCACGCCCGAGTCGAAACCAAAGAGGAACCCTCCGATCGCGGCGACAGAGGCGAGAAGGAGGATGTGGAGGGCAGTGACGTGGGGCGGTTTGGGTGTTGGAGGATTCATGGGTTGTCGGGGGCGCAGGATGGGACGCGAACTAAAAATTGATTCCGATCTGGCAGCCGAGAACGAGCGCGTTTCCGAATTGGCCCGTGCCGCCGGGGCGGATGATGTACTGGAGATCGGGCTGGATAAACGTCGAGTTCCCGGGCAAGGCGATGCGATACGTCGCCTCGATCACCGATTCGTTCGTCTGCACGCCCTGCGCCGGGTTCAGAAGCTGCGCATTGCGCTGCTGACTTTGCAGGTCGTTGCTGAAGTTGCCATAGATGAACCCCAGCCCCGCAACATCGTCCGGCCGCGCCTCGAAAATGCCCCGAGCGCAAACCGCGGCAGTAAAAAACCACGGCATCGTGCTGATCGACTGATTCGGAGAAGTCAGCACCGACCCCGTAATCCCCAGCCCGCGGCTTTCTTCGCGATTCCCGAACGGAATCAACAACTGATCAAACAGCCCGTAAATCCCGTAGTTGCCCGTGGTCGTGCCGCCGTTGTTGAAGTTCGAGTAGACGCTGTTGTCGTACCAGAACCCAAGCTTGTAATTCCCGATCAGCCCGTTGTCTTCCTTCAGCCCGCTCACCTGATACTGCAATTCACCCATCGCAAACACCGGCCCGTTCAGCGAGAAGTTCACCCCGTTGTAGTTGTTCGCCCGAATCCCCGGATCGCCGTTGTACACGCCCGCCATGATCGAGAACCGCTGCGTCGCCTTCCACGTGCCAACGACGCCCCACGTCGCGTTCGGATACGCCGTCATCCCCGGCGAGTTGAAGAAGATCCCGACCGGGTTGCCGCAGAAGGCGTTCTGCATGAAGAGGTAGTTGTACTCAGAGACAAGGAAGTCGTCGCCACTTGCGATGCGACCGATTCGGAAACTGAGTTTGTCATCAAAGAGCTGCTGTTGCCAGGCGGCGTCGATCAGGTGGAAGGTGGTGCCGCCGAAGACCTGCTGGACGGTGAAGACGTTGCCGATGTAGACCTGGGAGAGGCTGGAGCCGCTGCGCTGCGACATGTTCAGCAGGAACGATGCACCCTCGATGCCGAGGATCTTCTCGAGATCGAAGTGGAAGTCGAGTCCGAGGTTGTCGGCGTGAGTAAAACCCTGGTCGCGGCCGCCACTGACGTTGCCGGCGAGATTGGTGACGAACGAGAGGTTTGTCGTGATACCCCTTTCTTCGAGCCAGGTGCGGGCGCCCCACCAATCGCCGAGCAGGTTGCCGCTGGTGGGGATGAGCTGGAAGGGCTGAATGCCGGTGTCGAGCGACTGCGCGGTTGTGGGGGAGGTCGGCGGGTTGACCGAGGATGTGGCGCGCCGGCCACCAAGGGCGCGGTTGAGATCATGGAAGAAGGTGGTGAGATTGCCGGGAGCGGGTGATGTCGGATTTGCGATGTCGGATGTTGGATGGGATGGATCCGAACCGACCTTGGCGTCTGAACTCGGAACGCGGAGCTCGGAACTCGGAGCGGAAGACGGGGCGGGGGGGTCGTCGGTGTGAAGGTCTGCGGAGCGCGCGGGCGCGGCGAGTGGGAAAAGCGAAAGTGTGGCGAGCAGGTGTCGGTGCACGCGGGGGGCTCCGGGTTTCGCCATGGTGCTTGGCGGGGGCGTAAGGGCGAAGCGGGGAGAGGATACCGAAATGTGGGGCTGGGCAGGAGTTGTCGCCGGCGTGCGGAGGCGCGGGTCCTCGGGGCGGGCCGCGAGACGCGGTGACCCCCGGCTGGAATCTCGCGACCCCGCTGGGACCCCCAAAGCGCCAGTGTTCGCCGCGGCATTGCAGTCGAATCGGAATCATCTGATACGCTCGGCGCATGGAGCAATTCATTGGGGCGGGCGCGGGGCGAAAGGCTCTTGGCGCGGGGCTCTCTCTTCTGTTGGTTCCGTTCAGCACGCCGGCGCACGCCGAACTGCCGCGCCACCTCGATCTTGTTGTTGTTTCCCGCGCCTACGGAACCATGTTCGCCGTGGATCCGGCGACCGGGGTTCTCCGCTCCGTTGTCACGGGGCCGGACTTGCGCATCGCCGGTAAACCTGTTCGCGGCACGGGCACGCTCCTCGCCGGCGCGCTCAGCGGCGACATCGGCACATCGCGCGACGGCCGCATCTTCTGGAAACTCGCGCCGAGCGCCGGCGGAACCGCCACGTATCAGATCGCGGCGTCCACCGGCAACCGCACCGGACTTTTCGGAACCGGCTCCGCGCTCAACGATGCCAACGGCGCGCCCCTGCTGCTCAACGCGAAGACGCTCCTCCTCGGGGCCGACGGCTTTACGCAGGCCGCCAGCCAGAACTCGCGCGTGCTCCGCTATCCGCTTCCGTCCGGCCCGGTCACGATCTTCTCCGGCGATCTTGTGGGAGATGGCGTGCAGCTCTTCCGGGGGCGCACGCTCGCCTTTGGCGAAGACCACGCCGTCTACGTCGCCGAGGTCGGCACGCTCGGCACGGTTACGTCGGGGGGCGTCTACAGGGTCGATCTCGCGACGGGCTTTCGCACGCTGATCTCGCGCACCGGCTCGCTGCCGCTGTATCGATACAACGTGGTGAACGGCGTGCAGTCGCCGAACACGCAGCTCTGGGACCGAGGCAGCGGCCCCGTCACGAACGGCCAGATCCGCTCGATCGCGTATCGCTCGACCGGTTTTGGGGGTGGCAAGCTCTACGTTGGCGTCTCAAGTTCCGTGAGTTCGGTCTTCTACAGCGCGATTCTCCGCATCGACATCAGCACCGGCGATCGCGAGATCGTCGTCGGCACCGCCCTTGCGGATGATGGCACGGGATCAACGCTGCTCACCGTCGCGCCTTCCAATGTGGGCGCGCCGCCGTTCGACTCGGCTTCGGGCCTGACGGTTCTGGCCGATGGAACGATCGCGTTTTCGAGTCTGTTTACGTACAACACGATCTGCCGCCTGAACCCGGACACGCGCGAAGTGACGCTCATCGCCGATCTCGGCCCGCAGGTGACCGCCGATGTGCGGGGGAAGATGCAGTTCACCAGTCTGGCCCAGTTCACCAATTGCCCGGGCGATCTGAATCTGGATGGCGTGGTGGATGATGCCGATTTTGTCGGCTTCGTGCAGGGGTACGACTTGCTGGATTGTGCGGATGAAGCGATGCCGCCGCCGTGTGCGGCGGATTTGAACGGGGATCTGTTTGTGGATGATGGCGACTTCGTGGGGTTTGTGGTGGGGTATGACGGGCTTTTGTGTGAGTGAGGGGCAATGTGATGCGTTGGTGAGGATGAGCGGCGAGGAAGTCGATGCGAGAGGTGGGGGGGCCGGCAAGAAAAGCAAGTTCCGCGAAGTCTCGACGATTGTCTCGAACGGTCAAGTCGGACCTGCACTGGACGGGAGCGGACGGGACGGAAGCGAAGATTCCGGAGGAGACGTTGACGCGGAAAGCGGGGAGCAGGGAGAGAGTTTCGCTTACGGGTTGGCGTGAGTCCGACTATCCGACAATTTGGCGAGCCGTCGAGCGAAGTAGATGTGCAGGCATTGAATTGCGAAGTCGCCACACGATGCTCATGGGCCTGCTGCCCTCATGCGACATGTAGTCCGCTGGCCCCAAGAACGCATACGGCGCAGAAAGCCCCGAGGAGAGCTTTGCGTCTTCTCGCACAAATAACAAGGGGGTAAAGCCGAGCTGCTTGTGCTGGATGTACCGATGTCCGGTGGGAGAATCTTGCGACGTCGTGCTCTGTGACTGCCAGTGAAAGAGCGACTCGTTTATCGCGTAGTCCTCGTACATCGTGGTCGGCGAGTACGCATCGAGTGTTTTGTTTAGCGTGACGAAGAACACATCGAAGCGCTCTTTCGGCATGTGGAGCACACCCTCTCGCACATCTCGTCTCTTCTCCATCGACCAATGGCCAAGTCCAACAAGAATCTCATCTCGTGTGTAGTGGGCGTGCAATGCCAGAGGTCCCGCAATTTCTGGATCAAGCGATCGTGGGGGAGTTGCGACACGTCGAAGGAGGTGGAGCAACACCTGTCGCAGGTCATTTCGAGCTACGGGATTTGCGCGCAGTCGGGTTTCTGCCGTCTCGAGAGTCCATCCGAGCGACTCCATTCCCCACAAGGAAACGTGAAGCATCGTCAATCGCTTCCGGTCAAGATCACTGAGTTGACACGGGGCCTCGAGATGCGATAGGTAAAACTCGATCGCCCCCGGATCGTTTAAGTGCGATATTCGCAACAGGCCCTTTGCGAGCTGCGCCTCATCATCTTCGGAGAAAGAGCCGACTCTTCCCGCTTCACAAAGCATGCGAGACCAAAGGCCCTTTGCGAGCAAACTCGGCAGATCTATTGCGAATTGATCCACCGCCTCTTCAATGGTCGGTGTTCGACCCAGTGTGTGAGCAAGCAGTGCAAGCTCCTGAATCAATCGTGGCCTGCGCAAAGAAATGGAACTCCGTACGTTCTCAAGTATGCGCTGCTGGGCTACACGCTCAAGACTTACGGAGCAGCCGGAAGGTAGGTGAGGAAAACCCGCCTCTATTTCCGTATCGATTCGACCGGTCGATGGCCTGCTCATGGCGCGAAAACGAGCATCGAAGCGAAACTCGCGCCGCTGTTGGCCGATGAAATCAAGAATGGTTAGGAAGTCCTTGTCCTCATGAATCCGCAGTCCACGACCGAGTTGTTGCAGAAAGACCGTCAAGCTTTCGGTTGGGCGGAGAAACAGCACGGTATCGACTTCGGGAATGTCAATGCCTTCGTTGTAAAGATCGACAACGAAAAGGATGTTGGCCTCCTTGCGGACCAGTCGCTCCTTCGCCGATCGCCGCTCTTCATCGGAGCTCTCCGCAGAGAGTGCGATACTCGGCAAGCCATGTTCATTCGCGAATCGCGCCATGAATTGGGCGTGGGCAACGCTCACGCAGAACCCGAGAGCGCGCATTTGCTTTGGATCAAGGATGATCTCGCGAATCTTGTCGAGCACTAGCCCGGCGCGAACGTCGTTGCCTGTGTAGACGCGGTTGAGGTCTTCGGTGCTGTAGCCGCCGCGTTGCCAGCGCAAAGCGG
>JAEUJD010000126.1 GCA_016793015.1 Phycisphaerales bacterium
CAATCTCTGTGGCACTTTCCCTCGACCGGGCTCCGAATTGCTCCGTCCCCGATCGGGTGGGCGTTACCCACCAGCGTGTCCTGCCGTGCTCGGACTTTCCTCAGCAGCCGGACCATCCGGCTGCCGCGGCCGCCTTGCCGCGTCGTGACGGGATTGTATCGGCCCTCACACCCCGCAAGTTCGCGTGGCCAAAGAGCTTTCATGATCGGGTACCATGTTGCCGGTGTCCACTTCGCGCAAGGAAGCATCGAAGAAGACCGCCGTCGTCTGGCTCCGTCCCGATCAGGTTTCGCTCGCCCACGACGTTGCGGCACAATCCGACTTGATCATCGAGGCCGTCGGCTCACCCATCCGGGGTGAATCGACTGCACTCGCCCAAAAGCTCTCTTCCGAACCCGCCGATGACCTGCGTTCTGTACTTGCGGAAACCAAGGCCACGGTGGTGCTGCTGCTCGACCCGGGCGAGTTTGGGAAAGAGAGCGAACCGGCTGACGATCGCGTGCTCGGCGCGGCGAGATCTCGGGGTGTCAAGATCGCCTCGCTCGAGCCCATCCCGGCCAGCGCGCTCGCGTTTCAGAACTCCCCGGTCGAGAGCGACGAGCATCTCGGTTCACCCGAATCGATCCGCCCACTCGGGCTGCTCCGCCATTCGAAGCGTTACCGCGATGCGCAGGAAGTGATCGAACAGTTCGGACGCGCGCGGACGCTCTCGCTCGAACTGTACAACTCGCCCGAGCAGGGTTCGCTCGGCGCTCAGCTCATCTCGGCGCTCGACATCGTGATTGCGCATTTCGGCACGCCGGAAACGGTGGACGCGAGTTTCGTTTCGCCCGCGCAGGGGCAGAGTGTTTACAGCGTCCCCGGTGATTCGCTCCGGGGCTTCTCGGGTGATCTGACGGCGGTCTTGCGATTTCCCGATGGGCGTGCCGCGACGATCGTCGCCAGCGATCACGCCGGACGCTGGAACCGCGTGCTCACGCTGCTCGGCCCGTCGGGCAGGCTCCGCATTTACGACGACGGCTTTGAGTTCCTCGGGCCCGCGGGCCAGAAGATCGACGAGGCGAGGCACCGGCGCACGGTGAAAAGCCCGCCCCACTGCGTCGAGGTGCTGGCGGACGGGATCGATCGACTGCTCGATGCGCACATCCCCGCGCCGACCCCGATGGACACGCTCTCGGTTCTTTCTACGGCGCAGGCGGCGCTGCTCAGCACCCGCACGGGTCAGCCCGAAAGCCCGGACACGATCCGTCGCATGGTCAGCCGCGAATAAGGTTTACTGCCACTTGGTGACGTGCCAGTTCTTCTTGCCGCGCCGGATCGCGATGACCGATCCGTGCAGCAGATCGCTCGTTTTGAGCTTGTGCTCGGCACCAGCCTTCTGGCCGTTGACCGTTACAGAACCGTTGCCAAGGAATTCCTTGGCTTCGCGCTTGGATGCCACGGCCTGCACCTCGACCAGAAGGTCCATCAGCACAACGCCGTCGCCTTCAAGTCGCGATTTCGCAAGTGTCACGGTCGGTGCGCTCGCAAAAACCTCATCCAGCAGCGAAGCTGACAGGCCGGCGATATCCCCCGAAAAGAGAGCCTTGCCCGCGCTCTCCGCCTGCTGCATTTCATTCTCGCCGTGGACGATCTTGGTGGCTTCGCGGGCCAGTGTTCGCTGCGCTTCGCGGGCACCCGGCTCGGTCTTTACCTTCTCTTCGAGCGCCGCGATCTCATCCTGAGGCAGGAACGTGAAGGTCTTCAGGAACCGGCCAACATCCGCGTCCGCCGCGTTCAGCCAGAACTGGTAGTACGCGAACGGGCTGGTCCGCTCCTTCGTCAGCCAGATGGCGCCGGTTTCGGTCTTGCCGAATTTGCCGCCGTCGGCCTTGGTCACCAGAGGCCAGGTCGTGCCGAAACTCTCGTTGGCCGGTGCCTTGGCGGCGCGCCGAATGAGGTCGCATCCACCGACAATGTTCCCCCACTGATCGCTGCCACCCAGCTGCATCGTCACGCCCTGCTCACGGAAGAGATGCAGGAAGTCGTAGCTCTGCAAAATCATGTAGCTGAACTCGGTGTAGCTGATGCCCTGATCTCGGTTCTGCAGGCGGTCGCGCACCGAGTCCTTTTGAATCATCATGTTGACCGAGAAGTACTTGCCGATATCGCGCAGGGCTTCCAGATAGCCAAGCTTCGCGAGCCATTCGATGTTGTTGATCATCGTGGCCTTGGTCGGGCCGATGCCCGAGAAATCGAGGATGCGATCAAAGATCGTCTCGATCTTGGCGACGTTGTTTGCGACCGTTTCGGCCGTCATCAACTGGCGTTCTGCGCTCTTGCCCGAGGGGTCGCCGATCAGCCCTGTGCCGCCCCCCATGACCGCAACCGGCGCATGACCGGCCCGCTGGAAACGCGCGAGCGCCATGATCGTCACAAGGTTGCCGATCGTCAGAGAATCGGCGGTCGGATCAAATCCCGCGTACGCGCGCCGGACGCCCGATGAAAGGTGCTTTTCCAGCCCCGCCTCGTCGGTGCACTGGTGCAGCTGCCCGCGCCAACGCATCTCTTCCAGAAACGATTGTGTCTTCGCGACGCTCATGCGGGCAGAGAATATGCCCCGCGCGACCGCACTACTTGGAAACAAGCCAGTCCGGTGACGTCGCCTTGTCCGCCCACCGGGTCATGTCGTTCAGGTCCGACCACCCGAGCATCTCGACGTGCCCGTCAAACGTCGAAGCGACCGCCTTGCCGGCGTAGCGAAGCGAAACGTTGCCCGAATTCGCCTGCACGCTGACCGCCTGCGTCGGATTCTTCGCATTCAGCGGATTGACCTGGTAGACCTCGGACCACTGCTTTTTCAGCCAGTACGGCGGCTCAACCCAGAAATTGCCCTCGATCTTTCCCATCCCCGGCAGCGAAGCCTGCTCATCGCCCCGACCGGAAACAAACGTCAGCAGCCTGCTCGGGCGACGCGGCTCATCGATCCGCGACACGTACGGCGTACCGATCACCTTTACAACGTTCTTGTCGTTCGCCCCGTGTTTGTCGCTCCCGCCCACGAGTGCCATGTTCATGCCGAGCGACGGATACAAACTCACGATGTACGGGTAGTGCACTCCCATCTGCTCGTACGCCGAATCCGCATTGCGCAGGTCGGAGAGGATCTTGGGATTGTCATACAGCGCACCGAAACTCCCGGCGAAATACGGGGCGATCCGCCACGGATACCGCTGGGCCGACAGACCGAATAGCCGGTTCCCCTTGTCATCGTTCACGATCATCCCGCTGCTCACCATCGCCTCGCTGGGAAAGCCAACCAGCACCGCGCCGCGGTTATCTCCCGTGTAACAGGTAAACGCGAGCATCAACTGCCGCGACGCGTTCATTTCTCGGGTCTGTTTGGCCAACTGTCGCGCCCGCGACAATGACGGGGCCAAAATCGAGATCAACACCGCGATGACCGCGATGACCACGAGCAACTCGATCAGCGTAAACGCCCGATCGCCCAGCAGCCGGCGGAGCGGGCACCTTCCCCGCTCTCTCTTCCCGATTTCGTGTGCGTGCTTCGACTCCAAGACCAGCGATCTCCGGCAGCATCAGTTGAGACTGCGTCTCAATATTTTCCAGCTCGCGCTTGCTTTTCAAGCCCGTAGGGGCTTTATTTCTTGCGAGACCGCAAGAATTGCTCCCGTACGCGAATTTTCCGACGTCTGATTCAAACCCTTCCTGCGCAAGGAGTTCTGCATGTTTCCCCGCTTCTATCGCCCTGCTGTGCTCGCCGCAGGGATTGCTGCCTGCTTGGCTTCGTTCTCGCGTTCCGAAGTTGTGAGCGTTTCCTTTACCGAGCCCGCGCTGGATCGCTGGATGTACCCGTTCAACTTCGCTGCCGGTGCAGAAGCCCGGGCATCGCTCTTCGCCGCCGTCAATCAGGCCGGTTTTGACGACCGCGACGGTCAGTTGCTTGTGGGCTTTGACACGGCGGAGTTCATTCCCGCCGGGCGCGGCCGGCTGAGCTACAAGATTCTTAGCGCGACTCTGAAGGTGTACGTCGAGAACGATAACGCATTTTTCTACGACCCCACGCCGGATCCGCTCGCTTCAAGCTTCGCACCGAACGACCCCGAGTACGTTCCCGATGCAGACCCGAGCAAGCCGATCGAGGTCTGGCCGGCGGGATACCGCAACGGGACGACCGCTGCGACGTTCCTGGAAGATTCGGGGTTTGGAGGCACGCCCGACGTCTTCCCGGCGCAGGGCGCTCGAAACGTTTTCCCGTCGCTTCTCGATCATGCGCAGATTGCCACCGACGTCTCGAATCAGGTGCGGACGAGACTCGCCGCCAACCCGATCGCGCTTGGTCGTCTGTTCGACTCGGATGGCGAGCTCGCACCCGGCACGCTGGTTCCGCAGGGTTCGGAAATTCGCTTCACGCTCGCGGATGCAGCATCCGCCAACATCGTGTACCTCCAGAATGCCCTCGATACCGGGCTTGTCCGCCTGCTCATCACGACGCTCGAACCGACATCGGGTGGACCGGGTGGCGGTACCGGCGGCGTGACCTACCCGCGAATCTACACCAAAGAAAGTGTCGCGGCAGCGCTGGGATACGCCCCGAGCCTGACCCTTGAAGTTGCGTTGACCTGCGCAGCGGATTTCAACGGCGACGATCTGGTCGACGATTCCGACTTTGTCATCTTCGTCGCTGCATACAACGAGCTGTTGGACGCCCGATGCGACCTGAACGGCGACACCGTCACCGATGATGCGGACTTTGTGGACTTCGCGAGCGCGTATAACGACCTGCTTTGCAACTGATCCAAGCACGGGCTGCTTTGGAGACAGCCAACGGACGCCGATCGCACGATCGGCGTTTTCTTTTTTGCCAACGTGGGTTCTA
>JAEUJD010000104.1 GCA_016793015.1 Phycisphaerales bacterium
ATCATCTGAATGCAGCGGGCGCGTTCGCGGGCGGAGACGCCGGTGGTGAAACCGTGGCGCGGGTGGCCGTCGATCGAGACGGTGAAGGCTGTGCCGCGGCTGGAGGTGTTGCTCGGGCCTTGCGGGTGCAGATCGAGGCGATCGCAATCGAGTTCGGTGAGCGAGAGGCAGAGGTAACCCCGCGCGGCGGTCAGCATGAACGTAATGGTTTCGGGCGTGGCGAACTGGGCGGGCAGAACGAGATCGCCCTCATTTTCGCGATCTTCATCGTCGGTGAGGACGATCATGCGGCCGGCGCGGAGGTCGTCGAGGATTTCGGGAATGGGGGAGAACATCCGAAGCATTCTTCGCCCGCAGAAAGACCAAAAAGCGGTGAAAGAAAGTCGGAGCGAATCCCAGAAATACTCCATGCCCGACGCCATTTCCATGTCGCTGCGCGTCGCCACCAGCCCGATATGGCTGCTTTGGCGGGGTTATTTGCTGCTCTGGTGGGCGTTCGACGACTCGTCGGAACGGGCGGCGTCGAAGCTGAGCGCGAAGACGACTGCCGCGGCGGATATTCCGCCGCCCCGGTTTGTGGATGGGGAAGACAGCGGGGAAGTTGGAAATCCGATTGCAGGCGCGAAGGTTGCAAAGGCCTCGAAGAAGACGGGCATGCCGTTGCCACCGCCGATGCCGGTCCCGACCGGGATGCTCAAAGGCGGGTTTGTCGGGTCGATGGGGCTTTGCTCGCTCTTCGCGATGATCACGGGCGGGCTGGCGGCGTCGGATGCGATGTCGGGCCCGCGTGCGACGATGCTCTGGGCGTGGGGATGCACCGTTGTGCTCTGCTCAAGCGTGCTGCTGGTACGGAGCGTGGCGCGGAAGCGTTGGGAACGGCCAAGAGGGCCGGTGGGACGGATGAAGGATGCGTGCGTGGGCGTCGCAAAGGGCGCGTGCGAAAGCGTGAAGGCGCGAATGGCCTCGATGGGGAAGGGCGTTGGCGCGTCGTTCGGAAAGAAAGAACAACCTAAGCCGGTCGAGGCGCCTGTCGCGGAAGCGCCGGTGACTCCGGAAAACATTTACGGCGCCGCGGCCTTCCGCAGCGCTGTCAAGAGCTTGGTGCCTGCGGTCGCGCGGGGGGCGCGAGGTGTTCTCCACCCCTTGCGCGATCGCGCTTCCAAGGGCTTCGCCTGGGCGGCGGACAAGAGCCGGCCGGGATCGAAAGCGGCGTGACCGCGTTTCACTCCGTCGCTATCGTGCGGCATGGACATGACCGCGGAGCGCTGGGAATTCTTAACCAACTACATCCGAGAGGCCTTTGCCCGCGAGGATGCGACTCTGGCGGGCGTGATGGCACGTGCCGAGAAGGCGGGCGTGCCGCGGATTGAGGTGAGCCCGGAGACGGGGAAGTTCCTGGAGGTGATCGCTTCGATCGCGGGGCGCGGTGGGCCGGCGAAACTGGCGCTCGAGTTCGGGACGCTCGCGGGATATTCGGGCGTGTGGATCGCGCGCGGGATGGCGAGCGATGGGAAGTTGATTACGATCGAGATGAGCACGGTGCACGCAGAGCAGGCGACGGAGACGTTTCGCCAGTGCGGGCTTTCGGAGCGGATCACGATCCGGCAGGGGCGGGTGCTGGAAGTGCTGCCGAAGATCGCAAAGGAGATTGGCAACGAGAGCGTGGACCTGGTGTTCATCGATGCGCTGAAGAGCGAGTATCCGCAGTATCTGGAGGCGGTGCTGCCACTGGTGCGGGCGGGGGGGGTGATCCTGTTCGACAACGCGCTGGCGAGCCGGTGGACGATGGACATGCCGCCGGGGAAGGATGCGGATCGGGACACGGTGGATGCGTTGAACCGTTCGCTTGGCGCGGACCCGAGGGTGATCGCGTGCTGTGTGCCGATCGGGAATGGGGTGGCGATGGTGAGGAAGATCTAGAGGCATTTGCCACAGAGGCGCGGAGACACATGAGGAAGAGAGTGGATCGGATTTTTGATGTCGGATGTCGATTCGTAATGGTCCTCGTTCTCCCTTTCTTTCCACTCAGCGCACCTCTGCCCTCTCCGCCCCTCCGCGTTCTCTTCCGTTCTCCGTTACCTCTCTGTGCCTCTGTGGCAATTCTCTTCCGTACGATCCGACATGAGCCAAGACACTTCCCGATATGACCAGTTTCAGGCTTACCGCTCGCGGATGAACTGCCGCATTCTCGGGGATGAGAAGGAACGGGCAGCGAACGGCGGAGCGCGGGCGGACGGAAGCGTTGCGCCGGGCGGCTCGCTCGTGACCAAGCGGTTTTTCTCGCTGGATCACCAGACGTATTCGGACGGAGCACTGCCGGTGAAGACCAAGGAACTGCTCGGACTGGTCGCATCAGCGGTGCTCCGCTGCGACGACTGCATCGCGTATCACGTCGATCAGTGCGTGAAGCTGGGCTTCTCTGATGAGGAGATCTGGGAGGCGATGGATGTGGCGCTGATCGTGGGCGGGAGCATCGTGATCCCCCACCTTCGGCGCGGCGTTGAGTTTCTCGATCAGGCGCGTGCGAAGCGCGCCCGTGCAAGCTAAGCGTGGCGGAGGGGGCCGGGGCTGGGGGGCGGGTTCGTAGAATCGGGCCATGGCGCAGGGTTCGGCCAAAGCTCGGGAAGTAGCGATGTGGATCGTGCAGACGCTGCGCGAACGCGGGTTTTTCGCGTACTTCGCAGGCGGCTGCGTGCGGGATGAACTTCTCGGGCTGGCGCCAAAGGACTACGACGTCGCGACCGATGCGCGACCGGACGCGATCGCCGGGTTGTTTCCGCGCACAGCGCACGTGGGCGCGGCGTTCGGTGTCGTGCTGGTTCGCCACGAGGGTGTGACGGTCGAGGTCGCGACGTTTCGCGCCGATGGCGAGTACACCGATCGAAGAAGGCCGGATCAGGTCACGTTTTCGGATGAAGTCGCCGATGCGAAGCGCCGAGACTTCACGGTGAATGCACTCTTTCTGGATCCGCTGAAGCCGAGCACGGATCCGGGCCGCGTGATTGATCATGTGGGCGGCGTGGCGGACCTGGGCGCACGCGTGCTCCGGGCTGTCGGCGATGCGGATCAGCGGCTGAAGGAAGACGACCTGCGTTCGCTCCGGGCGGTGCGGCTTTCGACGCGGCTGGGATTTGCGATCGAAGACGCGACGCGCGAGGCGATCCGGAGGCACGCGGGAGAATTGAGCGGGATCAGCCGCGAGCGGATCGGGGACGAGATGCGTTTGATGCTCGAGGACGGGGCACGCGCATCCGCTGTCGCGCTGCTGTCGGTCCTGGGCCTCGACGAGCCGACTTTCGGCCGGCGTGCCACAGAGAACGGCCGGACTCTGGAGAGCCTGAAGGTACCAACACGCCCGGAAGCATGTGGCATCTTCGCCGGAGCGCTGGCGTCGGCTCTGCTGGACCGTGAGGGCGTCGCCCTGATCGAACGCGGTTCGCGGGGCTCGGGACGCCGGCTCGATGTGCTGCGGGAAACCAGGCGTGCACTCTGTTTGAGTAACGAAGAACGCGACGATTGCCTTTCCATCCTCGGGCATGTTGCCGAATTGCGGGACGGGTGGATTGCGTTACCGATGGCCCGGCAGAAGCGAATCGCGGCCAGCCGCGGCTTTGGATGGGCGGTCGAGATTGCTCGTGCGCTCGATGCACCGGCGACGGCGGAGATCGACCGGCGGGTGGCGGAATTGTCCGGGCTGCACGGGGGCCTGGCACCGAAGCCATTCGTCACTGGTGACGATTTGGTCGGGGCGGGCATGGCACCCGGACCGGCGTTCCGCACGGTTTTGGATCGGGTTTACGACGAGCAGCTCGAAGGACGAATCGGTTCGGCCTCGGAGGGGCTGGCCCGGGCGATGCAGGTGGGCAGGGAACATGGCGGGGCTTGCGGCGTCTAACCTATGACGAACCGGGCCGGGCCGGTTTCGGTATGAATCTGGAAGCTCGATTGGGCTGGCCGGGAAGGTTGCGGCCAGCCGTCATGTACAGGGAGAATTCGGTGATGTTGAGCGCATTCGCAGGTGTGGGAAGGGTGCTGGGCATGGCGGCGATCACGCTGCTGGCCTCGCTGGTCAGCGTGCCCCGGGCCGTCGCGCAGGATGCCGCTCCGACGCGCATTTATGTGATCGATCTGAACGGCGAGTTCGGGTACGACATCAGCCAAACTCCGATCCGGCAGGCGATGCGCGACGCGCGGAATCAGAATGCCGACGTCGTGATCGTCAAGATCGATGCAAAGTGGGAGCGGGACGAAGAGACCCCCCTGCCGGACACGGCGGCGCGGTTCGATGAGCTCTTCCGGGCACAGAAGGTGATGCCGATCTTCGCGGACGAATTGAACCGCGAGTGGGCCAAGCCTCCCCGCGTGATCATGTGGGTCAAGCGGGCGATGGGCGGTCCGGCGTTCATTCCGTTTGTGGCTCCGGAGATCTACTTCACCGCCGACGGCAAAATGGGCGGCGTGGGCGGCATCGGCACGATGCTCGAGGGCAAGGGCGATGAAGTGGTGCGCCAGAAGCAGTACTCGCTTCGGATGGCCCGCGCCGAAGGCTTTCTGATCCGGGGCGGGTATGACCCGATCATCGTGCGTGCGATGTGCCAGCCGGGCTTCCTCCTGACCTATCGCATGGAGGGCGGCAAACCGGTGTTCTTTGAGCGGGCCCCCGAGCGTCCGGATGAGTTTGCGCTGACGTCGGGCGAAAAGGGCGACTCGATGCAGGCGATCATCCGGGGCACGACCAAGTCGGTGCTGACACTCGACGCGGACACCGCCCGTGCGATCAACGTCTCGAAAGGAACGGCGGACACACTGGACGATCTGATCTTCCAGCTCGGCTTGTCGCGTAACTCGACGATCATCGAAGGACAATCCAAGCGTTACCAGGAAAACTGGAAGCGCGACATCAACAACGCGACGAAGGAGATCAAGAAGATTCTTGAAGACTTCAACGCCGATCAGAGCGGCGGCGGCGTCGTGGCGGGCACGGGGAGCTACGAGCAGCGCACCCAGTCGCGTGGCAAGCAGATCCGCCAGTACGACACAATCATCAACAAGCTGAAGATGTACGAAGAAGCCTTCGGCCCCCGTTGGCACCAGGAGAACCGGGTTCCGTCCATCGCGCAGCTCATCTCCGAACGCGAGCAGATCGAGTTGCAGCAGTTGATCGACAAGAAATAACGCGGCAGCCGCGGCACAGAAAGGATTGCGATCATGAGAACATCGAAACTGAAATCACTCCTGGCGGGCTTCCTCCTCGGGGCCGCCGTACTCACGGGTGTCTGCGCTCCAACGGCCAGCGTGCTGGCGG
Organism: Phycisphaerales bacterium; assembly: GCA_016793015.1. Taxonomy (GTDB): domain Bacteria; phylum Planctomycetota; class Phycisphaerae; order Phycisphaerales; family UBA1924; genus JAFEBO01. The sequence continues at coordinate 5,306 of JAEUJD010000104.1, forward strand.
GAACGGCGCAGGTCACGCTGAAAGACGGAACGGTCCTTGAGGGCGAGATCGTCCGCGAGCTCGAGGGAATCGTGTGGCTGAAGATCAAGGCGGGCAGAAGCGAAGAAACTCGCATGCTGACGCCGGGCGAAGTGAAATCAATCGTGCGTGACGGGGCCGCAACCAAGGCCCCCGCCGACAGCAAGCCGGCCGAAAAGCCCGCCGACAAGGCGATCCCGGCGACCAAGCCGGCCGAATCGCCGGCCCCGGCGGCGCCCGCGTCGGAACCGGCCTCGCAGCCCCGCAAGTCCGGCGTGCCGCGTGCCGCGGTCATCACGCTGGGCGAAGGCACCGACAAGGACATGGTGGGTGTGTACGTGATGGCCAAGCCGCTCAACGACGCGATCGCGGCGCTCAAGGCGGACAACGTCGACATCGTCGTCTTCCGGATCAACTCCGGCGGCGGCGCCGCGATCGAAGTGCAGAAGCTTTCGGACGTCATCTACAACGAATTCCGCAAGAACTTCCGCACGGTGGCGTGGATCGACTGGGCGATCTCGGCGGCGGCGATGACATCGCACGCGATCGAAGAGATCTATTTCACGCCCGAGGGCGCGTACGGCGCGTGCACGGCGTACCACGGCGACTTTGTGGCGGCGAAGGATGCGGACCTCGAGCGCTTCCTGTTCCAGATGGAAAAGATCTCGACCCGGGGCAATCACCCGTTCGAGATCATGCGTGCCATGCAGATCATGGCACCGTTGAGCGCAACCGTGTCGCCGTCGGGCGACGTGTCGTTTTATCAGGATGAAACCTCGGGCGACATCCTTCTGAATCCGAAGGACCGCGTGCTGACGTTCAATTCGCAGTCGGCAGCCAAGATCAAGTTCTCGGCCGGAACGGCGTCGACGCTGGACGAACTGGCAAAGGCGATGCAGCTCACGGAAGTCGAGTGGGTGGGCGTGAAGAAGCCGGGGTATATGTGGCCGATCTGCCGCGCGGAGCAGATGCAGATGGATTTCCGCGAGAAGACCTACCGCGATGAGCAGCTCTTTGACGAGTACGTCCAGACGTTGAACCAGGTCCTGGGCATGGGCTCGGGAATGGACGACGAACGCCGAGCCAAGCTGGCCGGCAAGGCGCGCGAGTGCATGAACAAGATTGTCGCGGCGGTGAATAACAACCCGAACATGGCGACGTTCAAGTTCGGCATCATGCCCGAGAAGTTCCGCGAGGAATGGGTTGAACCGACTGAGAAGAAGATCAAGGAACTGACGAAGAAGGAAAAGAAGTAAGCCAGCTGCAACTCGATCTCAACTGGAACGAATCAGCAGACTCGACCACGCCGCGGCCTCCCGCGGCGCTTTCTTTTTGCGAGGTCTGCTATCGTCGGGTTGCCGCAGCCCGTGCCGCGAATCCTCCTTCGGAAAGGCGACCTTGAGTCCATCCATGACGATTGATTTCGACAGGCCCAAAACAAGCGTGCCACGCAACCTTGACGCTTCTTCGTGGGCGGCGCTCGAACCCGTCTTCCGCGAACTCATCGACCGGGCGCTCATGACACCGGAGGATTTCGACCGCTGGATGGTGGACCGGAGCGAGCTGGATGCGGCCTGTTCGGAAACGCAGGCCAATCTGTATATCGAGATGACCTGCTCCACCGAAGATGCGGGCGCGCAGAAAGCATATTCGGACTTCATCGAGAACATCGTTCCGAAGATCAAGCCGCTCGCGTTTGCGCTCGACAGGAAACTCACGGAGGAAGCGGCGCGCCTTCGCACGCCGGGCGACCGGTACGAGGTCGTGGTACGGGATACGGCAGCGGATGTCTCGCTCTTTCGCACCGAGAACATCCCGCTGGAAACCGAGCTGTCAAAGCTGAGCCAGAAATACGACCAGGTGATCGGCGCGATGACCGTGACGTTTGATGGAAGCGAAAAGCCGCTGCCCCAGATGGCGGTCTATCAGGAATCGACGGATCGGGCGGTTCGGGAGAGCGCGTGGCGCGCTGTATCGTCGCGCCGGCTTCAAGATCGCGAGGAGATCGACGGGCTGTTCGACAAGATGGTCGGCCTGCGCGATCGCGTCGCACGCAACGCGGGCTTTGCGGACTTTGTGGGGTACGCGTTCAAGGCCAAGCACCGCTTCGACTACACGCCGCGCCATTGCTTTGATTTTCATCGCGCGTGCGAAGATGTCGTCGTGCCCATGATCCGGCGCCAGGAAGAGAAGCGACGGCGTTCGCTGGGTGTTGATGTGCTCCGGCCGTGGGATCTCACCGTCGATGTGAAAGGCCGCGGCCCGCTGCGTCCGTTCGCAAACGGCAGCGAGTTGATGTCCAAGTCGGTGCGGACGTTTAGGAAGCTCGATCCCAGACTCGGCGCGATGCTGGCGACGATGGGCACGGGCGAAGAGGCGCGGGGCTCGGCCGACGGGGCGTGCCTCGATCTGGATTCGCGCAAGGGCAAGGCACCGGGCGGTTATCAGTACATGCGGGATCGCTCGCGCCGGGCGTTTATTTTCATGAATGCCGCGGGAACGGGGCGGGATGTCTCGACCAGGCTGCACGAGGCGGGGCACGCGTTCCATTCGATGCTCTCGATCAACGATCCGCTTCTGGCGTACCGGCATGCGCCGCTGGAGTTCTGCGAGTTGGCGAGCATGAGCATGGAACTGCTCACGCTGCCCCACATCGGCGGTCC
>JAEUJD010000162.1 GCA_016793015.1 Phycisphaerales bacterium
GCCGCCCCCCCCCCCCCCCGCTCCCCCCCCCCCCCCCCCCCCCCCGCCCCGCGCCCCCCCCCGGGGCCGCCCCGGTGGGGGGGGGGGGGGGGGGGGGGGGGGGGGGGGCCCGGGGAGTCGTTTCTATTTCAATACAACTTCCGCCTGCGTTCTGCCTGCCTCCGCCGTTGTCCTCCCCCTTTCCAAAGGGGGAGGTGGCATCGCGCAGGCCTGGCGGAGCGATTGACGGAGGGGGTATCGGAAGTCCCCGTGCCGAAATCGCGTCCACGCAAAGAACAAGTGGAAGCCGTATCAACCGCTCCATCTACAGGAAGATCGCCCGAAGCGCCCGCCGCCACCAGCGCTCGCACACCTCACGCCCCCGCGCCGTCTCCACCAACTCACCAAACCCGCCCTCATCCGCCCGCTTCACCGGAATACGCGGCAGATCAAAATTCCCGCGCCGAAGCGCCTCCGTCAGCCAGCGGCTGTGCTCGTCCCGCATCCGCTGCGAGACTTCCTCAATCGGCTGGGAACGGAAAAAGAAGAGACACACGGCGGTCAAGGGTAGCCGGAACCCGGTCAGAATCGCAAGACCAAATTCCGGTCGAAAGATCGGCTTCGCGAGCTCCCCCGAAGGCAGTTTGGCCTTCGCGTGAATGTGGCGGCCTTCAAAACAGGAAGCTGACGCCCGCGCCCGTAAAGAAGTTGTTCGATTGCCGGTTCAGCCCGAACCCCGCGCGCACATCGAGCTGCACGCGATTCGTGAGCAGGTACGCCGCGCCGAAATCCAGGTACTGCGCCGAATCCGTTCCTTTGGCATTCGGGCCGAAGAGAAAATACTCGCCGTAGAACGAGAGTTTGTCGTTCGGCGCATACGTCACGCAAACGCCGCCCTGCCCCTGGACGAACCGCTCCCCGTTCGTGCTCGCGTAGGTCGCGTTGAAGTTGCCGTAGATTCCCCAGCCTCTGCCCAGGTCGTACGACCAGATGAGCTTGAAGATCGGTTCGATGTCCTGGTTGCTGGTTTCGTTCGATCCGATGCTGGTGGTCGTCGCGGCTTCCAGCACCAGCCGCGGCAGCATCCCCTCCTGATCCGTCAGCTTGAGTTTGATCCCCGGAAGCACATCGCTCCACCCTTGCGCGGTCTGGCTTCCTGTTCCATCGTTCGTGCGGTTCCAGACGTAGCCGGAGGTGCTGAGCCGAAACTCGAGCCGATCTTCGATGATCGTGTAGCGGGCGAGCATCTCCGGCGCGTTGCTGGTTTGTGAGTTCACGCCGTCGCGATCGCGGAGCGTGAAGGTGTAGCCGGTCTCGAGCTGGAAGTGACCTTTCGGAACGATTCCCGCCGTGTCGCAGAAGCTCGGACGATCGGTCGAAATGACCAGGGGCTTGTTCTCGATCGCGTTCTGTTCGAGCGACGAGTTCAACATCGGTGACTGAGGCTGCGCATTCGGAGGCTCGTCAGCACACGCCGCGTGGCCGCCAACGCCGGCGACAACGGCCGCGGCAGCCACAAGGTTTGACAAAGTAGACGGCGCGTCAGCGGTGTTCATGCGTGTGCTCTCGATGTGCATGAACGGAGAATTGGCGCTGGAGTCGCTTGCGGCGATCAGCGCTGCATCAGGAAATGGCCTCGCTGCATAAGTAGCGTGTAAGTAGCAGGCGTCTTTATGGATTCCTTATGCGCCGCGGGCCTTCGCTTATGCGCTCCCTATCGACCCGGCGCGCACTCGTGGCGATGCTTGATCCATCGCTTCTCTTCGAGGTAAACCCATGCCCGACATCGTTTTCATCATGCTGATTCTCTCGCTGCTGCTGGCGACGGTCGGGTTCATCCGTGTGTGCGAGCTGCTCGTGCCCCGCGAGCAAAGGAACAGTAAATGAGCTGGATCTATCTGCTCGGAGGAATCGTCGCCGCGGCGCTCTTCGTCTACCTGCTGTGCGCCCTGCTCAAGCCGGAGTGGTTCCAATGACCGTGTCGGGTATTTTTCAGATCGCTCTCTACCTCGCGGTTCTTCTGGCGCTCGTCAAGCCGCTCGGGTGGTTCATGGCGAGGGTCTACACGGGGAAGCCGTGCGGGCTTGATCGCGTGCTCGGTCCGCTCGAGCGTTTTCTGTATCGAGTATCCGCCGTTGATCCCAAGTCCGAGATGGATTGGAAAACGTACGCGCTGGCCGT
>JAEUJD010000109.1 GCA_016793015.1 Phycisphaerales bacterium
TCGCTGGTATCACCTCGTCCCATCCGCGGCCTCCTTGCCAGAGGACGCAGTGTGACATCACTTTTCACTTCGCGCAACCGAACGTGCGCCGTACATTCCATCCGTCAGACACAACCTAGATGACTTCAGCGGCTTGGCGTGGGAGAAGCCTGCTCTGAATCAAGGAGAATCTATTATGAATGCGAAGGTTGGAAACATGCAAGGCTTGAAGCCATGGACACTTATGCGGCGGAATCTCGGGCTGATGCTGTCCATGGGAATAGGGGCTGTCACGTTGGCGGCACTCGCTGGGTGCGCAGGCATTCCGACGGATCAGCAGATCACTGATCAGTTTGATCTCCGTATTACGCGACAGAGCATGTATCGTGACTTGGCCTTGGCAAGCTGCGCAAGATCATCAAATCCTGCGCCATGCAAAGACCAGGTCGAGTCGAAATATCGAGAGTTGCTGGACGTTCTAAACAGGGCCGAGAATGCTGCGCGTGATGGCCAGTGGAACGAAGCAAAGGAACTACGCGAGCAATGGGATCAGTTGCTGCGTGATTTTCTAAAGAGTTTCGGTCTGCCCTCTATCAAAGACTTCTTTCAAAGTGGATTTATTACCACAGACATCTCGCTCGTGCCGCAGCATGTCGAGCCGATGCGTGGGGCCTCCGGGGGCCAAGGCGGAACAACTTCGACCGGTTCGGGAGGAGTCCACTACGAGCCGCCGTGCATCTACGAAACGATTAACGTAAGCGGCACGGTTGAGACCGACAGCGGCGATACGACTTTCTCGACGTGGGTATCAGGGAGCATGGAGGTTTGCTGGGACACCTTGGCAGAGCCCGGCAGCTTACGAGGTCAGCTTGTGAGCGGTGAACTCGGTCTTTGGCATACCTATCCACCGGTTGTTCTGACTCTTGACACCACCACAGTCCGTACGATTGAAGCGTTCGAGACAGGCGGAGGTCGAATTCAGGCGTGGTTCAATATCTCGATTCCTTCGACACCTTGGGCAGCGATCATGAGCGACAGAATATTTCTGGATTTGCCGCTGTCCTATTCGGCGGAGGCCGGATTCTCTCTCTCTCTCTCTCTCTCTCTCTCTCGATGAAGCTTCGGTCGATTCCCTGGTCCCCCGGTATAGGTCCCCCTTCTCTGACTTCGATCAGAACGGAATCTACAATTACGCGGTTGACCATGCAGCCTTCATGACCGCATTCAACGCGCACGATCCAATCGCAGATCGTAACGCGGATGGATTGTGGAATCAGGCAGACATTGATCGGTGGGACGGAGAGTTCGCTCGAGACAGCGCGCCCTAAGGAGAATGCAAATGAAGCAGATGCCGAAAAGTGTTCGTGTCACAGGGATTTGTGCCGGCGTTGGTTTGCTATGGGTGTGCATTGCGGCCCGCGCTTCGTTGAGTGTTGATCAACCATCTTCCGAGCGGATCGCAGCTGTCCGTGAACAGCTTGTAGAAGAAGAACGTTGGGTCACCTTCATCCGAAGGATGTACGGTGTAACGCAATCCACGAAGGCATTGGAATGGCCGAAAGAGATCACGACTCGAATGACCACGCTCTACGCTGACGCGGACATGCTGGAAGCGGAGCTTCGTATCTTGCCGGACAAGACCGCTGCATTGGCGAAGGCAGAGGCGAAACTTCCAGCCCTCAAAGCCGAGCGGCTTTCTCTCATTCGGGATATCTACAAGGACGTCCTGAAGGAGCTGAATGTTGAACGGAGTACCCGGTTGTTCCAAGAAGGTGGTGGTAAGGAAGTAAAGTGACTCTCCGGTTCGTGCCGACGGGGATCCGCCCAGGGCGGGCGAATCGAATCCTGAGCTCATCACCCAGAAAGGCGGCGAGATATAATCGCCGCCTTTCTCGTTTAAGGAGTTTCTATGCGCTTCGCGTCCGTCGTCTCTTCAATCGTGCTTTCCAGCCTCTGTGTGCTCGGAACCGCTTCCGCCATGGCGGGCACCGACCCCATCTTCACCAAACTCACCGAGGCCAAGAGCCCCGCGATCGTCACGATCAAGTTCGTGCTCAAGATCAGCATGGGCGGCAGCGATGAAGAGCGCGAAACCGAAATCGCCGGCGTCATGATCGACGAGGGCGGCATGGTCATGGCCAGCAATCTCCAGCTTGGCGGCGTCTCCGAAGCCATGCGTTCCTTCATGTCGCAGGGCATGAGCATGACCCCCAAGGACATCAAGGTGCTGGTGGGCGAAGACACCGAAGGCGTCGAGGCCAAGCTCGTCGCCCGCGACAGCGAGCTCGATCTCGCCTGGGTGCAGATCGCCAAGAAGCCGGAGAAGCCCTACGCCTCCATCGACTTCTCCGCCGGCAGCAAGGCCGTGCAGGGCCAGACGCTCTACAGCCTCGAACGCCTCGGCAAGTTCTTTGATCGCACCCCGACCGTGAACAGCTTCGAGGTCGGCGCGGTCGTTTCGAAGCCCCGCAAGCTCTTTGTCCCCAGCGAGCGCCTCGGCGCCGGCTTGGGCACGCCGATCTTCTCCAGCGACATGACCGTCATCGGTGTCACGGTTCTCCAGTTGCCCAGCAAGGAAGAACTCGAAGCCGAGCAGGGCATGATGGGCGCTTCGCGTGGCGTGGGCGAAGTCATCCTCCCCTGCGAGGATGTCGCCAGCGCGATCAAGAAGGCCAAGGAAGCCGCCGCCAGCGGCAAGCCCGTCGATGAACCCGTCGCAGCCCCCGCCGCGAACGCGGAAGAGAAGAAGGAAGAGAAGTAGAACTTCGCGAAGCGAACCGAATACACGAAAGGCCCGCGATTGCGGGCCTTTTTCATTGAAAGTCAGTTGTGCGAGTGAGCGCCACTCGAAATCCCTCTCGCGGTGGGGGGTTGGGGTGGGCTGAGGCATTCTGTTCCTGCAAGCAAAACCCGGATCAACTCGGCTCTCGAGACTCCGCACCGCACTCAGGGCATCGTTCAAAGAGCTTCATGCCTTCACGGGAATATCCGCATACCCAACATCTCCCCTTCAGATTTCGGATCTTCCGCTCCGTGAACAAGAAGCCGACCGGCACAAGTAACGGGAACAACGAGCTGAGCAAAAACAGCGCGTAGCGGGAGAATGGCGAGAGGTGCGGTCGAACTTGCCATCTCAGCTCCCCGGACACGACTATCAGAATCATCATGCAACCGCAAAATACAAGTAGCCGACGCCGATACTTGGCGGCAAGTCCGCGACCTCGTATCCGAAACCCCACGACTTACTGCTCGCTTTCAGCGTGCTGCAGCCACTCCCACTGCCGCTTCAACCCCGCTTCAAACGAAGTCTTCGGCTCATAGCCCAGCTCATCCCGCGACCGAGTCGGGTCCGCCCACGTCGCCATGACGTCACCCGCCTGCATCGGTGCCCGCTCGATCTTCGCGGGCTTTTCCACTGTGCGTGCGATCGCATCCACCATCGCGTCCAGCGCGATCGGCTTGCTGTTTCCAAGGTTCCAGATCCGATAGCCAAACTTCGGGATGCGATCGAGCGCCGCCAGAATGCCGCCAACCGTGTCCGCCACAAACGTGTAATCGCGGCTCGAGGTCCCGTCGCCGAAGAGCGTCAGGGATTCCCCGCGGGCGATCCGGCCCATGAACGAGCGGATGGCCAGATCGGGGCGCTGCCGCGGACCGAAGACCGTAAAGAACCGGAGCATCGCCACCGGCTGCTTGGTCAGATGGTGGTGCGTGTACCCGATCAACTCGCACGCCCGCTTCGTCGCGGCATACGGGCTGATGGGGCGATCGACGTTTTCATCTTCCCGAAACGGCCGCGACTTCTCGCCGGGCGCGAGCGTCCCGTACACCGAACTCGACGACGCGATCACCACCCGCTCGATCTCTTGCTTGGCGCACAGATCCAGCAGCACGCTCGTTCCCGTCACGTTCGCCTTGGCGTACCCGGCCGGATCGGCGATGCTCGGGCGCACGCCCGCCTTCGCGGCAAGGTGAATCATCGCGCTCGGATGCGTCCGCTCGAAGATCCGTGCGACCGCCGCCGAATCCGTGATATCGCACGGAATGAACTCAAACCCCGCGTCGTGCTTGACGGCCGTCGCTTCGACCTCTGCTAGATTGAGCCTCTTGGCGCGCTCCGGATAGAACGGATCGAAGTTGTCGATCCCGATCAAACGCTTGCCCGTACGCAGCAACGCTTCGGCCGTGTGCGACCCGATGAACCCCGCCACGCCGGTAATCAGAATCGATCGATCATGCACGCTTCAACCTTTGCACCCGAGATGGCTGGTATCAACCGAGGCTCACGCGCCCGATTTCCGGTCGCGAGATCAACTCACGCCACCGCGTCAAGATAAAATTCACAACTTCGCGGTTTCTCAACAATGAAGCAGGGCACTATCGCTAGACAGTGCCCCGCTGGAGGAGAGAGAGATCTGGTGAGTATACAGTTTTATCGGTCCACACCGTAATTCTGTTCGATTTACGGGGGGTCTAGCTTCTCCAAAACCCCAAAATCAGGTCAAATTGTTGATCTGTTTGGATTGTGTTTGCAAAGAAAAAGCCCGCTCCATCGAGCGGGCTTCTCAAAAGACATCGTGATTCAGAAACGTTTCACTCTGCCGGCGGGGGTGGCGGTGGAGGCGTTGAGCCATCCTGGGGCGGACGCGGACGCCGACGGGGCGGCGGAATGTCTCTTCCTTCTTCGCGTGCCTTCTCGCGCAGCTTCTCCATCAGGAACTGACGTTCTTCGGGAGTCATGCTTTCCCATGTTTCCCGCAGGTCTGCGGGGAGCGCCTCGGGTCCGCCGATGGGTGCGGGACGCTTGGCATCCGGCCCGCCGCGGCCGCCCCGTTCGCGGAAGCGCTGGATCGCCTGCTCGCGTTCTTCGGGCGTCATGTTCGCAAGGCGCTCCTGCAACTTGGGAGGCAGGTTTGCCGGATCGAACTTGCCTTGCGCGCCACCGGCTTCGTTCTGCTTCTGGATTCGACGGCGCACTTCCTCACGCGCCTTGCCTTCCATGCCGCGCTCGGCCATCGTCTTCTTGATCGTCTCAAGCCGCTCCTGCACGATCGGCTTCTGCTCATCCGTGAGCACCGCGAAGATTTTCGCCTGCGCGTCTTTCGGGCTCGGCGCCTGCGCCCTGAGTTCCTCGAACCTCTGTCGGACCGCGCCATCTGCCGGTGCGCCTTCCTTCGAGGGTGGGGGCGGCGGCGGGGCCATCTGATCACCGTTTGCATCCGGCCCGGGTTTACCTTCGCCCCGGGGCGGACGGCCGCGATCACCGAACTTGCCGCGCATTTCCTCGAATTCGCCCTTATGCGCGTCGCGGAATGCACGCATCGACTGCTCAAAGTCCTGATTGATCGCTTTGATCTTGGCTTGCTGCTCTTCGGTCAGGCGCAGATTCTCGGGCGTCGATTCGTCGCGCAGTGCGCCGACCGCGCGCATGAACTCCATTTGCGGCATCGGCCGATCCGCAAGGCGCTGCTTGTTGTCTCCGCCCTGTCCATCGCCGAACGGACGGCGAGTTCCGGGCACACCCCCATCAACCACTTTCGGACCCTGAAGGACGGGGTCGCCGGCAGCGGGTTCTGCAAGTGCAACCGGAACTCCGGCAGCGACCACCAACGCGAGAGCAAAGAGCTTGGCATTCATCGTGAGGCTCCACCCAGGAAAAAGCACAACAGCGAAGGAACAACAGAAAAGGTACCGGGCTCTGCATCAGACTTGATGCCAGAGACATCGGCATAACTCGGGTGCCGAGGGTGTATTGCCCCGCAAACCCCAAAACCCGAGAAAACAAAGCCCGAATTGGCCCGGGCGAGTTCCGCCTGTGCGGAGCAATCCGCCTGGAATGGCTAGCATCGACCAGCACTTCGACCCGTGACGCCGCACGTAGAGCCACCTCTCAGCGAAAGACCAGAATGTCCCTCTCGAAAGACTTTGTGACCAGTTGCCTGACCGGCGTCCCCGACCCGGTGCGGGGCAAAGACCTCGTGAGTTCCGGCGCACTGCAATGGGTGAGCGCATGCGACACGTACGCGTCGATCAAGCTTTCGCTCCCCCCCGAAGCCGGGAAGCCCGTCCTGCAGCAGGTGGCGCAGCTTGCGCACTCGAAACTCACACAGATCGCTCAGCGCAACGGCGAAACTGTTGATTCACTCATTGTCGAATTCGTCGATGATGCCGGCACTGTCGTGCACACCGCGCGTTTCGGCGGCATGATTTCCAACACCAAGCCCCCGGCGAAAGATGGAGTTGCTCCTCCGGCCTCCCAGGCAGCGGGAAGCGCGGGTCACGAACCGATCCCAGGTTTGCAGAAGAGCGCCAAGCCCGCGGGTTCGCACGCGCTGCCCGGCGTCCGCAACATCATCGCGGTGGGCGCTGGCAAAGGCGGAGTGGGCAAAAGCAGCATCGCGCTGAACCTTGCGGTTGGGCTCGCGCGCAAGGGCCATGCGGTTGGCCTGCTTGATGGTGATATCTACGGGCCTTCTATGCCGACCATGCTCGGCCTGAACGCATTGGAGCAGGCAGTTGTCGCCGGACGCCTTCAGCCCTTTTACGTCCACGGGATCAAGGCGATCACGATTGGAAAACTGGTTGATTCCGACCGGCCGCTCATCTGGCGCGGGCCGATGGCGCACGGCGCGTTCAAGCAACTCGCAGAGCAGACAAGCTGGGGCGAGCTCGATTACCTCATCATCGACTTGCCGCCGGGAACCGGCGACATCGCGCTGACCATGGCTCAGACATTGCAGCTCACCGGCGCCGTGGTCGTGTGTACGCCCCAGAAGGTGGCCCAGGACGATGCGGTCCGTGCTGCGGGAATGTTCCGGCAGCTCGGCATCGACCTGCTCGGTGTTGTCGAGAACATGAGCTACTTCGTGGGCGATGATGGAAAGTCGTACGACATCTTCGGCCGGGGCGGCGCCGAGGTCATGGCGCAGCGGCTCGGGGTGCCGTTCCTCGGTGCGGTACCGATCACGATGGCGCTGCGCGAAAATAGCGACAAGGGTGATCCGACGGCCAACTTCGACAATGACTCCGGCGCGGGAGACCGACTCCGCGTGGCGCTCGAAAGCCTGGTGACGAACCTCGAGTCGCAAGTCGCACTCGCCTCGATGCGGAGCGGGGCGCAGAAACCGGTGCTCACGATCTCCTAAAGAGAGTTCGCGGCAGCCCTTTTGATCAATTATGCGTGAGAATCGGTCTTGCGACTTGAGCCGGAGCGCCGGGCGCTAGACACTGCGCCCGCGCACAAAGGAGCCTCGCGAATGGCCAAGAAGAAAACGACCAAGAGCAACAAGCCCGGCAAGGGCTCCGCCAAGCCCGCCAAAGGGGCTTCGAAGCCCGTTCGCAGCGCGCCGAAAAAGTCCGCAGCGCCGAAGAAAGCAACCGCGAAGCGCGATCCGCTCGCGCCGGTCGCCATCAAGACTGGCCCGGGCATGACCCCGATGGAGATCGGCAGCAAACTCGTCGCCGATTTCAACGCCGGAAAGATGCACCTCAACGAGATGTGGTCCCCCGCGATTGTTTCGATCGAAGGTGTCGGGGTCAGCCAAGGCTGGCACGGCCGCAAGGCCGTCGATGCGAAGAACGCGTGGTGGGCGAGCGAGCACGTCGTTCACGGCGCGAGCGCCGAAGGGCCGTTCGTCGGCGCGACCGGCTTCGGCGTGAAGTTTGTGATCGAGGTCGAGACCAAAAGCACGGCCAAACGCGAGCTGATGACCGAGATCGGCGTCTACACCGTCAAGAACGGCAAGATCATCCAGGAAGAGTTCATGTACCGCGCGGGTTGATTGAACGCGGCCAGAAACTCAGCGCGTGATCATGCGTCGCCGCTCGCGCTCAACGCCGATGGCCTTGATCGCCTTCCCAAGCGCATCATCCAGGTGCTCGTTCACGAGAAAGAGGTCGTAGACGCCGCAGGTCTGGGCGTGCGCGATCTCGGCCTTGGCCTGCGCGAATCGCTTCTGGATCGCGGACTCTTCCTCGCGCCGGCGGCCGCGCAGCCTCTCCAGCAGGCTCTCTTCGTTCGGGGGCAGCACGAAGATCGCGTACGCGTCGGGAATGTGTTTCTTGACGTTCACCGCGCCGACGATGTCGATCTCGAGGATCACCAGTCGCCCGCGCTTGAGCTGTTCAAACACCCAGCCCTTCGGCGTGCCGTACTTCTTGCCGTACACGCCCGCCGTCTCGAGGAACTCTCCCTTGTCCTTCATCGCCTCGAATTCATCGTCGGTCGCGAAGTGATAATCGACGCCTTCGACATCGATGCCCGAAGACGGACGGGTCGTCCACGACACCGAGAAAACCGCGTCGGAGATCGAGCGTTCGATGCCACGGGTGATCGTGGTCTTGCCGACGCCCGACGGACCGGAGATGATGACGGCCATGCCGTCGTCCGTATCTGTCGGAAGACGATGGTTGCCGTGCGGGGGCATGTGGGGGGGCGTGGTCGACATCGGGGGCGAGTTTATGCCGTGACGCCCGTGCGCCGATTTCCAGCCGCGGCACAGGCCACCAGCACCGCCATCCGCACGCCGACACCGACGCGAACCTGCCGCAGGATCACCGATTGCGCGCCATCAGCAACTTCCGGGTCGAGTTCGATGCCGCGGTTGATGGGGCCGGGGTGCATCACGACCGCGCCCGGCTTGAGGCGCTCGGCCCGCTGCGCGGTCATCCCAAACAGCGAGCGATACTCGCGGACCGACGCGATGGCCGGAGAACTTTTGCCGGCCGCCTCCGGACCCGCTTCATGGCGCTCGAACTGCACGCGGAGCATCATGACCGCGTCGACCTTGGGCAGCACCGAGTCGAGATCATGCGTCACCGCAACGCCCGTTCCGAGTGATTCAAGACTGCGCGGCGCGAGGCCGGCGGGACCCACACAGACGACGCGAGCGCCCAGGGCGGTGAGCCCCGCGATGTTCGACCGGGCGACGCGCGATGAAACGATGTCGCCCACGATGGCAACAGTCAGGCCCTTCATGTCAAAGTCGCTCAGGCGTCCGTTGGCTTCGGCGAGCGTGTAAATATCGAGCAGTCCCTGCGTCGGGTGTTCGTGTTTGCCGTCGCCGGCGTTGATGACGGGGCAGCGGACGTTGGCGGCAATGAGCGCCGCGGCACCGGCCTGCCGTGCTCGAATGACCAGCGCGTGTACACCCATCGCCTCGACGTTGCGGGCGGTGTCGATGAGCGTCTCGCCCTTTGTCACGCTGGAAAAAGCGCCGAGCAGATTCGAGACGTGGGCGCGAAGGCGGTGTGCCGCGTTCGTAAAGCTGGTGCGGGTGCGTGTCGAATCCTCAAAGAACAGGTTCGCGATCGTGGTGCCCTGGAGCGGCGAATCCGCCACATCGGTCGTGACATCCACATACTCGCGCGAAGCGTGAAGAAGGGATCTGATCTGCTCGGCAGAAACGCCCTGAAGGCCGATGAGGTCTTTGCTCGACCATGCGCCGGTTCGGTTTGAACCTTTGCCGCCGGGCGCAGCAGAACGTTTGCGCTTTGTGAGCGTCTTCGCCATGCGAACATCGTAACGGGCTTACTTGTCCTCGGATTCGACAGTCTGCTCGACGGACTGAGGCGATGGCCGAGCGCCCAGTTCGTCGTCCACGGTGTTCGCGGGCAGCGGCGCATCGGCCGGAGTGCCGGGGATGTGGAGCGCCGGCGGCTCGAGCACGCCGATCTCGTATTCGCTCGAACCGGTCACGCGCCAGGGCTCCCATCCGCCCGCAAGCCGAACTTCCACGCCCCGATAGACGTGGCCGCCGCCGGGTTTCTCGGCCACTTCAAAGACCGGCCGGACGATATCGATGCGGGCAATCTCTCCACGCAGCCACACGCGGGTGACGTGATAGACGGGCAGCGAGTTTGCATTTGCCTCGCTGATCGCCTGCGCCCCGTGCCCGACGAGCGCCACGACCCGCGCGTACGTCTCTTCAGACGATCCCGCGGGCAGGTTGATCGCGAACGGCGCGTTCTCGCCACCGGGCGGCGGGTAACGCAGGGCCGTCCAGCGAAGTGCCGCGGCCATGGAGTTCTTCATATTGAAGCTGGCATTGACGTTCTTGGTCGCAAACTCGTCGCCGGTGATGGGGGGGTAGTTGGCGTACTCACGCGTGCACGAGGCGAGCGCGACGGTGCCGGCAAGAGTGAGCAAGGTCGTCAGGCGCAGAAACGTGGGGGTCATAGCGTCTTCCTTCGGTCCGTCGGGCGTCCGGGCAAGAGTCCGAATCGGCCCGGCAGGCCGGAGAATAGTGGGTTCTTCGAGGAAAGAGGTCAAGCCGCGAATCGTGGGGCGTGGCAGGGGCGAAAGATCGGGTGTGGCAAAGAGACCCGCACGCAAATCCGTTCGCCCGGCTCCGCCTCAGCCTGTTCTGGATGCTCGCCGCTTCGTGCTGGGAATCTCGGGCGCTTCGGGCGCGTGGTACGCGCAGCGATTGCTCGAAATCCTGCTCTCGCAGGGGCACGAGGTGCACCTCGTGGTCAGCGACTACGGCAAGCGGCTGCTCTTCGATGAATCGGGGATCAAACAGGTCGATCTGCCATCGCTCTGCCCCGCACTGGTCAAGCGTGCTTCCGCCTCCGATGTCGCGGCGATCTCAAAGCGGCTGTTCATCCATCCGAACAAGGATGTAGGGGCCGTGATCGCCTCGGGCAGCTTCCTCCACGACGGCATGGTGGTCATCCCTTGCTCGAGCGCAAGCCTGGGCGCGATGGCGACGGGGAGCGGGAGCAATCTGCTCTGCCGTGCCGCGATGGTCACGCTGAAGGAGCGGAGGCCGCTGATCGTGTGCCACCGCGAGATGCCCTTGAGCCTGATCGACATCCGGAATATGGAGACGTTGGCGCTGGCGGGCGCGACGATCTGCTCGCCCAATCCGGGGTTCTATCTGCTGCCCAAGACGGTGGAAGAGGTTGTGGATTTCACGGTGGGGAAGGTGCTGGATCTGCTCAGGGTTGAGCACGAGCTCAAGACGCGTTGGGAGTAGATTCTGTTCGAGAGTCTTGTGGTTCGGACGACAGCTCGGTTTCTGCTGCTGCAATGATTCCGTTGGCAACGAAGACATGAGCCTTTCCGTATTCTTCGGACTTGTCCAGGATTCCTTTTTTCACAAGCGTTGTCACATGCCTTCGAGCGGCGGTTTTGGTAACTCCAAGAACCTTCTCTGCGTCGTCGATTGTTATCACGGGGCGGCTGAACAGGTGGTCGCATAGGCGTATCAGCAAGGAACTCGAGTGCGGTCCAGTGAGTTTGTGGGTGTATTCAGACTGCAGGCAGAGGATTGCGTCGGCGCGGATATCGGCTGCGCGAGCTTGAACCGCGAAGGCCTCAAGGACAAACCGGATCCAAGCCTCCCATGCGCCCTCGGTGCTTACGCGAAGCAGCAAGTCCTTGTACTTTTCCTCGTGCTTGCTGAAAAACTCGCTGACGTAGATGTACGGCTTCGACAGCAATCCGTACTTGCATAGTGAAAGCGTCATGATGAGCCGACCCAAGCGGCCGTTTCCGTCACGAAACGGATGGATGCACTCAAACTGATAGTGACCCAGCGCAATCGAAACCAGCTCCGGTATTTGCTCGTGCGGTCCGTTCACGAACTGTTCTAGATCTGCCATGCAGCGTTCGAGAATCTCACCATGCGGTGGCGGAACAAATCGTGCTTGAAGAAACCCGAGTGATTTTTTCCCGATGTAGTTTTGTTCTCGGCGAAAATGGCCCGGTAGATCCCGGCCGCCGCGCACCCCACGCAGCAGGATTTCGTGCATTTCCTTGAAAAGACGATTGCAGAGCGGGAGCGGCGAGTCGAGACCGTGGTTGAGCGCGAAGATGTAGTTCGCGATTTCCTTTGGATCGTCTCGCCCAAACAGGACGCCGGATTCGGCGAGAGCGATCTCCTTTGGAGTAGCCACTGTGTCTTCGATGAGCGACGACAATCGGGCTTCGCGTCGTGCAAAAGGCCCCAGCAGCAGGTGAGGGTTGGGCAGTTTGGACGCCCTTCCGTTGAGGCGTGCCAAAGCTCTTTCGGCAGCAATCAGTTCACGCCGTGACGAGCCGACGATGCGATCCCAGTCGAGTTTGGGCGGGAGGGCGTAGGGGAGGAAGGCTTTTCCTCGTACTTCAGCCACCTCTCGGACTGACCCCTTGAACCGTTCTTCGTGAACAACGGTTGGGACAAGCTTACCGGACGTAAATGTCGTAATCCTTTGGAAGACAGGCATTTGTGTCCTGACACAAAAGGTGGAGATTCACAATGATGTGACACAAAATAGCACATTTTGTGTCAGTTGTCAATCGACACTCCCCCTCGTGTGTCAGGTCAAATCGAGGCGACAAAACGGATCTCAGTCGTCGTCATCGCTCTTCTTGAACTTCTTTTCCCACGGCTTCTTCTCGTTCAGTTCGACCGAGACGCCTCCGACGATGCGGGCGCTGGCGGGGCCGAGAGCGGTCTCGATATCCGCGAGTAACTGAGGCTTGAGGCCGACGCGAAGGCCCGGGGTCGTCAGGATTGCGGTGTGCGTCATCGTGCCGATGGCGAGTTCGACTGGGAATGGATTGAGCGAGTGACGGGCGAGGACGGCTTCGAGCTCGCCATCGCTGGCTCCGCGCGTGCTGGAAGAGCCGTTGGGAGAAGCGGTGGTTGCGTGGGATTTGAGGACGGTCGCGAGCGACTCGACGGCGGGGATGCTGGTGCCGTTGAGTTTGCGTTCGTCGATCAGCACCTGCAGGCGGCCGGGGCTGAGCGGGACGCCCTCGATCGGCACGAGGCGATCCACGATGAGCTGCGGTTCGCCCCGTGAGAGATCGGCGCGGCCCAGCACGAAAATGATCTTGTCGGCCTCGATGAGGTGGCTGAAACGCTGGAAGCAATCAGAGAACGCGACGCAATCGAGCGAGCCGGATTGGTCTTCGACCGTGATGACGGCCATTTTTTGGCCCGCGCTGCGCCCGGATTTCACGATGAGCGTGCGGATGCCCTGGACGATGCCGGCAAGGATGACACGGGCATCCTGCTGCACGGTCTTGACTGCCGCGATGGGATGCGTGGTGAAGACGCTCGACCAGCGCTTCCAGGCATCCATCGGGTGGCTGCTGACGAAGAAGCCGAGGATTTCCTTTTCAAAGCGGAGCGTTTCGCTCTCGATCCACTTGTCGGCGCGGGCGAGCGTGACGGTGGATGCCGTGGAAGGCTTGTCGGGCTCGGGTACTCCGCCGAATCCGAAGAGAGCCCCCTGCCCCGCCGCCCGATCCGCGGCGATCTTCTGCCCGGCATTGATCGCCTGCTCGATGGTCGCCACCATCGCGGCCCGGTTATCGCGTCCGTGCACGCTGTCGAACGCGCCGCACTTGATGAGCGATTCGATCGCGGACTTGGTGATCGTGCCCTGCGGGATGCGCTCGCAGAAATCAAAGAGTGAGGAGAAGATCGTGGGTTCGGAGGCCGCCGTGGCCGCTCCGGGCGTTTGCCCGTTGCGCTCAGAGATGATCTTCTCGATCGCCTTGTCACCCGTCCCCTTGATGGCTTTCAGGCCGAAGCGAACGTGTCCCGCGTGGGCGTTCCTGGTTTCACCGGGCAGGTAGACCACGGCGAAATCGGAATTGGAAAGGTTGATGTCGGGCGGGCGCACTTCGACGCCCGTTTTTATGGTTTTACCGATCGTCTTCGGATCGCCCGTCGGCTCGACAAAGCGGCACTTCTTGCAGTCTTCGAGATACGAGATCCACTCGCTGGCTTTCTGTGCCTGGCTTTCGAAGGTGAGGAACGCCGCCATGTACTGGTTGGGGTAGTAGGTCTTCAGGTACGCCGTCTGATACGCGACGATGGCGTAGCCGGTGGAGTGCGACTTGTTGAAGCCGTATCCAGCGAATTTCAGAATCAGATCGAAGAGGTCTTGTCCCTGCTGCTTGGTCAGACCTTTGCTCTGCGCGCCCTCGATGAACTTGGGGCGTTCCTTGTCGATCTTGTCGTGCTTCTTCTTGCTGATGTTCTTGATCAGCGTGTAGGCATCGCGGAGCTTGATGCCGCCGAGGCCATGCACGATCTGCATGACCTGTTCCTGATAGACCATGACGCCGTATGTCTCGTCGGTGTAGCGATCGACGATCTCGTGCACCTTGGGCACAGCTTCGGTGCCGTGCTTGCGCCGGTTGTAATCCGGGATCAGATCCATCGGACCCGGGCGGAAGAGGGCGTTGGCCGCGATCAGATCTTCGAGCCGATCGGGCTTCATCTCGACGAGCAGACGGCGCATGCCCGGAGATTCAAACTGGAAGACGCCGGTAGTCTCGCCCCGCCGGAAGAGTTCGAAGACGGTTTGATCGTCGAAGTTGAGGCGGTCGAGATCGAGCGGGTGGGGGCCGCCATCACCCGGCTTGCGGCCGACCGCCGCGAAGATTGCGTTTTCGTCCAGCGCCTCGCGGATCAACTGCTGGCAGCGCGCGACGATCGAGATCGTGCGCAGGCCCAGGAAATCCATCTTGAGCAGGCCCATCTTCTCGCAGGTGGGACCATCCCACTGCGTGACTATTTCGTGTTCCTCTGCCTGTGGCTGCTTATAGAGAGGAACGATCTCGTTGAGCGGGCGCGTGGAGACGATCACGCCCGCCGCGTGAACGCTGGCGTGACGGGCTTGGCCTTCGAGCGTGCGGGCGTTGTCGAGAAGCCGCGCGATCCGTTGATCGTTCTCGTAAAGCTTGCGGAGATCGGGCTCTTTCTCGAGCGCATCTTCGATCGTGATATTGAGCTGCTCGGGAATCAGTTTCGCGATCTTGTCGACTTCGGACAGCGGCAGGCTGAACGCACGTCCCACATCGCGCACCGCGGCACGCGCCTTCATCGTTCCGAACGTGATGATCTGCGCAACGTGCCCGTACTTGCGCCGCACGTAATTGATCACGTTCGCGCGGCCATCCTGGCACAGGTCGATATCGATATCGGGATATTCGCTGCGATCGGGGTCGGTGAATCGCTCGAAGAGCAGTCCGTAGCGCACCGGGCAGGCATTGGAGAGACCGAGCACATAGCCGACCATGGTGCCGACGCCCGAACCTCTGGCAAGCGCGGGGACGTTGTTCTGGCGGCCCCAGTTGACGAAATCCCAGACGATCAGGAAGTACGCCGCGATATTCTTGTCGCAGAGGATCTTGAGCTCGCGCTCGAGGCGTGCGGTTTTGTCGGTGCGATCCTTGTTCGTGTCCGATTTTTCCGGGCCGTACCGCCAGATGAACCCGGCTTCGGAGAGAAGCCGCAATGCCTTATCGCAGTCCTTCTTGGATTGGGCAACCTCATCGGCCGTCGGCTCTTTCTCAAACGGCAGAAGCTCGAACGCTGAGCAATAGTCTCGGTACCACGCCGAGAGGTCGCCTTTGTACTTCTTGTCGTCGTGCTTG
>JAEUJD010000035.1 GCA_016793015.1 Phycisphaerales bacterium
CCAGCCCGATCGCTCGTCCTTCCTCCCCGCCAAGACACGCCAGGTTCCGCACCACGCGCTGAATGCCGGTGTTGAAGTTGTGCTGATACAGGTGTGTGCATTCCACAAACACCCGCCGCGCCGCCTTGTCCGTCCCCGAGTTCCGCATCATGCGTCTTCCAAACGCGATCATACCTGCACGCCGTTCCCGCTCTCGCCCGCTACGTCTCCCTATGCCTTGATGCCTTCTTTCTGTCTTCCTCCTGCCTTTCCCCGTGTCTTCCCCTGTGGTTTCCCGAGGTGCTCCGTGATCACCCGCCTTTCCTACCCTCCCCCGTGGCCAAGAAACCCGCCAAGCCCAAGCTCAAGTCCCTCGCCGACGAGAAGCCCGAGGCGCCAAAGGCACAGCACCCCGCTCCGGTCTCGTTCTCCCAAATCCTCGGGCAGGACCGCGCTCTCAAAGTTCTCACCGACGCCATCCGCTCCGGCCGCGTCCATCACGCGTGGATCTTCCATGGCCCATCCGGCGTCGGCAAGTTCACCACCGCACTCGCGTTCGCAGCGCTCATTCTCGACCAAACCACCAAGGTTAAAAACGATCAGCCCGTCGTCGGCGCCGATTCGCACATCAGGCCCCTGCTCGCGTCGGGATCGCACCCCGATCTCCATGTCATCACCAAGGAACTCGCCGTCTACAGCGAGATCGACTCGGTCCGCAAGAGCAAGCAGGCAACGATCGCCAAGGACGTTGTCGAAACACACCTGATCGCCCCCGCGCTCCTCGCCTCAGCGCTCCCCGGCGGGCTTGCATCGAAAGTCTTCATCGTCGATGAGGCCGAACTGCTCGATCGCCACGCGAGCCACGCCCCCACGCAGGCCGCCATCCTCAAAACCCTCGAAGAACCGCCCCCCGGCACCGTCATCATCCTCGTTACCACCAACCCCGATCGACTGCTGACAACCATCCGCAGCCGCTCGCAGCAGGTCGCCTTCGCGCCGCTGCACGACCCCGCGATGCGTGAGTGGCTCGAAGCCAACAAAAAAACCATCGAGCCCCCTATCAGCGCCGACGACCTGCCCATCTTGCAATCCTTCGCTTCCGGCTCTCCGGGTGAACTGCTGCTCGCGCACACCGGCAACCTCGCCGAATGGTCTCGCTCCCTCGAGCCGCTGCTCGCTGTGTGCGACAGCGGCAAATACTCCCCGGCCCTCGGCCCCACCATGGCGGCCCTCATCGAAGACTGGGCCAAGGCCGTCGTCGAACGCGACAAACAGGCGAGCAAAGACGCCGCCAACCGCGCCGGCGCCGAACTGATGTTCCGCCTGCTCTCGCAGCGCGCCCGCAATCACCTGCGCCGGAACCCGAGCTCGCCCGAACGCCACCTGAGCGCAATCAACAGCATCCGCGAAGCGGAGCGTCAACTCGATTCCAGCGTTGCCGCTCCGTTTGTGATGGAATGGCTTTCCATTCAGTTGTGCCGCCCGAACGACCTGATTCTGGTCTGAATCGGGAACGCTTCAATCGAGTTACCGTTTCGCGTCGGTCTCACGGGCGCCCTACAGAATCTCACCCTTGCGTGAGAGCGATGAGTGTCTGGCCAGAATCCAGAATGTCACCCCATCCCACACAGGGTTGAATATCTGGTGAATCGGCTCCGACGCCGTTTTCGAGCATTCCCCATCACGACAGCCAGCAGTTTGGGAACGCTTCCAGCCGACTACTCGTTGCCTTCGACCGCAACTGTTTCTTCAACAGGCGTCCACCCCTCGCCCGGATCAAACGAATCCATTGCACCCACGATCGAAGCTGTCTGCGCCCCGAGGTCGCGCTGATACACGACGCCGTCCATGCTGAAAATGAACGTCATGATCCCGCTCGTGCCGTATTCCGCCGGGAAAGCCACGCCCGCGATCCCCTTCACAAGACGCCCGTTCTCGGCGTACTCCATCGCGCCGCCCACCGCGTTCGGCCCCTGCTTCAGCAGCGGCTTGAAGAAGTATCCGTAAAACGGATACGAATCGGCCCCGTTCCCCGAAATAGCCGCGGCCATCACCGGCCCGATCGGCGACGGTGTTTCGTTCTCCGCCGTCTCCCAATACAGACCATCCCGCGTCCCGGGTGCGCTCCACAACTTCGCCGTGTACTGGTTCACGCCGCTCGCGTCGCGGGGCTGCGATCCATACTCCACTTCCGCATCGATAAACGCATAGCACGCATCGATGATCGCCAATTCGTTCGCGCCGATCCGCCTGGTCGTCAACTCGTAGATTCCCGCGTCGGTATCGAACCGCCACACGCCATCGGCACGCACCATCGGCACCGGAAACAGCCACTCTTCCTGCCCGACCAGCAACACCGCCTCATCTTCATTCACATTCTCGATCCGAGATTGCTGCTGCAGCTTCGAGGCAAACGCAACGAAGTCCGCCCGATCCTGCTCCGCATCCCCGCTCTTGAGTTCGTCCGTCCGAGGCCCGAGCACGCCCCGCAACTCCGCCCGATCACCGGTCGCTACCGCCTGCTCGAGCGCCCCAACCGCAGCCTGCGGCGAATCAAACGTCCGCTGCCCCGAATTGCACCCGCCAAGCGCCCCGATCAACAACGCGCCGAGCGCGAGAACCGTGTTGCGAAATTGCATGTTCAAAAAACTCCCAGATCGTCCAACCACTTCCGACTCAAATCTCAAACGCAGGCAAACCGTGACCAGGGCTCAACGACGACTCGGCCGCCCCCCGCCCTCTCCACCCCCACCACCCCCACGACTTGCCGCACCGCGGTTCGATGCCGCGCCGCTTGGTCCGCCGCTAAAACCGCTTGGGCGATTTCCGGACCCCGCACCCGCGCTCGGCAGCGCCGCAGGATTCTGAGGCCGAGCCGGCTGCGCTTGGGGCCGTCCCGCCCCGGCATTCCCGCCTCGGTTGGGCTGCACGTTCGGAGCACGTGTCGCGGGCAAATTTGTCGGTCGATTCGCTCCCGGGTTTGCCGGCGTGGTCGGGCGATTGATCCCGCCGGGGCGATTCGCGCCCTGCCCGATGCTGGACGGCGGCCTCGCATTCGGCTGATTCGCGTTGTTACGCCAATCGCTCGGCCGATTGCCAACCGCTTGCCCGCCACCGGGTCGATTGTTCTGGTTTGGCTGCCAGCGAGAACCTTCCTGCCCGATGCGATCGCCACCGGGACGGTTGATTCCACCCGCACTTCCACCCGGACGATTGATGCCGGACTGATTCCCGCCCGGTCGATTGATTCCCGACGGATCACCGACACCGGGTCGATTGATACCAGGTCGATTGCCGCCCGGGCGATCGATCGAAGGACGATCCGTACCGGGCCTGCCGACGCCCGGTCGATCCGGTGCCCCCGGCCTGGTGATTTCGGGCCGATTGATCGGGGGGCGCTGGCCGCCTCCCGCGTTCGCGTTCCCCCCGCCCCCGGGCCGATTGCCGTCCCACCCGCCCGGCCGTCCACCCGAGCCGCCGTTCCACTGGTTGTTTCCGCCAACCGGCCGTCCACCCGGTCGGTTGATGTTGACGTTGTTATTGCGGTTGTTGTTGATGTTGACGTTGACGTTGTTGTTGACGCGGGTGTTGCCCCAGCCTCCCCAGCCCCAGCCTCGTCCCCAGCCGATGAACCCGCCGTTCCAGTTGCAAGAGCCGCCCCAGATGATCGCGCCCACCGCGATGCCCGCACCAAACCCGATGAACCCCGCTCGCGCCACGGCGCGATCGTCCCTGATGAAAACCACGCTCGGGTTGTACTGCGGCACATAGATCACCGTCGGATTCGCCGGCATGATCACGATCTTCTGTGTTTCCTGCTGCACCGTCACCACCTGCTGGGGCGAGGTTTCCAGCACGCCGTTGTCGAACGCGATCGAGCGCAGACGCTGGATCGAATCCATCACATCGCGTGCTTGCATCAAAAACGCCGAGCCGATCGCTCGTGTCCAGTCCGGATATTGCCCCATCATCGCGATCACTTCCGGCACCTGCGCGACCGATTTCACCGGGTCTTCCCAATCCTGCGCTTCGATCTGTTCGCGCGTCGCGCCGCTGGCGACAAACGCCGCCGCCGCGTTCACCTGTTCGGGAAACACCGAAGCGCCAAGCACCGCGGAAAGCAGCACGTCCGGATAGAGAGCAATCGGCCCGAGCAGGTCTTCCAGTTCTCCGTCGCTGAAGAAATCGTTGTCGGGTACGGTGGGCTTGGGCTCGTCGAGGCTCATCGCAAGCCCAAAGGCCGCATCGAACGGGGCCTGCCTCGCACCGCTCTGGCCCGCGATCGCGAGCAGCGCCGCTGCGCCGGCACACCACTTCGCTGCCCAAGCCGAACGCACAAAGGAAAAGTGCTTCACGATTCAGTCTCCGGGGACACTCGCCACCCTGCATCAACTCATCGACGATCCGAAGTGTACCGCCAGCGCCGACGCAGACGGCGGCTCGACGCGGGATCGTCCCAAGTCTCGCGGTTTCTCCGCGTGCCGTGCGTGCAAAGCCGCTACTTGCGGTTGGCCGCGACCTGCCTTCTCGCCTCGTCCAGGATCTCGACCGCAACCAGATTCATTTCGAGACTCGAAAGCGGATCGACCGCGCACTCACCTCGGATCACTCTCCGCAGATAGACCCATTCGTTCTCGAATTCTCTCGGCGCCGGCTGCACAGCGTTCGGCGGCTGATTCTCGGATCGCACCGAAAGCTCCTCCCACTTCCCCGCGTGGATGCTCCCCTTCCCGGTGTAGAAGTCCGCTTCCTTGTTATCGTGCGTCCACGCCCACGACGCCTCGATCACCGCCGTCGCGTGCGGATAGATGAGCACAATCGTTGCATCATCGTCCACCTTCGGATACACGTCCGGCTTGAGGGTCGTGGCGCTCGCAACCACGCTCGTCGGACGCTCGCCGTTCATCAGCCATGTTGAAAGCACCGCGCCGTAGCAGCCAAAATCAACAATCGCGCCGCCTCCGTTCTGTTCCGGATCGGTCAACCACGCCAGAAACTCGGGCGTGCAGCCGATCTCCTTTGGGCCTTTGTGTCCGTGCCGGAAGACCATCTTCGTCAGGGGCGACATCCCGCCCGTCTCGATCAACTTCTTCGCCTGGCGCAGCGATGCATACCAGCTTGTTTCGTAGTTCGTCAGAACCAGAATCCCGTGCTGCTTTGCGAGCGCTGCCATCCGCGTCGCATCGACGTTCGAGAACGCCAGAGGCTTCTCGACCATCACGTGAACCCCGCGCGGTGCACACGCCTCCACCGCGGGCAGATGGTCCTTGATCGAACTCATCACGCTCACGGCTTCGGGCTTTGCCTCATTGAGCATCTTCTCGAGCGAATCAAATCGCACGGCCGGATCGATCTTGTACTTCTCCATCAACCGTTCAAACAAAGCCGTGTTCGGCTCATAGATGCCCACGATCGTGATGTCGTCTCGTTTCGAGGCGTTCCAGAGAAGCCCCTCAACATGCCCGTGCACCAGGCCCACGATCCCGATCCGGAGCGGGCCGGTCGCCCGAGACAGGCGCACGCCGTCGGCGCCCTCTTTCCCTCCCGCCTCCACCACTCCGGCGGCAACAAAGACAGCCACAATCAGCACCCAAATCCTCGTCATCATGACAAGAGCGTACGCGAATCAAAAGATTTCCTTTTTTCCGATGATTCGTCTGCAAGGTTCGCCTCGCGGCCGGCAAGTCTCCGAAATCGCGCCCCACCTTTCGCGCCCTGGGTGTACGCCTACGCGGAGCGGTGTGACTGCGCGAAGGGCTTTGGAGAGGTTTTTCATGAGAGGACTTATCCCGGGTATGCGGTGATCTTCAACGTTGGGTCGTGCAGGTGCAGCGTCCGCGATGGCGGTTCGCGGGTGTCTCTCTGTACACGCTCGGCCCCGATTCGGTGTTTCTTTTCAACACGTGGGTGAAGGAGTGCTTTCGATGTTTACGAAGTCTCGTTTGTTTGTGATCATGGCTTGCGCTGGAACCGCCGGTGCCGTTACCTGTTCCGTTGCTTCGGCCGATGAACTCTCGCTCGGCGATGACCGTCACGTCCCGTTCAAAACGCTGAACGACACGGTGCCGTGGCGTCATCGTGCCACGAGCGATAGCACGTTCGACGACCGGGCTGTGAACGCCATCGTTTACGACAACAGTTCCCTGGTATTTGCGCACAACAACCTGTCCATCGGACTGTGCTCGCACATCCTGGAAGACATCTCATTCAACCCGGGTCCGTACGGTTCGAGCTACGTTGGGACGCGGACGCTGACCTACTTCAGTTATGCGCTCGGCGTTTCGGGGTCGTCCGCCGTCTTTGACCTGCGGTTCTCGTTCTATCGGCCCAGTGACGCGGTATTCACCGGCTTCTCGGGACCGGGCACGAGCATGATCAATCCGAATGCGACTCCGTACTACGTGCTCACGATCCAGCGCAATGAGCCGTGCCCAGGGTTCACGAGCAGCAGCGGCTTTGTCTTGCTCCCAACTCCCGCCCTCGTCCCCAGCGGCGAGTCCGGCCTTTGGCTCGACGCGGCGATGGTTGAACCAGGCACACCCAGTTCGGCCCCGCTGAGCGCCACCAATCTTTTTCAGGCAAACAAGACAACGACACGGGCATACTTCATCTTTGGATCCAACTCGCAAGTCGCTGGGCCGAGCTTCACCGGTCCTCAAACTCCGGCGGCCCTCGCTGCGGCTGCGAATCCCGCTTCGATCGGCTATTCGACCGTCATGTATGGCCGCGACATCAATTTCGATGGCATCTTCACCGGACAGGCCACTGCCACCACATCAGGCTCAAACGAACTTCGTTATGCCACAAGCGGCGGACTCTCGGGCCAATCCGCCGGATACGGCCTCATCTGCGCGTTTGCGGGCCAAGTTCCTTCGCCATCTGCCCCGCCGGCCACAAGTCTCAACGGCGGCAATGGATTCCTCGCCGACGGACAGACACCGATCTCGGACACGTTGACCACCGCGAGCAAGTTCAAGTGGTACAGGTTCAACACCGCCAATGACATCAATTACGCGCAGACCACCTTCCTCGACATCGATACAGAAGGCTCTGCCGTTCCGACGTCCTTCGCGCTCTATTCGCCGGATTCCACCATTTACGACGTTTCCTCCGGCCGTGGCGATGGACCGGATAATGCCCGACCCTCCGACCTCGATAACCAACAGCTCTCATTCGGTGTTGCACGCCGCCCGGGTGTTGGCTCAGGCGAGCAGTATGCCGGACAGGAAGGCAATCTCCCAGCCGGTGAGTATTACCTCGCCGTCGCGCTCGCCGGTTCCGGCTTCGGCGACGGTTGGCTCATTCAACCGGAAGACCCTGTCTCGCCAAAGTCGTTCACTCTCAATTTCAACACCAACAATCAGAAGACCTTTGCAGCCCCCGCCGCAGTTTCTCCGGCGCTCGCAAGCGGCGCGGACATCGGCATTCTGACCGGAGGCCCTCAATCTACTCCCGATCAGGCTATTCGCGCGCGAAGCGTGGGATTCGTCCGTTTCTCCCTCACCAACCCGCTCCCCACCACCGGCCAGTTCGATCAGAGCGACAATTCACCGCTCAGCGATGTAACCTACATGGACATCACCCAGCCCGGCTCGTCGGTTGTTGGCGAATGGAACTTTGCGCTCTACAACAACAACGGCACGCTCGCAAACGGCAGCAGCATCAGTTACGCCGGCACCGGCTTCAACGGAAATCCGCTTGGTGGGGACGGTGCTTGGGGTTGCGGCGGAACCTTCGCTCAGCTTTCGTACGGCACGGCAGCCAGCCGCGGCCCGACCCCGCTCGACCCGGATCAGAACACGCTGGGCCATCCCCTTGATAACCAGAACGGGGCCACGCTCGGCGGCGACCAGTACTACCTCGCAGTCACCATGGGTGACGCTCTGTTCGCGAACGAGCGCTGGGGTGCACGCAGCACTCGCGGCAGTTCCCTCACCGCAGTCATCACCGTCACCAGCGACAACCGAGGCCCGAGCGTCGGCTGCCCCGCCGACTTCAACGGCGACGGCGGCGTTGATGATGCGGACTTCGCCTTCTTCGCGAAGTACTACGGCGACCTGATCAACGTCGCCGGCGACATCGACGGCAGCAGCGACGGCATGACCGACGACGGTGATTTCAGCGTCTTCGCTTCGGCGTACGACGCGTTGGTCTGCTTCTGACCATCGCACCGCCTCGGACGCCGAGCGCGGACAATGAAATCACGTTGCCAGGGGCTCTCAAGGGGAGAGCCCCTGTTTTATTCTTTGTATTTACAGAACCCGGACGATCCGCCATCAGCCTTCGACGCTGAAGGGTGCGCCGTCGTTCGGCTGGGGCGAGTACTCGGTCGCTTCGGGCGTCTCGCTCGATCTTTCCGAAGCAACCTTGTTCATCAGCAGCACCCACGTCTCACGCTCGTATTCGAGCAGGCCGATGACCTCTTCAAACTTCTCTACGCTCTTCTCGAAACTCGCTTCGGTCAGCCGCACATAGAAGAACGTGTAGAGCGAACGCACCCGTTCCGCGAGTTCCGGATTGGGCGCGCTCTGCACGCTGGTGATCAATTCGACGATGATGTTCCGGGCGTTATCCGTCCCGCTGAACACCTGCTCGAAGTTGCGGGCGAGCAGGCCTTCCCGCGCCTGCGAGACAAACTTGATCGCCCCCTCCAGCAGCAGCAGGCGCAGTTCTTCCCGCGAGGCGGTCATGACCCGCGTTCTCAGATACGTATTGGCACTTTGGGTCAGGGCGCTCATCGTCCGTTTTCATCGTCTCCCGGGCGGACGGACTTCAGCCGTTCACGCCTTCTGCCCGCCGGAATCGCCCTACTTGCTGAGCCCGCTCAGTGCCGACGACTGCTGCTGGAGCATGCCGATCGACTGCTCCATCCTCAGGAACTGGGCCTGGAGCACAAGCCGCTTTGCTTCCAACTGCTTGTCGATGCCCGCGATGCGGCTGTTCTGCGCCGTCACCTGCTCTTCCAGCGTCTTTTTGCGGAGCGTCAGCGTGCCGGTCACCGAATCGAGCATGCCCTTGGCGAATTCTTCCAGCTTGCCTGCCAGCCCGAGCTGCGTGAACGACAGCTTGCCGCTGGTGTCCTTCACCGTGATATTCGGCTGGTCGAGTACGGTCGGGTTCGATGCGCTGGTATCGACCACGCGCGCCGACAGCAGGGCCTTGACCGCCGCGGGGTCTTCGGTCATCGCGGCACGGAACGCGTCCTTATTGAACGTCACCGTGCCGCCGGTGCCGACCTTGAAACCGACCTGCGCCAGCGACTGAAATTTCCCGCTCACACCCTGGGGCGCGCTCTGGATCAGTCCGAACAACTGGCTGCGGATGCTCAGCGCCGTCGAATCCCCCAGCAGCGGCCCCGCCTTCTTCGTCTCGCTGTCGTACCCGCTCTGCGCGTTGATACCTGTAATCACCGCGTTAAACGCGTCGGCCATGTCGCCCAGCGATTTCTCCAGCCCCGCGCTGTCGCGCTGCACGCTCACGTTCACGGCGGTCGTGCTCGTGCCCTTGAGATCGATCTTCACGCCCGAAACGACATTGTCCAGCGTGTTGCTCGAACTGGTCAGCAGCACCGCCTTCGAGACGTCGCTGCTGCCATAGAACACCCGCGCGTTCTCGCCCGCATCCAGCGACTGCAGGCCCAGATCGACCGACGATGAGTCCACCACAAACCGCCCGTCGCGCCCCGAAGTGCTGCTGAACAGGCTCAACTGATACGGCGTCACCCCCGAGCCGGTCTGCACGATCGCGGCCTTCACGCTCCCGCCGCTCGCGTTGATCTTGTCCACCATCCCCTGCAGCGTGTCCGTCGCCGTCAGCGTGATCTTCTTGCGGCTCGTGCCGTCGATCTTGTTGTCCGCGCCCGTTCCCGTTGCGGTGCCCGCGATCGAAAGATCCTTCGCCATCGTGCCCGTCATGTCCTCGATCTTGATCTTGCCCAGGCCCGTGCCCGATGCCGCCGAATCCTTCACAAGGATTCCGTCGCCCGTCGCGTTGATCGACGCCGTCACCGACAGCCCCGCGCTGTTGATCTGATTCAGCAGATCGCCCACGGTCTTGTTGACCGCCGGGTCGTACGAGACCTCCTTCACCTGGCCCGTCGCGTCGGTGATCCGCATCTTGCCGGTCGAGAACGTCTTGCCCGGAACAAGGTTTGCCAGCAGCGTGCCCGTGCCGATCACCGCGCGCCCCAGGTCCTTCCCGTTCACAATTCCGTTCGAGACCGGATCCGAAGTCGAAATCCCCAGCGACGCCGCCGTGTCCGCGCCCGGCGTTCCGCCGATCGTGAACCCCGCCCCGCCCCCCACAAGATCCTTCACGACCAGCCCGAGTCCGTTCTGACTCAGCCCGACCGACACACGCTTGCTCCCGCCCGAGATCGACGCGGCCTCGATCTGCTCCGCGATCTCGCTCAGCGTCGCGCCCTTGTCGATGCTCACCGAGAAGCTCGAGAAATCGCCCAGGATGAAATCGATGTTGCCGTCGCCCGCGATGCCGGTGCCGCCGTTCAGGCTCGACGCCAGCGACGTGTTGATTCCGCTCGCGATCCGCTTGCCAGTCAGCGTGCCAACCGCACTCCCCAGCAGACCCAGGTCCTTCGCCGCCGTTCCCGATCCCACTTCCTCCGTCGAGATCGTGCCCGCCGAGGCATCCGTGATCTTCAGTCGCTTCCCGTCGCTGTCGATCGTCGCCGACACGCCCGTCAATCCCTTCGCGGCAATGGCATCGTTGATCCGCTTGAGCGCCTGCCCGAGCGTCGAGACCGGCCCCTCGGTGACCGTGTCTCCGGGCTTCACCTCTCCAAGGTTGACCGGCACCGACGTGATGACGCCCCCGCGATCGACCTTGATCGTCAGGTCCGATCGCGCCGTTCCCGAGATGTTCGACAGATTGATCCCGCGCCCATCGTTCAGCGACGCCAGCAGCGTCCCGCTCGAAATTCTCCGCAGCGATCCGCCCGTGATCGTTCCCGTCGCCTGCCCGAGAATGCCCAACGTGGTCGCGGTCGTCCCGCCCGACTCCACAACCTTCAGCTGCGCACCGCCCCCGGCGCCATCCGTGAGCACGATCTTGTCGTCCACAACCTTCGCCGTCACCTTCGCGTTGCCGTTGTTGTTGATCGCATCGAGCACATCGCTCACGTACGCCGCCTTCGTCAGGTCGATCGTCTGGCTCGTGCCCGCCGAATCCGTGATCACGATCTTCCCGCGGCTCACGCCCGCGCCATCATTCAGATCCGCCAGCGCCGTATCGCCATCCAGCCTCGACTTCGCCGAGACCAGCGAGATCGTCCCCGCGCCCACCGCCGTCGTGCCCTTGTCCGCGAACCCCCGGCTGAGCATCTGCTGCGAACTCACCAGCCGGTCGACCAGAAACGAATACGTCCCCGCCGCTGCCGTCACGCTCGCCGTGGCGCCCATGATCTTGTCGTCGCTCGATGTCGCGGCGTTGTTCTCGAACGGGTTGGAAGTCCGGAACTTCTCCACCGCCGTACGCAGCGCCGAAAGCTTCGAGTTGATCCCCAGCAGCGCCGCCGTCTGGCTCTGGAGCTGCGCCACACGCTGCTGGATCACGATCTTCGGACGCGCATCAACAGCCAGCAACTGGCTGATGATCGATGCGCTGTCGATGCCGCTGAAAATGCCGGTGCCGCTGGTGACCGTTCCCATACTTCTCGCCTGCCTTCCGTTCCGGAATCTCAACTTCCTCGTGCTGTCTTCAATATCGACCGTTTTTGGCCCGGCACCGACGCCCCATCCCCGGTTCCCACCCCGTTTCGGAATTCCTCCCCGAACGACCGGAGCGCAGAATCTGCCTGCCTGCGCGCAGTATCACCCCGATCCGCTTCCATTCGCAATCCACGTTCCACCTCGCCCGTCCGATCGCCCGAAACCCATGCGCACAGGAACCGAACAAACCATTCCCGTCATTTCCATTGGCCGTCGCTTACCGGAACTTACGATGTTGGTGCCCCTCTCGACCGAAAGACCATCTACGCATGACACCCTCCGCTCCACACACCGATTCCCTCACCCGCGGCCTGCGCATCGCCATCGCGATCCTCAGCGGGCTCGTCATCGCCAGCACCTTCGCCACTGTTGGCGTCGCCTGGGCCGTCGCCGGTCGACCTTCCTTTGCTCTGCTCGGATTTGAATTCCTCACGCTGCTCGCCGGCGCGTTCGGTCTCGCGGCGGCTTCCGGCCGCTTCAGCGAGGGACCGGGTATCGCGCTCGCGTGCGTCGCAGGGACAATCCTCGCCGCGTCGATCTTCGGATACCTGGGAACAACCGGCCAGATCGGCGATTGGAAGCTGCACAGCTGGCTCATCGCCCGTGCAACCGGCGCAGGCCTGCTCGGCCTGATCGCGGCAACAGTGGTACTCCGGCGCACACCCGGCGCGTGGCTCCTCGCGCTCCGAGGTGCGATCTACACCGCTGCCGCCGTCGGGTTCGTGGGCCTGCTCGCCCTCTTCGATGGCGAAATCCGCCCCGCCGGAGGCAGCGCTCGCTTCGTTTCACACACTGCGCTCTCGATCGCCGCTCTGGGCGCGATCCCGGTCTGCATCCTCTTCGCGATTCTCACGCTCGCCTCCAAGAGCCGCCCCGACGACGCCGTCCCGAAGTGGATGCGTCTGGTCGGTCAGCTCGCGTTGCCCGCCGTCGCCACGCTTCTGCTCATCGTCACCAAGGGCCACATGACCACGACGCTCGCCGGCCCCCAGGAAGTCGCCCGACTCGCGCTGCTCTGCGCACTCGGAATCGTGCTCACCGGCCTGCTCTGCGCCGGAGTCCACATCCTGGTGCAGGCCTTCGCCTCGTGCGCCCTGCCCGAGAAAGACACACCCGCCTTCACGCCGACGCAGGGTGCCACATTGTCTTGAAATCGATCAGCGGCTCGATCCGCCACGGGCTGTGCGCATCGGCCGTGTCCATCCAATCCGGCACGCTTCGCACCACGACACGCTTGATGTTCTCGGCGGCGCCCTTTTTGAGCGTAATCGTCTCTTCCACCGACATATTCGCGGCATGAATCGCATCGATATCCCGATGCGCCGCGGCGATCGGCAGTAGTTCCGATCGAACCCCCGTGAGAATATTCAGCACCCCGCCCGGCACATCGCCCGTCGCGCACGCCTCCGCAAACACCGCGCCCGGAACCGGGTTCGTCTCGCTCGCGAGCGCAACCACCGCGTTCCCCGCGCAGAGAGCCGGAGCGATCAGCGAAACAAACGCGAGCAGCGGCGCCTCATCCGGCGCAATAACTCCAACAACACCGCTCGCCTCGGGCGATGTGAAGTTGTAGAACGGACCGGAGACCGGGTTGTTGCAGCCCAGCACCTGCGCGTACTTGTCGGCCCAGCCCGCAAAGCACACCAGCCGATCGATCGATGCCAGTACTTCCGCTTCCGCATCGAGCGGCTTCGAGCCCTTGCTCTTCTTCGCAGGGCCGATCACCTCAATCGCCTCGATCAACTCACGCTTCTTGCCTTCGAGCATCTCCGCCATGCGATACAGAATCTGACCCCGGAGGTACGCCGTCGCGCTTGCCCAGCCCGGCTGCGCCTTGCGTGCCGCTTCCACAGCCTCCCGCAAATCCTTCCGGCTCGCCTTGCACAGGTGCGCAAAGACTCGTCCCTTGCCCGCCTCGACGACCATCGTCCGCCCCGACTCCGTGCGCGGGAACTTGCCATCGATGTAGAGTTTATAAGTCTTCAGCACGTCCAGACGAGTTGCCATGTGCGCTCCCTGTTCCCGAAAACGATACCTGATTATTGGTGCGACGCCCCGCCCCCCACTCGATGCCTCGATGCCCCCTGCCTCGGTGCCTTCTTTTTCCTCCACCTTCCGACGACAGCATCCCGAAATCTGCATCTTTCACAGAACCAACTCAAACTCCACATCATCCCGCATCGCGATCCCATACGCCCCGACCAGCGGCATCGCCGGCATCTCCCGCCTCGCCTCATCCATCGCGCCCGGATAAATCTTCACCATCCGCCATCCGCGCCGCTGATACAGCCGCATCGCATCCAGGTTGTCGTTCGTCGTTGTCAGCACCAGCCGCGAGCACCCCGCCGCGCGTGCGCTCTCCGTCACCGAGGCCAACAGCGCCGACCCAACGCCCCCGCCGCTCCCGGCTGATGCGAGCGCCACCAGTTCGCACTCAGCACCCGCACGCATCACCGTGTGCAGCACAATCCCCACGCGCTCATTCCCACGCCACGCGACAAACCCCGGCAACCCCATCGTGTCGATCCACGCGCGACGCGAACTGATCGTCGGGCTCGCAAAGTGCTCCGTCAAAAACTCCCGCTGCCAATCGCGATCCGCCTCCGTTACCCCACACACCACCGGCGGCACACAAACCTTCTTTTCATTCACACCGCTGGCCATAAAGCATTGTTGCTCCCCCAACCCCGCAATCCGAACTCTGCATCACCCCATTCCCCATTCCCCATTCCGCACTCCGCACTCCGCACTCCGCATCGAATCCTCTCCGCGAGTCTCCGCCCCTCCGCGTTCTCTCCAGTCCCCTCTCGCGCTACCCTCCCCCTCGCAATTTCGGAGTGATTTCCCATGCCCAAAAAGTCCATCGCCGCCATCGACGTCAAGAACAAAAAGGTCCTCATCCGCGTTGATTTCAACGTCCCGATCGAAAACGGCATCATCTCCGACGACCGCCGCATCAAGGCCGCGCTCCTCACCATCAAGTCCGTCCTCGACCGTGGCGGCAGCGCGATCCTCATGTCCCACCTCGGCCGCCCCGAAGGCAAGGGCTTCGAAGCCGAATACTCCCTCGCCCCCGTCGCCAAACGCCTCGGCGAACTCCTTTCTAAACCCGTCGCGTTCCCCTCGAACGACTGCGTCGATGACAACGCCGCTTCCGCCGTCAAGGCCATGAAACCCGGCGACGTCATCCTCCTCGACAACCTCCGCTTCCACAAAGCCGAAAAGAAAGGCGACCCCGCCTTCGCCTCCAAGCTCGCGGCATATGCCGATGTCTACGTCAACGATGCCTTCGGCACCTGCCACCGCCCCGAAGCTTCCATGGTCGCCGTCCCGCAGGCAATGGGTTCAAAGCCCAAGGTCGTCGGCTTCCTCGTCGAGAAAGAAATCAAATACCTCGACGGCGTGCTCGCCTCACCCGCCAAGCCTTTCGTCGTCGTCCTTGGCGGCGCGAAGGTCAGCGACAAGATGCCCGCGATCGAGCGCCTCCTCCCCATGGCCAGCGCCGTGATCGTCGGCGGCGCCATGGCGTACACCTTCCTGAAAGCGAAAGGCGTCAGCGTCGGCAAGAGCCGCGTCGAAGAAGACAAACTCAGCGAAGCCGTCCGCGCCATCGAACTCGCAACCAAAACCGGCGCCGCCCTCCACCTCCCAACCGACCACATCTGCGCCACCGAGTTCAACGAGAACGCAACCGACATCAAGACCTTCACCAACGAAACCGGCATCGGTGAAAACTACATGGGCCTCGACATCGGCCCCAAAACCCAGGCCGCCTACTCCGACATCCTCAAGAATGCCAAGACCGTCGTCTGGAACGGCCCCATGGGCGTCTTCGAATGGCCCAAGTTCGCCGGCGGCACCAAGGCCGTCGCGCTCGCCATCGTCGAAGCCACCGCCAAGAACGGCTGCACCAGCATCGTCGGAGGAGGCGACTCCGCCGCGGCAGTCGAGCAATTCGACCTCGCCGAGAAGTTCAGCCACGTTTCGACCGGTGGCGGCGCGAGCCTCGAAATGCTCGAAGGCAAGAAGTTTGAAAGTGTTGCGGTGCTGGACGAGGCGTGAAATATCGCGACATCATCACCTTGATTGAGAAGGACGGTTGGCGACTCGATCGCACCGTCGGTTCGCATCTGCAGTTCAGACATCCGGCGAAACCGGGAACTGTTACGGTGTCTAGTGGCGGCAAACTGGCCCGTGACGTTCCTATCGGGACCCTGAATAGCATTCTGCGGCAGGCAGGACTCCGATGAACAAAAACGTCCAATATGTTGTGGTCATCGAGCACGCAAACGACGGCTCCTTCTCCGCCTATGTTCCCGACTTGCCCGGTTGCACGGCTTCAAGCGATACCGCCGAAGGTGTTCGCGTGGAAATCGCAGAAGCGATTCGCTTGCATGTTGAATCCCTCCGAATGCACGGCGAACCAGTGCCGCCACCATCAGCGGAAGCATTCCGTGTCAGCGCCGCGTGAGTCGGCCCGGACTAGATCGTTGCGGTGCTCGACGAAGCGCAAATACACACTTTGCGGGAACTCTGTTCGGGCCGTCGTGCCCCCAATGGTGTGCGTGTTAGTCTGGTGAGGTGGAAAACCCGCTCTCGATTTTGAAGTGGACCTACCGCGTCATGCTCTGTACGGGCGCGCTCATCGCAATTTTTCTGCTCCGACTCTTTCCTCTTGACCACGCGATCGGCATCATCCGCCTCTTTGGAGGCGTATTGCTCATCGTGATACTGCTCCCGCTTTGCATGGCCGTAGAGGTTTACGGCGAAAATCCAGGACAACGAAAGGACCGCAACAGGTCGTACTTGGTCAAGGGCTTGCTTCTGTGGCTGACCCTGAGCTTCGTGGGATTCCTGCTCCTCGTCGGTCGATTCAGCTGACCAAGCAGCGGCTGCTCTTCGCCCGCAACGCGGGCGCCGGGACGTTGCCAGAGGCGCAGCCTCTGGTCAAATGCCTCAGTCCCGTCCTCGCCCGTTTCACGGGCAAGCGTTTCATGTCACCTGTTAGCATCCCCCATGCCCTCACCTCCCATCCCCAACCAACATCCCACCAAAATCAGCCTCCTCCGCGCCGCGTACACCGCCTTCAACGCCCGCAACATCGACGCCGCACTCGCCACGATGTCTCCCGACGTCGAATGGCCCAAGGCCTTTAAAGGCGGCTTCGTCCGCGGCCATGAAGCCGTCCGCGCCTACTGGACCGAGCAATGGTCCGAAATCGATCCCCGCGTCGAGCCCGCTCTCTTCTATCCCAAAGACGCCGGCAAAATTCTCGTCGATGTGCATCAGGTCGTCCGCGATCTCTCCGGAGCCATTCTCGCCGATGAGCACGTCGGCCATCTCTTCACCATCAACAGCCGCTGGATCCAATCCTTGGAAGTCTGCACCCTTCCGAACGCCGGCTCGAACGAACCGAGCGTGAATCTCAACCTTCCGCCTTCACCTCAACACTGATCACATGAATCCGCGTGGTTCCCACATTCTCCAGTGTGTGCGGCCCAAGCGCCGGCGACCACACCGCTTCACCCGCACGTCCGCCCCCACCCGCAACATGCTCGCGTGAATCGAACGTGACCGCTCCCGCTCCATCCCGCCTCACAATGTCACCCGTCGCAAGAAAGTAATGCGCCGCTGGCCATCGATGCGTGTGGAGCGGCACCGTCTCTCCCGCCTCAATCGTCGTCTCCAATATCCGAACGCTCGCGTTCTCAAGCAGGACGCGATGATGCTTCGCCGCCGCGACGACGGCGTCCAAATGCTCCGGCCACTCTCCTGCATGCGTGCTCATTCATCCTGCTCCTCAAACGCTCCCGTCCGAAGAGATCCCACCGGCCGATAGAAATTCAAAAGCACGCCCGACGCCGCCGCCTTCGTGCTCACCAGCGCCAACTCGCGCGCCTCCGCACCCTCCGAAAAGAACCGCTTCCCCATCCCCAGCAGCACCGGATACGTAATCAACAACACCTCATCCGCCAGCCCGTGCTGCAAGAGCAGAGGCGTGATCGTCGAACTCCCCCACAGAATCAAATCGCCGCCGCCCTTCGCCTTCACCGCACGAACACCCTCCACAACATCCGCGCCCAACCCTTCCGCCCGCCCCCACGCAAGACTTTCCGACCTGTGCGTCGCGACATATTTCGTCGCCGCATTAAAACTCTCCGCAATCACGCCGCTCGCCGTTGGCCAGTATCCCGCCCAGATGTCATACGTCCGCCGCCCAAGCAGTAAATCAAACCCCTGCCCATGCGCCGCGAGGATCGTCTGCCCAATCACCGGATCAGCAAACGCCACGCTCCATCCGCCATACCTGTAATCCCCATCTTCGCTCTTGCCCCCCGGCGCCTGAATCACACCGTCCAGCGAGATGTGCTCGATGATCCTGATCTTTCTCACGCCGACCTCCTTCATGCAGCTATGTGCTTGGCTGTTATAGCCTTCATCCCGCGGAAACCCAGCCATCCTTTGCAGACAAAGGGCATCAATCGCATGACGAACATTCCATCCGGAACCGAAGTTGCCCGCCCATTTGTTCCCGCCAAAGACCTCGAATCATCCAAACGCTTCTACAGCAAGCTCGGCTTCGAAATCGTCCTCGACGCCGATGACGTCGCGATCTTTCGCATCGGCCCCAGCAGCTTTCTCCTGACCCGCTTTGATCACGCCGAGCACTTCATGATGCAGCTCATGATCGACGACCTCGATGCGTGGTGGGCTCGAATCGCGGCACTGCCTCTGAAAAGTGAATTCGGTGTGCCCGATCCTCGCCCCCCGAAAATGCAGCCTTGGGGATTGCGAATTGCGTATGTCGTTGATCCTTCCGGAGTGCTTTGGCACGTCGCCCAGCGGCGTCCTTCCATCCCGCACGATGCCTGACATCGTCTCGACTCGTTCCCCCTCTTCAGCCCAACGGGCTGCACAGACTCGAGCCCAGGGTGGAGCAAAGCGACACCCTGGGTACCAGCCTCTGAGAATCTGCACCCTGAAAGGGTGCTACATATTTCGCCCCAACGGGGCGACGGCCTGTAGCGACGGGTGAAGCAAGCGAGTCCCCGAGCGCCGCGCAACCCGTCGACATCGTCCCCCTCAAACATTCCGCCCCCAAGGGGCGGCGGAATCAGACCTCAACTCGACATCTCGACTTCATTGATTGGATCGCGTGCCGCCATCAGCATCACGCACGCACCTGCATCGCTTAAAAGGGAGGGGGTGCCGGGGGAACCGCAGGTTCCCCGGCATCAGCGGCCATCAAACTCCGGAGACGCGTGAAACTCCGCAACCTCGAATATTCGCCCCGGATCCGATCCGTCCCCCCTCTTCAGCCCAACGGGCTGCACAGACTCGAGCCCAGGGTGGAGCAAAGCGACACCCTGGGTACCAGACCCCCGAGACCCCGCACCCTGAAAGGGTGCAACGTAAAATTGCACACATGAGTGACGACCCGAATTTTCGCCTAGGAGGTCTTCGCCTCTGGATCGACAGATACCAGTACAAGGCCGAGACCGACTACTGGGACAGCAATTGGGTTGTCGTGCGACTTGAGTGCGTCGGCCACAACGCCGTCGTCAAACTTTGCGATCCTTGCCTCCGCGTCCCCGAATTGAAAGGCTGGGCCGAGGCCTGCACACTGCTGGCAAACGGCGAAGCGGACTCTGCCGCGCTCGATCCGATGGAACCTTACCTCAACATCCTGATCGACCGCTCCGATAAAGACCGCGGCCTGCTCGCAACCGTGAAGATCACACCCGACGGCTACTCACAATTCCATGAGTTCCGCTTTCCGATCGATCAGTCAGATCTAGCCCGGCTTGTCCAGTCGCTCGCTGTCGTGCTATCGCGATTCCCGATCAGAGGTGACGTGCCCCCCTCGCACAGCCCGTCCTGAAGGAGCGGCGGAACCACAACTGAAAAACACATCGCATCCGCACGGAATCGATAGCATGCCGCCCTCGACATCAAACACGCCCGCCTCCTTGTCGGTTTCTTCGCAAATCTTCTGCCTGAGAAGCGATCTCGTCGCTTGACTCAATGCCTTGAAGCCAGAGGGTGCCCCGGTGGGAGCGGAGCGAACCGCAGGTTCCCCGGCATCAGCGATTCCACTCCCGCTACCGCGCACATTAAACATCGCGATCCCATATCCCAACAATCTACACAGACAAAAATGCTCTGCCCCGCCTGCGGCCAAAACCTCGCCGGAATCCCACCCACTTCCCCCTGCCCCGAGTGCGGCACACCGCGCGATTCCCGCGCACTCGCCGCCGCCCGCAACAAACGCGACTCCCTCGCCGAACTCGCCCTCTGGGGCAGCGTCGCCCTCGGCCTCCTCGCCACCCTCGCCGCCGTCATCGTCCCCCTCGCAACCTGGCTCATCCTCCTCGCCGGCTTCCTCGCCAATATCCTCCTCGCATTCCTGATCAACCGCGCCGCCCGCCGCGCCCACGAGCCCGGCACCCCCATCATCCGCTTCGTCCGCGCCACCGGCGTCTGCATCCTCCGCATCGCCGCCATGTGGTTCACCTGCGTCTTCTCGTATCAAGTCCTCTATATCGTGTGGGATTACTTCCAATCGCGCTTACACCGACAGAACTCCGCGGCACTCACCCCCACCGCCTCTCGCCCCAACGGGGCGACGGCCTGTAGCGACCGGTGAAGCAAGCGAACCCGCGAGCGCCGCGCAACCCGTCGGAAGCAATCTGTTCCAACAA
>JAEUJD010000043.1 GCA_016793015.1 Phycisphaerales bacterium
TTGCTCCCCTGTTGGTGTCGCGGCCCATCCCGCGTTCGTTGGAGATTCCCCACACGATGATCGATGGGTGGTTGAAATGCTGCTTGATCATCTCGCGAAGCTGCTGCTTGGCGTTCGCCGCGAACTCTGCTGTATGAGCAACGCGATCGACAAGGGGGATCTCGGCCCAGACGAGGAGGCCGTTCTTGTCACAGAGCGAGTAGGCGTATTCCGCGTGCGGGTAATGAGCGAGGCGGACGCCGCTCGCGCCCATTTCGAGGATGATGTCGAAATCCTGATCGTGGTCTTCTTTCGAGATCGCCCAGCCTTTGTCCTTGCGGTCCTGATGGCGGTTGGGGCCGTGCAGCCGGTAGCGCTCGTCGTTGAGGAAGAGGCCTTTGTCGGGGTCGATGCGGATCGAGCGGAGGCCGAGGGGTTGCACAACGCGGTCCGTCAGGCGCCCACCGGCGGGACGCCGATCCCACGTCTCCACAGTCACGGAATACAAGTGAGGCGGCGCGGAACCCGTCGACGGATGACCGTTCCATAGACGCGGGCGCTCGATGAGAATGTTCTGCACCACATCGGCATTCCATTCGCCCTTGATGCCGGTTCCGTTGACTCGGGTGGTGGTTTCGTGCGTCGCAACTTCGTTCCCTGCCGCATCGCGAACGATGCAGCGCACCATCGCGTCCCAGTTGTCGTTGTTCCGGTTCCGTAACTTTGTCGTCACCAGCACCCGCGCCCGCTCCGGCGTGACCTCTTCCTGCGACACATACACGCCTGGCGAGGCATCGTCGAGCGGATCAATCGACTTCTCATCGAGAATCAATAAGTGTGCGTCGCGGTACACGCCTCCGAAGATCGCGAAGTCTCCGGAGATCGGGGCTATGTCGGGAAACTTCGTGTTGTCGGCCCGCACCGCGATGACATTCGCCCCCGGTTTCAGTGCGCCGGACGCCTCAACACAGAACGCCCCAAACGCTCCGCGATGATGTCCAAGCTGCTGCCCGTTCACAAACACATCGGCGACGACCGCTACCGCCTCGAATCGCAAATAGGCTCGCTTACCCGAACGCGGTCCAACCTCGTCGGCACCGAGCGTGATCGTCTTCCGATACCACCCCGGCCCCCGGTAGTAATCCGCCTTCGACTGCGCATCCACCGCATTCCAAGTATGCGGCACACGCACCTTCTCCCACCCCGAGTCATCAAACGAACTCGCTTCCGCCCCCGCAACATCCTCTTTGATAAACCGCCACCCATCCTGAAGCAAAACGTCCCGCCGCGGCGAGCCGTCAAGCCCCGCGCCAGCCAAACCAGTCGCAGCAAGCAGCCACGCGTGGAGCAAACCAGTAAGAACCACGACGAAGTGCCCGACGCGCATCACAATCTCCGTTGAACCGCCTGCTGCCATCGATCAGCCCCCAGCCCTCACCATTCCAAGCCAAAATCCCTCGACACCTCGACACCTCGACACCTCGACATCTCGATACCTTTGTCTTTCCTTTGGCCCTTTGCTATTTGCTATTTGACCATTTTCCTATAAGCCCCCATCGCCAGCACCACGGAGAACGGCGCAACGATCACGATAATGAGCAGCCGCCAGAACGCGTAGTTGACGAGTTCGCGCCCCGAGCCCTGCAGATCGCGCATCACGACTTGCAATCCGCCTCCCTTCTCGATCAACTGGGGCGAGGCGAGCAGGC
This sequence comes from Phycisphaerales bacterium, assembly GCA_016793015.1. Classification (GTDB taxonomy): domain Bacteria; phylum Planctomycetota; class Phycisphaerae; order Phycisphaerales; family UBA1924; genus JAFEBO01. The sequence continues at coordinate 1,689 of JAEUJD010000043.1, forward strand.
GATCAATGCTCTTGGTCAGTTCCGTCAGGCGTTCGGCGGCAACTGCGGTTCGGTCTGCCGCGGTCTGGAAGTCTTTCAAGCCGTCGCCTTCTTTCGCGCTCGACGGGGCGGGGGCTGTCCCGGACGGCAGCGGCGTCGGTGCAAACCGCGAGGCGAGCGTGTCCGCCGCCTGAATCGTGACCGTCAACTTCTCCGCCAGCGTGTTGGCGCTGGTGGCCGTTTCGCGAAAATCCTTGAGCGTCCCCTGAAACTGGCTCTGCGCGCTGTCGAGGTCCTTCAGCGCGGCCAGCCTCTGACCGGAAAGGGCATCATTGATCTGGTTGATGGTCGCTTCGCGCTCTTTGGTCAACTCCGCAAAGAACTGCCTGAACAGCGCCTCGCGCTCGGCGGTGATCTGCGCGGGCAGTTTGGTCAGGGATGCCGCCACCTCGTCCGCCGCGTCGCTCGCCCGGCGCGTCGATCGCAGGATGTCCTGAAATTCAGGTGCCTGCATCAGGCCCTGATACAGGCTCTCGACCTGCCACTTGATGACGTTGGGCACGCGGCTGGCATAAAAGAAGATGCGCTCGGCCAGCATGCGCGTCTCGGTGATCTCGCGCTGCGCGGGGTCAAGCCCCGCGAGCGGATCCAGCGACAAAAGCGACAGCAGGCTCGGGTTCTTTTCGTTCTTGGGCGCGACGCTGATCTGCCTGGCAGCAGCGAAGTCGTCGAGTCGTATGGAACTCACGTATGTCGCATCGGGGTGCGCGCCCCGCCATTCCTTGATGAGCGCCATCAGTTCCGAACGCTGTGTCTCGGTCATCGCGGCATCGGCGATCTTCCAGACGTTGATTTCCTGCTCCTTGTAAACCTCCAGCAACTGGCCCTGGATTTCCGCGCCGAACAACCTTGTTGTGCTCGGCGCTTCGATCACCATCCGCTGCAGCGTGACCACCGTGATCATGTCCGAGAGCGCCACCAGAGGATTCGGGCTGCTCGCGATCAGCAGCGCCGCGTTCACGTTGGCAAGCTTGATCTCGAGCGAGGCCCGCCTCATGCTGTTCAGCCGCGCATTCTCCGCATCGGTCAGCCCCCCCCCCGTAGACCCCTTGCGGGCATTGGATGCGATGGCGTTCCAGATCTGCGAAACGGCGGAAACGAAAGTGTCGGTGAAGGACATGACTTCGGACTGGACCTGGCTCGGCGTGAGCTGGGCGGGGCCGACTGTCTTTTCGGCGGAGGCGGTGCTGCCGAAGACAACGGGAGAGCGAAGCTCGGTGCCGGCGCAGCCCGGTGTCGCGCCAAGAGGAAACGCAACCAGAATTGTCGCGGCAGAAATGAACACCAGACGGGGCACGAAGCGGGCGAGTGAGGTCGGGCGCATAGGGAGAATCGAAGGCACCCACCAGCGCCGACGCGCGGACCGTTGAAACATGGCGATCGCCCGGGCTGAGAATTGAACGCCCGGGAAAATGGGTGCCGGCCGGCTGGGGCTGCTGATGGGGGCGGGTCGAAGCGCTACGGGCAGATGAGGTCGTCGTACGCGCCGATGAAGGTTTGGAAGTCGGCGTCGTCCACGAAACCGTCCTCGTTCAGATCAGCCGGGCAACCCGCCGGCATGGCCGCGTCGGCGCAAACGAGAATGTTGTAGGCCTTGACGAAGATCAGAAAATCATCGTCGTCGACCACGCCGTCGTTGTTCAGGTCTGCGCGGCAGGTGAACACCGTGAAGAACTGCGTGCCGGCAATCCCCGCGAAATTGATCTGCGAGAGCGAGCCGGTGAACGACCCGGTGCCGTCCCCTCCAAGGTTGCCCCGGGGTGCGGGAAGGCCGGGCAGCACCTGGTTCGATAGATAGTTGTGGTCCGCGTTGTCCACCATCGCCATCACGCGGATGTTGTCGAATGCGGCCGCACCTCCAAGATCGGCAAGCGAGATCGAAAGCTCAACGCCCGAATTCACCGCCGAAGCAGCGCCCGCATTCGCTGCGGCATTGCCCCCGATCACGCCCAGCGCGTTGGAGTTGTTGATCGCCATGAACAGCGTCTGGGTGAGCGCCGAACCGGATGCGTTGGGAGCGACATTGCCCGGCGCGATCGAGCCCACAGCACTCGTCGCGACCGTGACAATCGTTCCCGCACGCGAGCCGGGAACCTGGGCCGCGACACCGCCCCCTCGCGCAACGATCGTGACCTCGAGCGGCGTGTCCACGCCCGCGAGCGCGCCCCAGCGCGCAATCAGGTGATAGTCAGCGAAGAACCCCGCATCGAAACGCAGCCCGGAAATGTTGAAACTCCGATACGGCCCGGCGGGCGCGTTGTACCCGCCGTCGTATTCGGGCACATTGGTCAGCACGTTCTCACCACCCGGGCGCGAGTCGATGAAGATCTCCAGAGTGTTGAAGTTGCGTTCAAGATTGCCCGTGAACATCAGGTAGAGCCGGCCGCTTCGGATCACGCCGTATGCCGCGTCCAGTTCGCTGCCGGCAAAGCCCGGTGACACCGCATCGCCGAACCCCGTCTGCACGGTTTGCACCGCCCGGGGCTCGCCATACGTTGCATCTCGCAGACCGTTCACGGTCGGGGTGACCGCGCCAGCACCGGCGCACAGCGCCATTGCCGCCAGAATCGCCGAGCAACAGGGACGGGGCGTGCATGTGAAATTGCGCATGTTGAGCAGCCTCCAGCATTCAGCCGCCCGACGCGTATCCGTCCAGCGGCAACCCATTCTCTCATGTCGGCCTGTGTGGTCCATCCAACAAAGCGGGAAATCCGCCCGGAATCTGCAAGCAAGCCCCGGAATGCGGCCGATGCTCGCCAGATTCCAGCGAGCGGCAGTGAGGGAGGTCCGCCGCGGACGACCATGGATTCGGGGGTTGGCGGGGGTAGCGACAGCCGATCACGCACCCCGAACGATGCTGGATACATCGCGCGCAGCGCGAGCGTGAACATCCCCTCAGGTCAGCCCTTCGGGCAGAACGGCCGAGGGCATTCTGCTCTTTCGCATCGCGGCACGCTGTCCGGGAGACTTGAACAACGACGGCTACGTGGACGACGCGGACTTCATCGAGTTCGTCTTTGCGTACAACACGCTCGATTGCGCGGACGCCTCGATGCCCCTGGATTGCCCGGCCGACCTGAACGCCGACGGCTTCGTGGATGATGCGGACTTCGTGCTGTTTGTTGCGGGGTACGACGCGCTGCTCTGTCCGTGACAGTTCGCGGCGTCTCACACCGATTGCAAAGGCCCGCAAAGGCCCGCAAAGGATTGCCGCGGATTGCAAACCCTTGCACCCGCCTCACCCCCCCGAAGCCTTCGCCGGATATCCAAGCCCCTTGAAATACGCGACCAGTTTGTCGCGATGGTCGCCCTGCAATTCGAGGGCGGGAGCCGTGGCATCGGTCGCATCGATCGTGCCGCCGGTGGCGAACTTGGCCTTGAGTTCCTTGAGGATCGCGGGCAGGTCGTCGCTGCGCTCCGATCGCGGAGAAAAGCCGGCGATGACGGTCGTGAACTTGCCGCGACGTTGTTCGCGCCGGATGCGGAGCTGCTGATCCTTGGGGTCGAGCACTTTTCCGGCTTTGCGATCGCGCGGGCAGGTGCAGAGCGCGTGCGTCTTGCCGCAGCGTTCGCACGTGACAGGTTGCTCGAGCGGTGTTCCGGCGAAGAGGCCCGGCATTCAGTGGCTCCCGTGGGCCGATCCCTCGGCGTGCCGGTGTGATGGCGGGGGCGGGGGTGGGGGTGCGAGGACCAGCGCGAGCAACTTGCCTTCACCCAGCGCGCGGGAGATCTCCCAGAGCAGGAAGAGCGGAATGAAGAAGATGAACAGCACCACGCCACGCGCGAGGATCAGCCTTAGCCCGAAGTTTTGAAGTTCGTGCCACATCTCGGCAGAGGTGCGCCCCCGCAGCCAGCCGGTGGCAAGTTCCTCGCAGGCGGAAAAGAGCAGTGCAAAGACGGCGAACGCGAGCGCGCGGCCCACGATCTTCGAGATCACGCGGCGCTGGAAGAACCGCTCCCCCAGCTTGAGCGCGTTCCCGATCAGCATCACCTTGGCCAGCACCAGCGCCTCAACCGCGCAGTGGAAGAGGGGCCACGCCCCCGCGCCGCCCTCACCCAGCAGCACGGCGCGGTACCCGGCGAGGGCCGCCAGGAACGCAAACAAGTACAGTGCAAGCCAGAGCATGGTCTTGGTCTCGCGCCAGAGAGCTTCCTTCAAGCGAGCCTTCCGATCGGTTGTGACCACGGTTTCCTTTCGTGCATTCGCGAGCGGCAGGGCCCGAAGCATCACCCCGGGCGGCATCCTGTTCTCAGAGGCCCCAGCCACGCGCCCGGGTTCATGGAGACTACCAGCGCCCCCCGATCGCCCGAACCGCCCGCCGCGTGACCCGAACGTATGGGCGCACCGATCCCCTCAATTCCACTGATTTCATTTCGTATGCAACCCGATGCATGGATAACGGGAATCGGTCGTTGACACGCCGGGGGTGTTGCTGTTACAAAGCGCGTGCGGACGCGGCAGGGGGGAAGCAGTACATTGGCGGAGGGTGCATGAGCGGGTTGATCCGGGCCGGAGTTGCAGTGCTCGTCTGCGGGGCCCAAGGCGCAAGCGCCGCGTGGGGACTGCGGTTTGATGTCAGCAAAAACGGGGGCGCAACGTGGGAAGCCGCGGTCGATGCCCTGCCCGGCGAAGTCGTCCACTTCCGCTTCGGTGCCTATTTCGACGAGACCACGCTGGTCAAAACCGCATCCGGCACCGGGCCGGTGCAGACGCTCAGCCGCTTCACCGGGCAGAATCAGGTCGCCGGCCTGATCGCCGATGATGCGATCCAGAATCTGGTCGTACGCACCACGAACCATCACGTCAGCGTCGTCTCGGTTTCGGGCGGCCTGATCGGGACGACCGCCGCGACGTCGTTCGCATCAAATCTGTACGTCCGTGGCCTTCCCCTCACGCCAACTTATTACAACGCAATCTACACCGGCGAGATCAGAATCGGCCAGGATTCATCGCTCCGCACGCTCACCCTCAGCAACAAGCAATTCGGCTCGGGCGCTATCGCCGGACTGACATTCTTCAACGGTGGTTACCTGCCCAAGCAGGAGATCGCCTCGCCCCTCGACCATCCGAATCACATTGATATGGTCGCTTCGGTTCGTGTCATTCCGTCGCCGGGCGCTCTGCCCGTGGCGATCGGCGCAACCTTCGCGATGCGCCGCCGCCGGTCGTGAGTCTCCGAAAAAAAACACACCGACGCCGGTTGTCGCCGTCGTCGGTGGACGAAAAATGCGTGAAACGAATCTGCAGCCGGATTCAGCGATCGCGCCGACGACGCGAGAGCAGGGCGAGGCCCGCAACAGCCACCACAGCCGTGCCCGGAGCCGGAACCGCGGTCACGCTCACCGTGTCGGGCGTGCCGTTGGTGTTGTCGATCACCGGAATCGCGCTCGTCTGAGCACCCGGAAGCGACGTGTTGCTCGGCATCGAGAAATTCGAGGCCATGGCGAGCGAAGCGGTGGCGGACACTGAAAGAACGATGAGAACCTTGCGCATATTGAAAACTCCCCTGACCCACGTGGATCGTGCTTCAAGCGTGCCACACGGTTATGGGAATGCCAGCGGACTTTGCGGGAAATGTGAAAAGATCCTGAGAAGCGATTCAGAGCGGGGGGAGGCAATCGCCTCAGGCCCGCGATGAGGTGAAGAGCTGAAGAGCTGAAGAGGTGAGGAGGTGGACTCGCGCGTGAGCGGCGTCGCAATCTTCACACCCGCATCACGGGCAGACGAGCGTGTTGTACGCCGGAACGAACAGCACAAAGTCGCTGTCATCCACCGCGCCGTCGCCGTTCAGGTCCGCCGGGCAGCCCGCGGGCATCGCCGCGTCGCTGCAATCGAGAATGTTGTACGCGCTGACAAACAGCACGAAGTCGGAATCATCGACGAACCCATCGCCGTTCAGATCGCCCGCGCACGCCCCGGCCGCGCCATCCACCATCACGTTGTCGAGCGCCCAGTATTCATCGCCGCTATCGCCGAAGTTGTTCGCGCCGCTGTAGCGAGCCCACTCGAGTGTCGCGGCCGAACCGGTCGCCGTAAAAGTCAGCACCGGGTTGCCCGCGCCGTGGCTGAAGTAATAGATGCCGTAATAGCCGCTGTACCCCGGTCCTTCGCGCCTGGAGAACTCCGCGCCCGTAAACGCCAGCACATCACCGCCGTTCGGCGTCAGGTAGTTGGTGTCGGTATAGCGCTGGGGCGAGTACGCGCCGAAGTCGCGTCCCTGGTCGCCGTTGGAAAAACTGGTATCAACCAGGCGCACGCCATCGACCGAGAAGTACCACCCGTCAAGGCCGTATCCGCTCGCCGCGCCATCCCACGAGGCGCCCACCAGCAGATCAAACGAAACGGTGTACACAGTCCCCGGCACCAGCCCCGTCACCGTGAGATTCACGATCTCCTTGCTCGAAGGCGCCTTGTTGATGCCGTAGCCCATCCGTCCCAGCCACATGGATTGATTCGGTCCGTTCACGCCACCACCATCGGTGGGAAGGCTGTACCGCGTGAGCGCGGGCTGCACGCCGGCGTTGGTGAAACCGCTGAAATCGGTCTCGAAGTTGTTGGAATACACCGGGGCCGCGATCGCGCCCGCGCACACCGCCAAGGCAGACGCAACAACACAGATCGCCCTCAACGTCGCCATGATTTCCGCTCCTCGTGCGCCAAAGGTCGCCCCGCCTGCCGCGGCAACCCGCACGTCAAGTCTACTTGCAGTTGCCCGAATTGCCGCAAAATGCACCCATTTTCACGAGGATTCGCCTCCCCCCGCTCCCCCGTCGTGGTGCCACTCGCGGTTCCTCCACGAGTGGTGCATTGCGGCAAGACGATTCACCCCGCCCCGCACTCCCCGCCCCGAACTCCAATTTCCGCGCTCCGAGTTCCTCCCGCCCCTCCTCATGGGCACACCAGCTCGTTGTACGCGCCGACAAAGATCACAAAGTCCTCATCATCCACCACCAGATCGGTGTTGAGATTCGCGGGGCAGCCGAGCGCAAGCATCTCCGGCGCCGAGCAGAGCAGCGCGTTGTACCCCTGCACAAAGATCACAAAGTCGCTGTCATCGACGAACCCATCAAGATTGATATCCGCCGGGCACCCCTCCACATAGTCGAAGCTCGCGACAAAGCCGATGTCGTAGTCGCCGTATCCCTCGCCGACTCGAGGCGGGTTGAAATCGTTCCGGATGAACATGTCCACGCCCCCCGGGTACGTGTCGCCCGAGCCGTCGCGGATGTTCGCCGCCCGCGGCAGCACCGCGTAGTACTTCATTCCATACGCCAGCACCACGTTATTGAACCCGTACACCCCGTTGCCCCAATGCATCCCCGTCGCGATGCTGCCCGTGCCGCTGGCCGCCTCATCCGGTGTCGGGGGCGAGGTGTAGATGAACAACTGATCCGGTGGTGTGTCGTTGAAGTCGATCCAGAATTGCGTCAATCGCAGCAACGCCGGCGTCGAGGCAGGCCGCGCCGCCGGCCCGAAGTCCCCCTTGATCGACGGCGTGAACGACTGCCCCTGCACGTAGTACTCCGTCTCGTGCGTGCCGCTGTCGAGCCAGTACTGGCTCAGGTCCGAAAGCTTCAGCTTCCAGTGGACCTCCGTCGAGTAGATCCGGTTGCTCCCCGCCCAGCCGTACCACGGCGCCACCGTTTGCTGCGCCTCGAAACTGTTCATCTTGCCCGCCGCGGCAGCGAACGAGATCCGGTACGTCCCCGCCTGCAAGACCCCCGTCTGCCCGCCGCCCGTGATGATGGCTCCCGTGATCGCCTCGAGCGTCACCGGCTCGGTGAGAATCCACGAGCCCGACCACGTGCCGCTCTCGTTCGTGATGAAAAACGGCACGCTCTTCGTGATCTCCAGCACGATCGGAAGCTGCGACCACGCCGCCGTGAACCCGTCGTCGATGTTGTGGTTCGCAGTCCCATCGATCGCGACCGTCACCAGCCCCGGCTCATCGATGATCTGAATCCCCGCAGAGGCCGTCCCCACCGGAAACCGGTCTTGAAACGCACCAAACCCGCCCCCGGTGGACCCACCCCCCGAACCCGACATGCGCGAAACTCCCGTCAGCGTCATCTGAACCAGCGGCGTCGGAAACCCCGCGGCACGAATCGCCCCATCCGTAAACCCCGAACCAAGCGGCCCGCCAACCGCGACAGCACCAAACAAAGCCGAGAGCACAAAGCAACGCAGCAGGGTGGATCGGATCTGCATGTCAAAGACCCCCGAAAAACCGTCGCCCGCAAAGCAGCGCACGCAAGCCCCGAGTGTACCACCGCGACCGTTTGTGTCACCGCCCACCGCGTGTGGCACCGCCCTTCCGGGCGGTGCTGATTCGCCAACACGACAGAGTTCAGACCTGCACACTCCCGATGCATCGCCCCTTCCTCTCTCTCCGTATCCCCTCTCCGTGGTCCCCCGTGGTCCTCCGTGCTGAACTCCTTCTCTTCCTCAAAACGAAAAAGGGCGACCGACCCGCGTCGATCGCCCTTCAGAAATTTGGCCCCTTGAATCTTTGGCCCTTTGGCCCCTTACCCCATGTGCTTGATCACCGCATCCGCAAACTCCGAGCACTTGACCTTCTGGACCGAGGTATCACCCTCCGCCTTCATCAGCCGCTCGAAGTCGTACGTCACCGTCTTCGCCGAGATCGCCCCGTCCATCCCCTTGATGATCAGGTCCGCCGCGTCGCTCCAGACCTTGTCCCCGCCGCTGCCCATATACCGCAGCATCATCTCGCCCGACAGAATCACCGACCCCGGATTCACCTGATCGAGGTTCGCATACTTCGGCGCCGTCCCGTGCGTTGCCTCGAAGATCGCATGCCCCGAAACATAGTTGATGTTCGCACCCGGCGCGATGCCGATGCCACCAATCTGCGCCGCCAGCGCATCCGAAAGGTAATCGCCGTTCAGGTTCATGCATGCAATGACATCAAAATCCTTCGGCCGCGTCAGCACCTGCTGCAGCGTGATATCCGCGATCGAATCCTTGATCAAGAGCATCTTCTTCCACTTCCCATCCCCGTGCGAAGCCCCGATACCCGCCACCACCCCCTCAACCTCCTTCACAATCTTCGCCTTCTGATCCGCGGTCATCATGTCATACCCCGGATCGATCATCTTCGCATTCGCTTCCGCGCTCAACCCCGGGTTCGAATCCCGATTCCCCAAAATCCAAGACTCCCGCTCCGTCACAACCTGCCCCCGGAAGTACTGCACCGCCACCTTGTACCCCCAGTCCTTGAAGGCCCCCGAGGTGTACTTCATGATGTTCCCCTTGTGCACCAGCGTCACCGATTTTTTGTGTTCTTTGAGGGCGAAGGCGATTGCGCTGTGGACGAGGCGTTCGGTGCCGAGGTAAGAAACCGGCTTGAAGCCGATGCCCACCTGCACCGGGTTGTCGCGCGCGGGGGCGCCGATGGCCTGAAGATCCTTCTGCCACGCATCGCCCGCGGCCTTGGTGCCGAAGCGGATTTTGGCGAAGTCCTTCGGGAAGTTCTGCTGCAGGAAGTCGAGGACTTTCTGTGCTTCGGGGGTGCCTGCCGCCATTTCAATGCCGGCGTAGATGTCTTCGGTGTTTTCGCGGAAGATCGTCATGTCGCAGTCCTGGGGGCGCTTGACCGGGGAGGGCACACCCTTGAACCAGCGCACCGGACGCAGGCAGACGTACAGATCAAGCAACTGGCGCAGCGCGACGTTCAGCGAGCGGATGCCGCCGCCGATCGGCGTGGTCAGCGGGCCCTTGATGCCGACGAGGTACTTCTTGAAGTCGGTGATGGTTTCATCCGGCAGCCAGTTGCCGGTCTTGTTGAACGCCTTTTCGCCCGCCAGCACCTCGTGCCACTGGATCTTGTACTTGCCTGCGGAGGCCTTGTTCACCGCGGCATCGATCACGCGCACCGATGCACGCCAGATGTCCGGGCCGGTGCCGTCGCCTTCGATGAACGGGATGATCGGGTTGGCGGGGACATTCAGTTTTCCGGCGGACATCGTGATGGCAGAGGGCATGTTCAAAGCTCCAAATGTTCGTGTGACAGGATCAAGGGGCCGAAGGGCCAAATAGAGTGCGAGACAGGGGGGAAGGTTAGCCGGAGAGAGGGGTGGCGGGCGCGTCACGGAATCAGGCGGGTGGCCCGACTCAACGTGCCGCCACTCGTGGTTCCTCCACGAGTGGTGCGAGGTGGAAGGCCCGACTCGAACGGCCGCGGAGCTGGGAATCCGTCCCGCCTTGGGCCCCGGAGGGGCCACAGTTTGTAGCCACGGTTGAAGCGCAGCCCGGCATCAGCCGGGCGCAGCGCAACCCGTGGAACAGATGTTCATTTCGCAATCCCGCCCCGGAGGGGCGGCGGAAGCGAAGTAACGCGGCAGGAGCCATGCAGTTTCGCTCGAGAGGTCAGAGTGTCCGTTGTCAGTTCTCCGAGAATGCAAACTCCGCGCCAAGGTAGTGGCCCGACATCAAAGACACCTGCCGCTTTGACGCTGCAGATTGAGTCGTTGACCCCGTGCCGCCATGTCTTTCCCGAAAAGTCGCCCACGCGCCGTGGCGCGAAGCCAATCCGCTCCAAGCTGCGGAGCAGCGCAAGCCGAAAGCGCCAGCCCCAGGTACACGCCATCGTGTTCCCGCACATGCCTTTGCCTTCCAAGCCGCACCGCGGCGACACTCGTTCACTCGCGATCACGCTTCGGCAGGAGGATTGACCTCGATGCGTTCTGCCCCCCGAACTTGCAACACGCGCCGTGCGACTTTGCTCCGATTCACGAACTCGGACAATGCCAACCAAAGGTCAGAGAAGCCACGCCAATACCACCCGACGCCTTTGGTCAAGGACACAAAAGTCTGTTGTACGCCGCCGCAAACACGACAAAGTCCGAATCCTCGATAAATCCGTCCCCGTTCAGGTCCGCCGGACAGCCCGAAGGCATAGATGGATCGAGGCAATCAAGAATGTTGTACGCCGAAGCGAAGATCACAAAGTCCGAGTCGTCAACCATCCAGTCGCTGTTGAAATCTGCCGGGCAATTCACGCCGACAAACACGTTGGCATCATCGAGATTGAGCCATCCCGTATTCTCGCTCCACGCATAGCCCCGGAAGCGCCCGGCAGCAAAGTCGAGGCGCGCCGGGTTGGGCGGCGACGCCGCAGATCCACCCGCAAAGTTCACCCACCCCGCATTCTCGCTCCACGCAAAGCCAGAGAGCTCACCGGTTTCGAGATCGAGATTGACGCCGAAGTCGTTTCCCATCGAGTTTGCGTAAGGGCCGGGCCCACTCCCCATATTGAGGTAGCCGGCGTTCTCGCACCATGCAAACCCTTGAAGAAACCCCGATTCTCTCACGACAAGCACGCCATTCATCCCGGCGTTGGCGTCACGCCAGTTGATGAAGCCCGCGTTTTCCGACCAGCAGAATTTGTCGATCAACGAGATGTTGGACTGCGCAGGGGCGGACGCGGAAACCGCGATGCCGACCAGCATGCCGCTCAGGGAAGGCGATCGCATGAACTGTGTTCCTCAATAAATGAAGTTCGCCCAAGGATGATTCGCGTTCGTGACGCCGCCGATGTCACCAACACCGGCGACGTTCACGATGGGGCCATAGGCGTTGCCCGAAGCGAAGTTAAACGCGGTCGGTGCAGCACGAGACGAGTTGCGAAGGAACAAGTTCCCCCCGCTCGTCGCAAGTATCCCCGTGCCTCCCCCTACACAGTTGTTGGAATCGACACGCACCGCAGAACCCTCGACGCGAATTCCAGTCTGGTTGCCTGTACACATGTTGTGTTCGACGAGGCAGTTCGACGACACGTTGATTCCCGCCGTCCCATTAAACGAGAATTCGCAGTTGGCAATCCTCGATTCGAACGCCGCGCGAATGCCCTCGAATGAATTGTTCTCCGCAACGCACGATTCGACGCACGACCCGAACGCGGCGTCGAATCCTCCAAATCCGTTCTGACGAGCAGCGCATCCGAAATACGAAGCGTTCTCCTGGCTCACGAATCCGAAATGGCCATTCCCGACGGCGATGCAGTTCCGGCACACATGATTGTTCCCCAGAAAGAACCCGTCATCGCCGTTGTTCGCGCCGATCAGATCGCAAAGGACCGCCGCGCGGAGCGCCTGGGTATGAACCCCTCGTTGCCCCCAGCCCGTCAGTTTCCCGTCGCAAAGTCTCAGCGATGCCGTTGCGCTGGTTGCAAGCACGCCGGACAAGCTCGAACCGCCCCCGATCATCGAATAGCCGCAAAGATCAAGCGACACATCATCCGCCGTGATCTCAATTCCGTTCTTTCCCGCAACACCGAGAATATTCCCGGTCAGGTAGTAGGACCCCGACTGTGAAATCACATGCGTCGCAGTCGGGCTCCCCGGCAGGCTTTGCACCGGAATGCGAGCCTCCGCAAGCCCCAAATCGGTTCGAGCGATCTTGTCGTAGATCTCCTGCACCGTCTTGCCGGTCGGTGCAATCGGCCCGGCCGGCGGGTTCAGCGGCCCGCCCTGCGCGATCTTCGACATCACGGCAATCCCCGCCGCCCCACCCAGCGCGCCCAAAAGAACGCGACGATCCAGTGCATCAGTGGCCATCTCTATCTCCTCAGGGGAGCCGAACGCGATAGACGTATCGAGATCGGCCCCGCCCGCTTCTCTGTCGCCCAACCTCTACCTGCATAAACCAGACGTCAATGGCGCGCGAAGACCGCAGATTTTTTTGAAGATTCAGCCCAGATTGCACCCAGGCCCACACCCGGCCGGCCGCGCTCAACCAAAACTCCCGGCTCCATGAAAGCGTCAATTCAAACCACACTCCTCCTGACCATCTGCACGTTCGCAGGCTGCGCCATCCCTTCACCCCAACCCGCAACCGTCGTTGACCTCCCCGCCGGCCTCGAGAATGTTCGCGTTTGCCTTCTCGTCGACCCGCGCTGGCAAGGCACGGAAAACTGGGGAACCGGCGTTCCCATCGGCGACGGCGTGATCGCCACCTGCCTGCATGTCGTGCGGGCGCCCATCTCATCGCTGTCCATCGACGATCAATCAGTACCCATCGAGGTCATTGCCGCCGAAGGTGCCTGGCACTGGGACACTGCGGAGGAAGCGTTCGCCCACAAGGATGACTGGACCGACGTGTCGCGAGATTGGTTGAAGTTCCGCGTGACAAACAAAGCAAAGAGCGCAGACTTTCAGCCCTCACCCGGCACCGCAATCGACTTCGATCGCCCGGTTCGTTTCAATGAGCCGATCTACCTGATCGGTTTCACCGGCGAGAATCGAGAGAGCCTGAATCTCACCAAGCCCACCATCTTCGCCGGTCACGTCGCCAAGAAACCGCAGCACTGGCATGATCGAGTCATCGCGGTCGCCGTGAATCCTCCCCCCGATCACGACCACTACGGAGGAATGAGCGGCGGTGCCGCGGCAGTCCACGACAAAGAAACAAACCAGTGGGTCGTCGTCGGCCTCTTCCGAGGCGGCAGGGAAAGGCGGATGCGGTTGGGTCCATTGGAGTGGACGGAATGGAACCTCATGCAGGTGGTGAGGCCACCAGTGCAGCCATAGTTGCTCCTGCCACGGCCCGCGCAAGCTCACATCTTCAAGCGCTTTCTGCCGTGATGACACCAATCCGTCCAGCCTTCGGCCCCGGAGGGGCCACGGGTTGTAGCTACGGGTGAAGCGCAGCCCGGCATCAGCCGGGCGCAGCGCAACCCGTAGAACAAGAACAAGTATTCATTTCTCGAACCTGCCCCGCAGGGGCAGCGGAGCCGGAACTACAGGTGACGGGTCAATCAAACGTGCACGCCCTACCCCACATGAATCCAAGTCTGACGAACTCCTTCATACTCATACTCGGCCTGGTCTTTGGCCTCGTCGAGGCTCTGGTGCCAGGTGTCCGTCAACACGCCCCATTCCGAATCGCATCCAAACAAGAAAAATCCCCGCGCCCCGGTCGGCTGACAAATCGCCAATCCGACCATCGCGCCCATGAGCGTGTCTCCGACCCACTGTTTCGTGTTGGCGGTGAAACGGTGTCGCTCGTCGATTGGTGAATAGCAAACCACCGGAAAAGTGCCGACTGTTTTTGGTGCAGGCTTCATTGTTCACAATCTCGTTCACAGAAGGTGCGCTGCCACTCATGGGTGCTGTGTTTACCTCACACTCATCAAAAACCCGCCCCCAATTACCGACTCAAACCGCCCCCCATCGTCCTCCCGTCTCACCAGCCAGCCCCCACAGAGGACCTTGATCGGCAAGAACTTCCCGTCCCCCGTCACATCCACCGCCCGCGGCCTCTCAAACCGCACGCTCGTATCTCCCACGCTCACCCAAAGCACGCGCTTGTCCGTCTCGTTCTTCTGCCGCTCCTGATCCAGAAAGCCCAGAAACACGATCGGCTGCGCAGTCTTTTGAACCGTGCCCGTCAGCAGCACCCCAATCGTCTTGTTCAGCCGTGATTCCCACGCGGCCTTGCCAAGGTCAACAAGTTCGCGCAGCTTGGTGAGCAGGTCATCGTGTGCCGCAGGCCAGCGCTCGTCGGCGGTGTCGATCTGCGAAAGCGTCTTCGCAAACGTGTTGCCGGCAGCGACGAGGCGCGGTTCTTTCGTCAGTTTCTCGCCGTCGCAGGTGGGGCAGTCAACCGTGACGTCCTTTGTGATCGGCTGGATGATTCTGGGGCCGGCCGGGTTTGGGTCTCCCGACTTGTTTCCAGTCGTGACCTTCTTGACCGCCTTCCCCGACCCCTTGCAACTGCTGCAAAGCGCCGCATCATGCCACCGCTTCAGCGCAAGCACCGCATTCTGCGGCGCCAGCAGCCGCGGCACGTCCTTCTCATCCGCCCCATAGTCCTTGGGCGATCCCGGCTGCTCCGGCACAGGATCAACCGGCTCCGCCCGCGCGACTTCCGACGCATGCAAGCGAAGCGAGCCGACCGCCATCGAACAAAGCACGAGGATTGTCATCAACAAATGGTGCATGTGAACCCCCAAGTGTGCACGGAATGTAGCAAAGTGCAACCAGCACGCCGTCTGACTCGGTCACCACCAAAGCCTCACCTCCGCAAAGCACATGGCCTCCCGGGCCATGGGCTCTCTTGCAGTGAGAACCTACAACCGCAGCCGCCTTTGCCTTCAGCGGGGGGTGCCGGGGGGCAGCAGCCTCCGGCATCTGCGCCTCTGTCTGCCCGTTCACGTCGGAACCAAAACCCCTTCGCCAATTCGCCGACACCCGCAAACCTGCCCCGCAGACCTGATGCACGACGGCTCCGTCCACGATGCAGACTTCGTCCTCTCCGTTGCGGCCTTCGAGGTGCTTTGCGACTGAGCTTCCGCGTGGTACCTGAGGCGAACGCTGCGCTCAACAGATCTCCAAGCCTCCCACGCCCATCGCGCGATTGCCCTCCCCCAACCACTTCACCAAATCCGATCGCCACCCCCAAAGTTCTCTCGCGGCACACCGCATCTCTTCTCCACCCGGGACCGCCCGCTCTCAAACCACGCCTCTTTTCTCTCAGTCCTTCTCTCTCGAAATTCCCTTCTTCCCTTCGCGCTCTCTCAATCCCTGCCTCTTGTCCTCCCTTTGTCACCCAATTGAAAACGCCCCGCGGTCCAATCTCCTTCAGTCGCGAGAATGACACGCGAATGGGCCGAAATCGCGCGCAAACCCATTGAAAACACAGACTTAGAAAAATCTGCGCCATCCCCCGCCAAAGAGTTCAAAAAGCGGTTGACAAGTACGGCAAACGTTTGGTATGCTATCACCCACCAGGCGCTCCCTCGCCCTTCTTCCCTCTCTTCTCTTTCTACAAAGGACTTCACATGGGCAGACCACGTTCCACCCCCAAGGCAACGCAGCAGGAAATCATCGAAGCAATTCAGGCTGCCAGCAAATCCCTCGGACGCCTCCCCTCCAAGGCCGAGTTCCTGGCTCAAACCAAAATCGGCGAATACACAATCAACCACGTCTGCGGCACATGGTGCAACGCCGTGCGCGCTGCCGGCTTCAAGTCGTATCAAAAGCCAAAACCCAAAGCCTCCGAAGATCTGATCGTCGACTGGGCACGCACCGTGCGCACTCTCGGCCGCGCGCCCTCGCAGTGGGACTACAACAAAATCGCCGAGTTCAGTTGGCTTCACTGGAAGCAGACTTTCGGAAGCTGGTCCGCCGCCCCGCGCGCGTTCTTCGAGTTCGCGCACGGCAAACCCGAATGGGATGATGTCGTTGCGATTCTCGAAGCAATCGCCGCGAAGGATGCCGAGCCCGAGCAGAAGCATTCCCTCGCTCTCGAAACAAAAATCCTCCTCACCGATCCGCCCGCTTCGCTCCTGCGGCTCAAAGACGATTGGCACAAATGGCTGCGAGAGCGCCCGGTCAGCCAGTACACCGAACTCACCTTCGGCGACCCCATCGACTTCCGCCGCCTCCGCAACGCGCCCGTAAACGAGAGCGGCGTCGTCCTCCTCTTCGGCATGCTCGCCGCCGAATTCGGCCTCATCATCGAAGCCATTCAGCCCGCCTTCCCCGATTGCGAAGCGAAATTCCGTGGCGAAGACGGCAAGTGGCGCCGCCTCCGAATCGAATTCGAATACGAAAGCCGCAACTTCCTCATCCACGGCCACAACGCCAGCGAATGCGACGTCATCGTCTGCTGGCGCCACAACTGGAAAGAATGCCCCCTCCGCGTCATCGAACTCTCCACCGCCGTCAAAGAACTGAAGGCGGCATAATCCCCTTTGCCATTTGCCATTTGCCATTTGCCATTTGCCATTTGCCATTTGCCATTTGCCATTTGCCTGATGCCTGATGCCCGATGCCTGATCCCCAGTGCCTTCCCCGGACTTTGCTACCCTCATGCCCATGAAGATCTCATCGTGTTTCGTGCTGGCCGGGACCGGCGTGTGGATGGCGCTGGCCTCTGGTGTCGCGTGCGCGCAGGACAAGCCGACCGCGTTCGTCGGCGCTCGCATCATCCCCATCGAAAGCGCCGGCAAGGCCTCGCCCGAAATCGAGCGGGGCGTGGTCATCGTGAAGGACGGCAAGATCGTCTCGATTGCCTCCCTCGAAAAAGGCGCCGACTACAACGCCCCCGATGGCACCACCGTCATCGACTGCAAGGGCAAGACGATCATGCCCGGCATCGTCGATACGCACAGCCACGTGGGCGGAATCGGTGCGGCCGACGGCAGCGGGACGATCCAGCCGAGTGTGCGCGTCTCGGATTCACTGAACCCGTTTGATTCGGGCTTCCGTCGCGTGGTAGCGGGGGGGTTGACGACGATCAACGTCATGCCCGGCTCGGGCCACCTGATGGGGGGCCAGACCATCTATATGAAGATGCGGATGAAGGATGGCAAGCCCGCGAAGCGCATGGAAGACCTTGCGGTGTTCATTGATGATGACGGCGTAGCCGGCGGCATGAAGATGGCGAACGGGACCAACCCGATGCGCGATCCGCCCTTCTCGGGCACGCGTGGAAAGTCCGCGGCGATGGTGCGGGAGCAGTACATCAAGGCCCAGGAATACGGCGTGAAGGTGAAGGAGTACCAGGACAAACTCGCGAAGGCGAAGGCGGACGGGAAGAGCGAAGAAGAAATCAACAAGATAAAGCCGCCGGCACGCGATCTTGGCTACGAGGCGATGGACGAGGTGCTGAGCGGCAAGCGGATCGTGCACCATCACACGCACCGCGCCGACGACATCGCGACGGTGATGAGGCTGAGCAAGGAGTTTGGGTTCCGCGTTGTGCTGCACCATGTGAGCGAGGCGTGGAAAGTGGCGGACGAGATCGCCGCGGCACAGAAGGAAGGAAAGGTGCTCGGGTGCAGCGTGATTGTCGTGGACTCCCCCGGCGGCAAACTGGAGGCGGCGGAAATGAGCTTTGCGACCGCAGCGACGCTGGAGAAAGCGGGCGTGCGCGTCGCGTTCCATACCGATGACTGGATCACCGACTCGCGGATCTTTTTGCGATCGGCGGCATTGGGTGTGCGGGCGGGCATGTCGCGCGCCGGCGCACTGCGTGCGATGACGCTGAGCGGGGCCGAGATGCTCGACCTTCAGAAGCGGGTGGGGAGCCTTGAACCCGGCAAGGATGCCGACCTGATCATTCTGAGCGGCGATCCGCTCAGCGTCTACACGCACGTCGAGCAAACATGGGTGGAAGGAAACAAGGTCTTCGATCGCTCCAATGCGGACGATCTGCTCCACGCCGTCGGTGGCTTTGGCGCAGGTCGGGATCAAGAGCCCTATTTCTGCTGCTTTGGAAATCAATAAGCACCGGGCGCTCAAAAGAGTGCGGAGCGTGCGGCGGCTGACCGTACGAACGCGAACGAAGTGACGGGCTTTTACGCATCAGTAGCGCAGTCAAAAACGATTCCACGAAACGAGATTCCATGACCAGCTCAAAGTTTGCCGCAGCGTTCGGATTGCTCCTCTGCACGGGCCTCGCGCTCGCACAGAATCTTGTCGTCAAGGGCAAGACCGTCCACACCATGGCCGGTGGCGCAATCACCGACGGCGTCGTCATTATCAAGGACGGCAAGATCGCCGCAGTCGGCAAGGCCTCCGACATAAAGCTGCCCGATGGCGTCAAAGTCATCGAAGCCGCCGTTGTCACCCCCGGCCTCGTCGATGCCCGCGGCACCGTCGGCGTTTCCGGTCTTTACAACACGAAGCACGATTCGGATCAGCTCGAACGATCCGCTGCGATCCAGCCCGAGATGCGGGCCATCGATGCGTACAACCCGATGGACAAGCTCGTGGAGTGGGTGCGCGGCTTTGGTATCACGACTGTGAACACCGGCAACGCCCCCGGCGCGCTCGTGAGCGGCCAAACCATCGTGGTCAAGACCACCGGCAATACCGTCGATGAGGCCGTGATCCTGTCGCCGGCAATGGTGACGGCGACGATCGGGCCCGGCTCGCTCGAATCGGGAGGCAAAGCCCCCGGCACCCGCGGCAAGCAAGTCGCAATGCTCCGCGAAGAGCTCATCAAAGCCAAGGAGTACGCCGAGAAGCGCAAAGCGGCCGAAGCAAAGAAGAAAGCCGGCGTCGAGAAGAAGGAAGATACAAAGGACGAAAGCAAAGAAGAAGGCAAGGGCGGGGGTGGTGACAGCCGCAACCTTCGGCTCGAAATGCTGAGCGATGTGCTCGATGGCAAAGTCCCGCTGACCATCACAGTCAACCGCGCTCAAGACATCGAAAGCGCGCTTCGCTTGCAGAAAGAATTCGGCTTCAAACTGATCCTCGACATGGCCGCCGAAAGCTACCTCGTCGCCGACCAGCTCAAAGCCGCGAGCATTCCGGTCATCCTCCACCCGACGATGTACCGCGCCGTCGGCGAAGCCGAAAACCTCAGCTTCGAAACCGCCGCGAAGCTGAAAAAGGCCGGCGTCCTCTTCGCCATCCAGAGCGGCTACGAGGGCTACGTCCCCAAAACCCGGGTCGTGCTTTTCGAAGCCGCCCTCGCCGCGGCCAACGGCCTGAAATTCGACGACGCGCTCGCATCCATCACCATCAACGCCGCCAAAATCCTCGGTCTCGAAGCGCGAATCGGCAGTTTGGAAGTTGGGAAGGATGCGGATTTGGCGCTGTATGACAACGATCCGCTTGAGTACACGAGCCACTGCGTGGGGACTGTGATTGATGGGAAGGTTGTGAGCGAGGGGAAGAGATAGGCGGCGGCGCCGAGGGGCGGCGCGGTGTGGGTGCGCGACGGTGGGTGGGAATCAGGGGCAGATCAGGCGGTCGTATTGCACTGCGAACGCGGCGAAGTCGGCGTCGTCGACGAAGCCGTCCTGGTTGATGTCCGACGGGCAATCCGTTGGCATGGCCGGATCGCTGCAGACCAGGACGTTGTACGCGATCGCGAAGAGCGCGAAATCATCGTCCTGCACGACGCCGTCGCAATTGAAGTCGGCGGCGCAGTCGCGCACGACGACGGCGACGGAGGCGCAGGCGCTCACAGCGCAGTTGTTCACCCAGCGGCCGTAGTAAATGGTGGTTCGGCGCGGGGAGGGGACAGGGATCGAAATGCCCTCGCCGATGGGCGTGCCCGAGCAGGAATCCGCGTACCAGCGCACGAACTGGCCCAATCCGCCGACGATCGAGAGTTGGACCATTCCGGGATCGTGCGGGCAGAGGTTGTTGCGGTTGGCGGATGCGCCGGTCGGGTTGCTCGTGGTGTACGTGCCGACTGTCACCGAGGCGCAGGCGAGTGAGCGCAAGCCATCGGAAAGGCGGCGGGTCTTGGCGTAATAGTCTCCGGCAGCGGAAACGGTGAGCGGGTTGCCGGTGCCGACGGGCGTTTCGGCGCAGCCGCCGAGATACCAATCGACGACGATGCCCGCACCGGGGTTGTTCACAGACAGATTGGAGGTGGTCAGTCCCGGGCAGATCTTGGCGACGGAGGCCTTTGGATTCACCGGGGTCGAAGGCGGGGTGCCGATGGTGACGATGACGTCGGCGAACCCGCCCCGGATGCTGCCGGCGGAAATCTCGTTGACGGGAACGCACGAGAGCGTGTAGGTTTGCCCGGCTTGGAATGTGCCGGTCGAGGTAATGGTGGTGAGGAACGGTCCGGAGCGGATGATGTTGACGCCGGGACCCGAGAGGCTGATGTTCGCTCCGGCCCAGGTGGCTTGCATCGAGAAGGCCGAATCGCTCGGGACGGAAAAAGTGATGAGCGAGTTCGAGCTCGCGTTTCCGTAGTGGCCTCCGGAGCCGCCCGGGCTGGTGGCGCACTTGACGAGAATCTGATTCTGAGCGAGCGTGGAGAACTGCGAGGCGGTTGCTTCGGCGCCGAGTCCGTCTGGAATTTCGCCCGGGGAGTTCAGTCGGACGTTGAAAGGCGCGAAGTCGGGCGCGGAGGCGGAGGCGACAACGCCGCCGCTGGGCCCTTGCGCCGAGGCGCTTCGGGACTGAGTGAGGTACGTGATATCGGCGATTGCAATGCCGCAGATGCTGGCTGCGAAACCCAGGGCCAAGAGCCGCTGTCCGAACTTCACCATGGACCCCTCCAAAAAGATCCCCAACGGAGAAAGATTGTACAGGGGATGTCAAGTTGGATGCGTGAAAACCGGTTTTTGCGTGGGTTGTTTGGGACGGATGGCGTGATACTGGACGGAGGGAGAGGGGTGTGAGCGGCGCCGGAGACGCACGGACTTTGTATTGATGAAGGCTCGGGTAGAGGGGTGGCAGAAAAGCGATGAAAAGTTGTTTTGTTTCCCGGGCGGACGAAATATGCTGCTGTGGACTGTTGAAGTGTTTGGTTCCCGGGCGATGTCTTTTTGGAGAAGTGCATGTTTCAGGGTTCGTGTGCGCGGCATGTGGTAGTGGGGTTGGTTGTCGCGGCGGGGTCGTCGGTCGGCGCGTTTGCGCAGACGATCTCGGACGGCACAGCGACGTTTCAGATGCTGACGCCGGCGTTTGCGACGACATTGGGAGACGCGACGCTGCGGAACGAGGGCGTTGCAAGCCCGGACATTCAGTACAAGTACTGCTGGTACTACCGCACGGAAGTCAGCAGCACGAACACCGTGATGTCGAAGTGGGATACGCCCACGGCATATACGCAGGGCAATCAGACTCGGTTGACTTGGACGAACGCGGGCCCGGGCGTTGCGGGGTTGGCGCGGTTCAATGCGGAACTGGTGCTGCGGCTTCGGCACGGGCCGGGGCTGAATCAGACGCGGCTGTTCTCGAAGATGACGTTCCAGAGCGCTGCGGATTCGCCGCGGCTTTTCAATCTTTTCCATCTGGCGGATCTGGATATGCCGGGTGGGACGCCGAATGCCGCGACGGATGATCGACAGGCGTTCAATTCGAACACCGGGGTGGCGACGTTCTCGGAAACCTCGTCGGTGAACGTTGGCAGATTGATCGCGGCGGACTATCAGGCGTTCGACGTTGCCTCGGGTTCGGTGCTTCGAGCAGAGCTGGGATCGGGGAGCGGCAGTCTGTTTGATCAGACGCAGTATTCGGGCGACGGCGCTGCGGCGTATCAGTGGGCGTGGACGCTACAGAGCGGGGAAACGAAGGTGGTTCGGGTTGGACAATCGTTCAACGCGAGCGTGTACCTGAGCGATCCGTGCGACGCGGACCTCACGCGGGACAACGCGGTGGATGACGCCGACTTTGTTCAGTTTGTGGCGGCGTACGAAAACCTGTTGTGTCCGTCGTTGCCGGCGTTCTGTGATGCGGATCTCAATGAGGACGGCGTGGTCGACGACGCGGACTTCACAGTGTTTGCTGCGCAGTATGACGCCTTGCTGTGCGCGTGGTGAAGGGTGCCCGTTTGGTGTGGGTGTTTGGACGCCGGGCGGGCGGCGTCGATCTCGGGTGCCGGGGCAAGCGCCGCCTCGAAAGCGTTTTCATTGTTAAGAATGGGCGGTTTGTCGCAGGCAATACGAGTGACTGCACCCGACTGCAAGCGCGAGAGTTAAGATCGGGTGCAAGCGGCTACTGGGTCTTTGCCAGCGCCGGGGCTTGTTGCGGGTCGGAGTACGAGGAGAGATCACATGAAGCGGTTGAGTTGGACGTTGTCGGCTTTTACCGGCTTGGTTTCGATCGGCTTGATCGGCAATTCGGTCGCGAGCGCGCAGACGCTGCTGGATGGAAACGCGAAGTTCCAGATGCTGACGACGACGTTCAGCGTCACGAACGGCGACACGTTTTTCTATACCGACGGAACGACGACGGACTGGCAGTACAAGTACTGCTGGTACTACCGCACCGAGAACAACAACCAGAATTCGCTGTTTTCAAAGCTGGACACTCCGTCGGTGTTCACTCAGAACAACAAGTCGCGGATCACGTACACGAACGCGGGTCCGGGCGTCGCGGGCAATGAGCGGTTCAACACGGAGTTTCTGATTACGCTGCGCGATGGGCCGGTGGCGAACCAGGCGCGTGTGTACACGCGGGTGCGGTTCACGGCATCGAGCGCGAACGCCGCGGCTCGGACGTTCAACATCTTCCACCTGTGCGACATGGATATGCCGGGCGGGTCTCCGAATGCGTCGACGGACGATCGCCAGACGTGGGCGGGGAACACGGGAACGTTCTCGGAGACGTCGAGCTTGAACAAGGGAACTGTCGCGAGCGATGGCAGTGAGTTTTTGCACGATGTCGCGACGGGATTGGGTCTGCGCAACCTCCTGTCGAGCGGCGCGAACAATCTCTCGAACAACTCGCTTCAGGTGAACGGCGACGGAGCCTTCGGCTATCAGTGGCAGTGGACGCTGGCGCCGGGCGAGTCGCAGCAGGTGCGCGTCGGCCAGGCCATCAACACGCTGGCGTACACAACCGATCCGTGCTCCGCGGACTTGAACCGCGACAACGCGGTGGATGACAGCGACTTTGTTTCGTTCGCGATGGCGTATGACGCTCTGCTCTGTCCCGCGCTGCCGGCGTTCTGTGATGCCGACCTGAACGATGACGATCAGGTGGACGACGCGGACTTTGTGATCTTTGCGACGCAGTACGACACGCTGGTTTGTCCGTGGTAAACGCGGCATTGCGGGTGTTGATGTGGGCGTGAAGGTGGGTTGGATTTTTGAGGTGGTTTGTTGTCCTGCGTCCGGTTGATTCCGCCTCCGGATGCAGGTTTGACCCGTCCCACGTTCCGTTGACACAAACCCCTCCGGGCTACAACAGCCCGCAGGAAGGAGTGTCACGATGGGTAAGCAGCTCTATTCCGACGAGTTCAAGCGCGGCGCCGTCGAGCAGGTGGTTGTTCAGCGCCACACC
>JAEUJD010000068.1 GCA_016793015.1 Phycisphaerales bacterium
TTTGGGGGCGTTACGGGCGGAAGGTGTCTCGAACGGGCGGTGTGGAGGCCAGCGGATGATGAAGCTTCGAGCAATCGGATGGATGATGGCGGGGTGTGCGCTCGGCGCGACAGCGCTCGGGCAGCCGGCGACGAAGCCCGCGGATAAATCTCCCGGCAAGGCCCCTGCCGCGACGGCTCCGAAGCAGTCGGACAAGCCCAAGCGAGCCCGCACCTCGGACGACGACGTAAACGACGCGATGGAGACGCTGCGGAGCGCGCTGCCCAAAGCCGAAGCGCTCGCGCTCAAGGGCGACTTTGATGGCTCCAACAGGGTGCTCCTTGATGTCTTTCCCGAGGGGAAGCGAACCCCGGCGCAGAAGCTGGTGCTCGGCCAGGCGATCTATCAGAACGATCGCAAGCTGTCGTACAACCTGGTGAAGGAGGCGGCGGAAGGCCTCGCCGACAACGCGAATGCCCAGTTTGAATGGGCGCTGTCGCAGCATCGCGCGAAGGAGTACGAGGGCGCGCTGCGGGCGTACGAACGCGCGAACGAGCTTCAGCCCGGCAACGGCCCGGCGCTCGGGGCCGCGGCGGAGTGTGCGCTGCGCCTGGGCAAGGTCGATCGGGCGGTGGAACTCTGGAACCTGTGCTCGCAGGCCAAGCTCGGATCGCAGCAGAATTTCGAGCAGCTCATCTGCGAGGTCAACAACCGGGATGATCCGGTGGCCCGACGCCGGGAACTGGTGAAGAAAGTGAGCGCGGCGGACGAAGCCGCGGCGATCGATCTCATCCTGCTCGACTGCGACTGGCCGGCCGACTGGTGGGTGCGCGGGCCGCATCGGCAGTATCTGGAGAGCGATCTGGCGCTCGTGGGCAAGTGGATTCTGCCCGGGGGCAATCCGCAGGTGCAGGAGGCCAGGTGTGTCGGCGCGCTGGCGATGATGGAGCGTCCGACGAAAGAGAAGATCGTGGATGTGCTGCGCCGGGCGCGGTTCCTCGTGGACGAAGAGTCGACGATGCCGACGAATCCGCGGGCGATGGTGCTGCTGCTGAAGTACGCGATCCGGAGCGGCGCGCTGTCGCGCGATGACACCCGCGCGAAGCTCGGGCCGAAGATTCTGGAGCTGGCGAAGACCGCGAAGGACCGCGATGTCTTCGAGGCCGCGGCGTTCTTGTACCTGGATACATCGAAGCAGGATGAAGTGGACCGACTGGGCTGGGAGCTTGCCGGCGATCCGCGGTGTGCCGCGAACCTGCTGGCGGCGATGATGCGTCGGGGCGAACTGAAGTGGGACAGCCCGGACCTTCAGAAGGCGCTGAAGGAGTTCCCGGACAACGGGACGATCGCGTCGCTGGCGCTCAGCCTGGGCAAGGATGCGGGCCAGCCGGAGAAGGAGCTGCTGATCCGCGCGATCCTTGCGGAGTATTCGAAGTTCTCTCTGGCGAACCGCGATGGGACGGTGAGGCCACGAGCGGATGCACTGCGGGTGTTCTGGAAGGCGCTTGCCGAGATGCCGGGGTAACGGCCGCCGCCTTGAATTCGTGGGGAATCTTGCGCAGCGAGAATCCGGATCGGAGCGGCCGAAGAATACAGAGCGTGAAACAGCCCTTTGCCATTCTGGTTGACGGCAAGTGCACGCTGTGTCGGCGCGAAGCCCGGTTCATGCAGAAGCTGGATGCCGGTCGGGGCAGGCTGCGGATTGTGGATATCACGGCCCCGGATTTCAGCGCGGCGGACTACGGCGCATCGATCGAAGCGCTGATGGGCCAAATCCACGGCATCACGCCGGAGGGTTCGTTGATCACGGGGATGGAAGTGTTTCGGCGGGCGTATCGGGCGGCGGCGGAGGGGGGCGGGTTTGGAGCCTGGATCATGAGCCACGCGGTGAGCATCACCGGCTGGCCTCTTGTCCGCCCAGTCGTCGATATCTTCTACCGCTGGTTCGCGCGTCATCGGATCGGTATCAGCGCGTTCGCAGCGAAGTTGCTCGGCGAAGAACCGGCGATGGTGTGCGAGGGTGATCGGTGCAAGATTCCGTGAATGCTGTGTATCCGATGCGGGGATGACATGATCTATGCGCTGTGAAGTGTTCGGGCCAAAGATCGGTCATGCGTACTCGCGTTTCGTTGCTTGCCCTGATCTGCTCACTCGCCTTTGCTGCGACGGGACTTGCACAGTGGCGTGAGATACCCCCCGCTTCCCTCGCCACTCTCGCGCCTCCCGAACCCCCACGCGAATTCCGGGGTGTGTGGATCGCCAGCGTCCAGAACATCGACTGGCCGAGCGCGAGCGATCTCACGGTCGCGCAGCAGAAGGCCGAGATCATCCGAATCCTCGACGGTCTTCAGAAGATGAATCTGAATGCGGTCTTGCTGCAGGTGCGTCCGAGCGCTGATGCGCTCTACATCTCCGCGCTCGAACCCTGGAGCGAGTACCTGACCGGCGCGAGCGGCATCTCGCCTTCGGAGGCCGGGTACGACCCGCTTCAGATCTGGATCGATGAGGCGCACCGGCGCTGCATCGACGTGCACGCCTGGATCAACCCGTTTCGGGCTCGCCATTACAAGGCTCGCTCGCCCGATGCGTCGTCGCACATATCACGCACCAACCCGGGGATTGTGAGGCAATACGACAACTACGAATGGCTCGACCCGGGCGAGCCCGAGGCTGTGGAACACACCATGCGCGTCACGATGGACATCGTGCACCGTTACAACATCGATGGTGTCGCGATCGATGATTATTTTTATCCGTACCCGAAGGAGGGTCAGCCTTTTCCGGATGCCGACAGCTACGCGAGGTATGCCGCAAAGCTGCGTGCCGATGCGCCGCCGGGCACAGCGGTGCGCCCGCTGACACGCACGCTTTGGCGTGAGCAGAACATCAACCAGTTCGTCGAGCGTTTTTATGCGGAGATCAAGGCTGCCAAGCCTTCTGTCCTGGTCGGGATCGCACCCTTCGGCATCTGGCGGCCGGGCAATCCGCCCGGCATCAAAGGAATGGATGCCGTCGAGAAATTGCACGCCGATGCCAAACTGTGGCTCAAAAAAGGCTGGCTCGATTACCTTTCGCCCCAGCTCTATTGGAGCGTTGATTCGGTCGACCAGAACTTTGTGAAGCTGCTCTTGTGGTGGGCAGCGGAGAACACCCTGGAGCGCCATCTCTGGCCCAGTCTCTTCACCAGCCGCATCGGGCTCGAGAAGGACAACGCGGAACGGAACTGGATCCCCGGGGAGATCCTGCGCCAGATCAACATCACCCGTGAGCGCTCGGGCAACCCCGGCTTTGATACTCCGGGGCAGATTCACTTCTCGCTGAAAGTCTTCCTCGAGAACCGCGGAGGCATCAACCAGGCCGTGATGGAACGCTACCCAACGCCCGCGCTCGTTCCGGCCAGCCCGTGGCTTGCCGACCCCGCCTTTGCAAAGACACCGTGGACGGCCTTGATGGCAAGCGACGACACGCGCACAGCGCTCGCGTGGATGCCTTGGGAATTTTCGCTGATGCCGTCGCGCTGGATTCTGCAGGTGCGGCGGGCGGGGCATTGGACGACGACCGTCCTTCCCGGCTCCCGCGCCGGCGAGTCGTTTGAAACAGCGGGCGCGGACGCCATCGTCCTCACGCCGATCGCACGCACCGGGGAACCCGGGCCCGCCCGAGTGTGGGAAATGGCCACACACAAGTAGGCCAACGTGCTTTCGCGGCCAGCCGCGGCCCTTCCGCTGAAATCGGCGGGCGTCCTATCCCAGTTATTCCGGTCGGTTTCGCATGTTCGATGTCGACTCGGTGGCCTCGTCGAGTATCTTGATCGGGTTCAAACTGGTCTTGCGCGGAGCATGAGATGAAGAATTGGAAAGAAGCGTCCTACGCCGGAATCTTTGGCCTCGCTTGCGTCGCGATGGCCGGCGCGCTTGTCATTCAGAATGACCCCTTTGGCGATCGCTATTTCAATAGCGCCTTTGTGAACTGGGAAAGCCCGCACGTTCACCCGCTCGACAAGACCCCCAGCGGCAATCGCCTCCTCGCGGTCAACACGGCCGACAACCGCCTTGAAGTGTTCGATATCACGAGCGGCCTTCCGTACTCCGTCGGTGCCATCCCGGTCGGGCTTGACCCTGTTTCGGTCCGCGCTCGCACCGAAACCGAAGCATGGGTCGTCAATCGCGTCAGCGACACCATCAGCATCGTCGACCTCAACACCATGAACGTCGTCCGCACGCTGGCAACCAAAGACGAGCCGGCCGACGTTGTCTTCGCGGGCACACCCGAGCGCGCGTTTGTCACATGCTCGGTCGCGAAGGTTGTGCAGGTCTTCAGTGTTTCGGGTGGCGAAGCGCCGGTCGCGGAGATTCCGATCAAGGGCGAATCGCCCCGCGCGATGGCGGTAAGCCCCGATGGTTCGACGGTGTATGCCGCGGTCTTTGAATCGGGCAACGGCACGACCGTCCTCGGCGGCGGCGCGACCACCGGAATCGGCGGCAACGTTCTCGCATTCCCCCCCAACGTCGTGGACGATGTTTCCGGCCCGTACGGAGGCGTCAACCCTCCTCCGAACGCGGGCCCCATATTCGTTCCCGCAAAGAACCCGAGCGCGGGCACTCCGCCGCGGGTCGCGATGATCGTGCGCAACGATGGCAACGGCCAGTGGTATGACGACAATAACGGCAACTGGACCGATCTTGTCTCGGGAGTGAATGCCGCGAAATCGGGCCGGCCCGTCGGCTGGACGCTGCTCGATAACGATCTTGCGGCGATCAACGCCAACTCGCTCGGCATCAACTACGCCCACGGCCTGATGAACATCTGCATGAGTGTCGGCGTCAATCCCGCGACAGGCGAGATCGCCGTCATCGGCACCGATGCGACCAATCACATCCGCTACGAGCCCAACATCAAGGGCACGTTCATCCGAGTCGAGATGGCGACCGTTGCGCCGGGCGCGCTTTCTTCCACCGTCGTCGATCTCAATCCGCACCTGACCTATACCACGTCCAGCGTTTCGTTTGAAGAACGCGAAAAGTCGCTGGGAGACCCCCGTGGCATCGTCTGGAACAACGCCGGCACCACCGCCTACGTCTCGGGCATGGGCTCGAACAACATCATCGTCATCAATCAGGCCGGCCAGCGCGCCGGGCTGCAGCAGACTATCCGCGTCGGCGAAGGGCCAACCGGTGTTGCGCTCGATGAATCACGCGACCGCCTCTATGTGATGAACAAATTCTCCGGCTCGATCTCCGTCGTCTCGCTCTCGAGCGAGGCCGAGATCATGCAGGTGCCCTTCTTTGATCCCACCGTCGATGAGATCAAGAACGGCCGGCGCCACCTGTACAACACGCACCTGAACTCGGGCCTCGGCCAGATCTCGTGCGCCTCGTGCCACGTCGATGGAACGATGGACCGCCTCGCGTGGGATCTTGGCGATCCCAGCGGCAATTCCGATCCGCTCACCGGCCTCAACCTCGGCTTCGGACTTCCCGGCCTCACCACCGGCTTTGAACCGTTCCATCCGATGAAAGGCCCGATGACCACGCAGACGCTGCAGGACATCGTCGGCCACGAGCCGCATCACTGGCGAGGCGATCGCGCCGGACTCGAAGCCTTCGCCAACGCATTCCTCGCGCTCCAGGGCAGCGACGGACCGCTCCCGGCGCACCTCATGCAGGAATTCGAATTCTTCCTCGCCACCATCACCATTCCGCCCAACCCGTTCCGCAATCTCGATAACACGCTCCCCACCAATCTTCCGCTGCCGGGTCACTACACAACCGGGCGCTTCGGTGCCGCGGGCCAGCCTCTGCCCAACGGCAACGCCTCTCAGGGTCTCTCTATCTATAGAAGCAGCAGCCGGCGCCTCGATGGCAACCTGCTCTCGTGCGTGAATTGCCACACCGTTCCGACCGGCATGGGCACGGACATGCGATTCACCGGGCAGAACTTCGTCGCGATTCCGGCCGGACCGAACGGCGAGCGGCATCACGCCGTTGTCTCGGTCGATGGCTCGACCAACGTCACCATGAAGATTCCGCAATTGCGGAATCAGTACAAGAAAACCGGCTTCAACGCAACGCAGATCGAGAACACCGCCGGCTTCGGGCTCCTGCACGACGGCTCGGTCGATTCGATCGAGCGCTTCGTCTCCGAACCCGTCTTCAACGTCTTCAGCGATCAGGAAGTCGCAAACCTCACAGCGCTCATGCTCTCGTTCTCCGGGTCTGAAATGGCCGTCAGTGGCATCAACAACCCGCTCGATCCGCCCGGCCCGCTCAGCCGCGATACCCACGCCGCCGTCGGCAAGCAGACCACGCTTGTGAACGTCGCAACGGCATCGGTGGAGCAGCTCGCCCTGCTGTCGCAGTTCGAATCGCTCGCGAACACCGGCAAGGTTGGCCTGATTGTCAAAGGCCGTGTGAACGGTGTCGTGCGTGGCTGGGCCTATCAGGGCAGCGCGCTCTTCCGCGCCGATAAGTCCGGGCCCAACGTCTCGGTCGCGTCGGTGAAAGCGCTCGCCTCACTCGGCAACGAGCAAACCTGGATGATCGTCCCCAAGGGCAGCGAAACCCGCATCGGCATCGATCGCGATCTCGACGGCATCCTCGATGGCGACGAAAGCGCACCCTGCCCGGGCGATCTGAACGCCGACGGCATGGTCGACGACGCCGACTTCCAGCTCTTCATCGTCAGTTATGACCAATTGGTCGTACCGCCCGCAAGCATGGCCGCCGACCTCACCCGCGACGCGCTCGTAGACGACGCCGACTTCGTCGCGTTCCTTGTGGGATACAACCAGTTGCTGTGCCCGTGAGCGATCGGACGACCGCCGCTCTCACACCTTCAACTGCGCCTGCATGATCGTCACCGGCTCGACCGGCACATCGCCCATGCCCTGCTTGGTCGTGGTCTTCACCTTGCGGATCTTCTCGACAACATCCATACCGCTGATCACCTTGCCGAAGACGGCGTATGCCGCACCGTCCGACTGAGGCCGATCAAGAAACGCGTTGTCCACGGTGTTGATGAAAAACTGACTCGTCGCCGAATCCGGGTTGCCGCCCAGCCGAGCCATCGCCACCGACCCGCGCACGTTCTTCAGCCCGTTCTGCCACTCGTTTTTGATCGGCTTGTTCGTCGTCTTCTTGCCCAGGTCGGCCGTGTGCCCGCCGCCCTGGATCATGAACGAATCGATCACGCGATGAAAAACCGTGCCGTCGTAGTGGCCCGATTTCACGTACGCGACAAAGTTTTCAGTGCTGATCGGCGCGTTCTTCGGGTCGAGTTCCAGAACGATTTCGCCATGAGACGTCGTGAGTATGACTTGCATGGCGGAGGGTATGAAAGAAGCCGCGGCAAGGTCGCGGGACCGCGTCACGAGCTGAAGAAGTGAAAACGTGAGGAGGTGAATGGTCCCGCAGCAGGACCCAGCCCCACCCCCTCGCCCCCCCACCAACCCCCCCGGCCAAACGTGTGGACGCGCCTTTGGCGGGCCAAATCAGTGCGACAACGCACCCCCACTTCCCATTTTGTGAAATTCACCGCAATGCCCTGTTTGACAGGCCTTTAGCACCATTTTCAAACAGGTCCTAGTTACGGTTATTTCCGGCCATTGGCGCTTCGGCGTCCCTCTGTGGAAGCGTGCTTTTTTCCGCCTCCGCGATTCAACCGCCCGCACGGCGGCAAACCCCACCCCCTCACTGAAGGTGGTCCCCAATGGCGTACCGGCTCCAGGCATTTTCCGACGTCGGCCTCAACGAGGCCTCACTCACGCTCGCCCTGCGAGAGCACGAGACGCGCACTTCGCCGCGTCTCGACAAACTCTGGACGTACTACAGAAATGCCCTGGAGCCGGTCGCCCGCGCGGGCACCGTGCTTGGCAGCGCGAGCGGCAGCACACCCGCCCGCTGGTACTCACAGCCCCAGGAAATCGGCCTCCCCGCGCGCCTCACGCGCCCGGGCAACAGCGCCTCCGACGATCGTCTCCGCGCACCGCGCGAACTCGTCATCGAAAACGACATCGCCTGGCGCGTGCATTCGATGGTCGACTTCCTCTTCGCCAAGCCCATCCGCTTCGTCAGCACCGCTCGCACCCAGGCAACCCGCGATGCCGTCCAGTCCGCTCTCGACGCAATCTGGGAATCCAGTGGAGGCATCTCGCTCTTGACCGATCTCGCCCTCCTCGCGCACGTCTTCGGGCATGTCGATCTGCTCGTGCGTATCACCGAAACCGCCCAGGACTTCCGCCGCCGCGTCCGCTCGCACAACGCGCAGCCGCAGGATCTGCTCCGCCTCGCGCCACCCGTCCGCATCGAGGTGATCGATCCCCGCCGCGGCATCCCCGTCACCGACACCTCCGACTTCCGGCGCCTCTCCGCCTACATCATCCGCTTCGAGCGCGAGGAACATCAACCAGAGCAGGCCACCTTCCTCAACTCCCTCATCGGCGCTCACACCAGCCGACGCAAACGCACCACGCACACCGAGTTCATCTCCGCCGATTTCCACCACATCTACGAGAACGAGCGAGCCATCGCAACCGACGAAACCCCGTGGACACAGGGCCGCATGCCGATCGTCCACATCCAGAATGTGAGCCAGCCGTTTCACTACGCCGGCATCAGCGAGGTCGAGCCGCTGATTCCGCTCCAGGATGAACTCAACACCCGCCTCAGCGATCGCGCCTACCGCCTCGCGATGCAGAGCTTCAAGATGTATCTCTGCAAAGGTCTCGGCGCGCCCGACTCGCTCTCGATCGGCCCCGGCGTCATGATCGCCACCGACGACACGCAAGCCTCCATCCAAACCTTCGGTGGCGACGCCGAAGCGCCATCCGAAGACGCCCACTTCGAGGCCATCCGAAACGCCCTCGACAAACTCAGCGGCGTTCCTCCTCTGGCGACCGGCGTCGTGCAGGGGAAGGTCGGCAATCTCTCGAGCGCCATGGCCCTCAAGGTCACGCTCATGGGCCTGCTCAGCCGCACCTCGCGCAAGCAAGTGACCTACGGCCGAGGCCTCGCCGAAGCATCGCGCCTCATCCTCGCCGCGCTCGATCACCTCGACATCCTCAAGACCGACGAGATCGACCGAAGCATCCGCATCGACTGGCCCGACCCGCTCCCGGTGGACGACCGCGAACAAGTCCAAACCGCCGAAGCCAAGATCCGAATCGGCGTGGAAAAACAACGCGTCCTCGAAGAACTCGGCTACACGCCCACGGATGACGGAGCCGTGTGAAAAAGCGCCAAATGGCAAATTTTCAAATTGCTAAATGACTCGTCATCATCCACCTCGAACGCCTCCCACCGCACCGCTTTCTGTTGTTCCTCTTCTTCATTTGCCATTTGCCTATTTGCCATTTGGCCCTTTCCGGAGGCGCCCCATGGCCGGCGAGCGCCCCGCACCCGCCGACGGCAACGCCCCGGCCGCCCTCACCCGCCCGCCCGTCTCGGACGAGATCGACTGGCGCGCCCGCGCACTCGAAGCCGAGTCCAAAATCGCACAACTCGACTCCGACGCACAGGCCCTCCGCACTCAGCTCGCGCAAGCGCAGTCCGCGCTCGCACAAGAAAAGCAATCCCGCGAACTCGATCGCGCACTCGCAGCCGCCGGCGCGATCGACCCCGAAGTCGCCTCGCTCCTCCTCACCAACATGCTCGCATCTCAACCACCCGCGCAAACCAATGCAGGAGAACCAACCACCACCAACAGCCCTCCCACTCCCGACATCAACACCCTCATCCAAACCCTCCGCACCCAAAAACCCTTCCTCTTCGAATCCGCGCTCCCCCCGCGCCCAACCCCCTCCGCCATGAGCCCAGCACTCATCACATCACCACCCGATTCCCTCACCGACCTCGCCACCCAAGCCCGCACCGGCGACCGCCGCTCCCTACTCGCGTACTTGCGCGCCCGACGCGCAACGCCTTAAAGCCCCCGCCCCGAGGGAGGGGGTTGGGGGTGGGCGCGATTCGCTCCCCACTTTCTGAGCACCAACCTCGCGCGATCTGTTTCCCCTCCCCTCTCTTCCCATCTCTTCTCCGCGCAACTCCGCCCCCTCCGCACCTCCGCGTTCTCTCTGTCTTCTCTGCTGCTCTGCCGTTCTCTTCCCTCCCTCCGCATCTGGCCCTCTGGCCCTTTGCAAATTTGGAACTTCCCCATGTCCTACTCAGGCAAATCCACCTTCGCCGCCGGCTCCGATCTCCCCGAAATCATGGAAGATGTCTCCGACCTTGTCGGCATCGTCTCCCCCTACGAGACCCCGCTCCTCGATTACCTGGGCGATGCCAAGCGCCCCGCGCTCAGCACCATCCACGAGTGGATCGAAGATTCGCTCCTCCCCAACACCGACTCGATGAACCAGACCGTCTACTCGCCCGACGCACAGAACGCCACCGCCCTCACCGTGCAGAACGGCGTGCGCTTCCAGGTCGGCGATCTCGTCCGCCCCGACGCCAGCGCCGAAGTGATGCAGGTCACCGCCGTCGCGGGTAACGTCCTCACCGTCGTGCGAGGCTACGGCGGCACCGCCAAAGCCACGCTCACCAACGGCAAGCGCCTCTTCATCCTCGGCAACGCCGCCCTCGAAGGCGCCGATGCGACCAACTCGCGCTTCACGCTCCGCTCCCGCAAATCCAACTTCACGCAGATCTTCTCCGCGACCGTCGAGGTCTCGGGCTCGATGCGTGCCGCGAGACAGCACGGGATCGACGACGAACTCGAGTACCAGAAGCAGGAACGCCTCCGCGAACTGCTCCGCGATCTCGAAAACTGCGTCATCAACGGCGTCGCCCCCGCCAGCAACCCGCAGGGCACTTCGACAATCCGCCGCTCCATGAACGGAATCATCCGGGGCGTCTCGACCAATCAGTACGTCCCCAACTCCGGCGGCATCCCCGCCGGTGGCGGCAGCGGCACCGATCTCAACGAGCCCGTCCTCAACGCCGCGCTCCGCCTCATCTGGGAGCAAAGCCAGGGCAAGATCGACACCATCGTCTGCTCCGGCGCGCTCAAACGCCGCATCAACGGCTTCGCCACCGGCAGCCGCGCCTACACGCCCGAAGACAAGTCCTTCCGCGACATGATCAGCACCTACGAAAGCGACTTCGGCGTCTGCCGCGTCATCCTCAGCCGCTGGGTCCCGAGCGACACGATCCTGCTCCTCGATTCCTCACGCATCAGCGTCCTTCCCCTCCAGGGCCGCTCCTTCGGCTTCAAACCTCTCGCCCAAACCGGCGACGCCACCGCGGGCCAGGTGCTGGGCGAGTACACCGTCGAATTCAAAAACGAAAACGCCCACGGCCTGGTGCGCGGACTCACGTGACTTCCGGCAACTCCGAAGCCCCTCCCACGAGTGGAGGGGTTGAGGAAAGGGTCCCTCTTCTGTCTTCTTCTTCCCTCTTCATCTCCCCTCCCCTCACTCGCGCCGAGCCTCCCCCGTCCGGCGCGGGTTTCAAGCCAGATCACTCCGCGCAATCGCTCGAGAGAACGCGGAGCAGCGGAGTTTGCGGAGACTAGCGAAGAAAAGCGATGAATTGAAGAGTCTCCAACACACT
>JAEUJD010000117.1 GCA_016793015.1 Phycisphaerales bacterium
TTGCAGGGCCAGAGCATCGCGGGGATCAACGGTCCCGTCTATTCCATGACCCTGTGGGACCCCGATGGTGACGGGCCCGAGCCGACTTTGCTCGTCGTGGGCGGCCAGTTCACGCTCGCGGGCAACGTCACCGCCAACGCCATCGCCGCCTGGGATGGTCACGCATGGCGAGCCATCGGCGACGGAATCAAGAGCAACTCGCTCCCGCCATCCATCCTCGCGCTCGCTGTGTATCAGGGCGTGCTCTACGCGGGCGGTTCGTTCTCAACCCCGGAAAGTGTCCGCAATCTTGCCAAATTCAACGGCACCGCGTGGGTGGCGGCAGCCGAGGATCCCTCCACATCCGTCATCGCGCTCTGCGTGCACCAGGGCGAACTCATCGCCGGCGGTACGTTCGACAAGTTCGGCAACACGAGCGTGAAACGCCTCGCGGCATTCGATGGCGCCAACTGGCGCGAATTCGCAGGCGGCACCAGCGGCACCGTGAGCGCGCTCGCCTCCGACGGCATTCACCTCTACGCCGGGGGCAAGTTCACGCAGGCGGGCTCCGCGCTTGTCACCAATATCGCCGCGTGGAACGGCACCTCCTGGGACAACATGGATTTCGGTCTCCTCACCGGCACAAACTCGCAGACCGGTGTCGCGAGCATGGTGCTCGCCGGGAGCGACCTGATCGTCGGCGGCTGGTTCGACTTCGCTGGCGGCTCACCCGCTCCGAATGTCGCAACATGGAACGGGGTCTACTGGGAGCCGATGGCCGGCATCGCAGCCCGCGTCTATGCCGTCACCCGTTCTGCCGGCATGACCATCGCAGCGACCGCCACCGGTCTATTCCAGTGGAACGGATGGGTCTGGACTCCCATGAATTGGGAATCCGCCGGCAGCGTCCGGTGCTTTGGTCAATATGAAGACAAGCTCGTCGCGGGCGGAATCTTCAATCTGTTCAAGCCCGACGGGTACATCAACATCGCTCAATCCGACGGCGCGATCTGGAGCGGCCTGAACGGGGGCCTCACCCGCATGCCCTCCGTGCTCTACTCGTTGAACGGCAAGGTGTACGCCGGCTTCTCGCCCGCCGACCCCGGCATCGCGCTCCAGGCCTGGAACGGCTCGGATTGGTTCGATCCGTACGCAAGCGGCCCGACATTCTGGCGAACCGTCGACGCGATCGGCGAACATGAAGGGGAGCTGGTTGTCTCCGGCGTCCTCGCGGCACGATCCGGTCCTCCCGTCGCATCCACCACAACCATTGCACGCTGGCGCGCCGGCGATTGGGAGCGCATCGGCAAAGGAACGAAGGCCGTTTCGGGCACCGTTGCCGCCATCGCCAGCTACGGCGGGAGCCTTTTCGTCGGCGGCAACTTCACATCGGTCGATGGCGTCACCGCGACCGATTTCGCGCGATGGAACGGCTCCACATGGCTCGCCCCCGGCGGCACCAATGGCTCGATCGCCGCGATGACGACGTTCAACGGCTCGCTCATCATCGCCGGAAGCTTCTCAACCATCGGAAGCATCTCCGCCCGTTCAATCGTCGCCTGGACGACTCAGGGATACCAGCCTTTCGGTGCTGGCTTCGAAGGCCAGGTCCGCACAGTCGTTGCTCATCGAGGCGTGCTCTACGCCGGCGGAGCCTTCACCCGCTCCGGTGCCGCGACCGTTCGGGGCATCGCTTCGTGGGATGGCGCGCTCTGGGTCCAGGTGCCATCGGCCACGCCCGATGTTTTCTCCCTGATCTCCGAGCCCCTCGGCCTGACCGCTGTCGGAACGTTCTCCCCCATCGCTCCCACCACTTCGCGTCAGATCGCCCGATGGACCGGCTCGACCTGGACCGGATTCGGCTCCGGCATCAACGGATCGTCGCTCACCGCCGTGAAATGGATGGACGAAGTCGTCGTCGGCGGATTGGTCTCAACGGCCGGCGGCAACCCCACATACGGCTTCGCCCGATGGTCCAACACCGGCATTCCGGACTTCACACAGACACCTGTCAGCCTCGATCGCCCCTGCGCCGGCTCCGCCTCCTTCTCCGTTGCCGTCGCCTCCGGATTTGGCGATGTCTCCTTCGCCTGGCGACGCAACGGCGAACCGATCTCGCCGATCGACAACCCGACCGCCGCGTCCGGCACGCTCCTGCTGAACCCCATTTCTCACGCGGACGACGGCATCTACGACTGCCTCGTCACGTCCGCGTGCGCCCGCGTCGCCAGCCCGCAAGCGGCGCTCGTCAGCACCTGCTGCCCCGCCGATCTCAATTTCGACTCCCTCGTGGATGACGGCGACTTCCAGATCTTTGTCGTTGCCTACGACCGCCTTGTCTGCGCCGGCGAAGCCGCGATCCCCGGCTGCCCCTCCGACCAGAATCGCGATTCGTTCGTCGATGATGCGGACTTCGGCCTGTTCCTGAACGCTTACAACGCACTGGAGTGCCCATGACAACGGCCCCGAGCCCGCTGAAATCCTTCCGCGTCGCCGCCCGTGTCGCGGCAGCCGGCGCATGCTGCTCGATCGCCTCCGCCGCGCCCGTGACGTTCGATTGGAACGCGCCTGCCGGTGGTCAGTGGGCGACCGCGGCAAACTGGAATCCCATCGGCATTCCCACCCTCGATGTCGACATCGCGATCATCGGCGGCACACTCCCCGTCACCGTCGATGTTGTCGGTGTCAACGCGTCGATCGGCTTCTTCCGGTTGAACAACCCCGCCGCCGAAATCCGTGTGCGGTCCGGCCGAACATTTTCCATCGGCCAGGATGCCACGCTCAACGGAACAATGACGATCGGCGAAGAGCACCCGACCGATCTCTCGATCGCCCGCTTCGGCACCCTCTTCAACTCGAACGTCACCGGTAACGGCCAGATCGTGCTGCGCGGTTCCCCCGCCGATGTCACGCGAACGTATCTCATGTCCTCCGCGGGGCGATTGACAACCTGGGGCAGCGACATCGAGATCCGCGGCACCGGCAGCCTGCTCGGCGCACACAGGATTCTCGGCACGGTTCTCGCAGACAACCCCGGCGGCGCGATCGAATTCCGGGGCGGCTCGGTCGACGGCTTTAATTCGGGCACATTCATCGCCGACGGCGGCATCCTGCGCCTCTTCCAAAGCTCCGTGACCGATGCGACACTCGAAGCACGCAACAACGGCCGAATCGAATTGAGCCCACCCTCGTCCATCGGTTCCGCGACAATCGAGTTGCTGAAGCGCTGCACAGTCCGCGGCCCCGTCCGCAGCATTCTGAACACCACCAAAATCCTCGACACCGATTTCGATGGCTCGCTCGAAGTCATGCCCGGCACCGGCGTTTCGTTCGGAAACTACACCAAGACCACGCGCCTCACTGCAACCGTTCAACCCGCCGTCGGAAACGCGCGATCGACACTAGCATTCGCAATCGGCACGCCCCCGGGCGGCGGCGAGATCGTCCTCAACGCTCAGTCGCTGCCCTATCAAGCCGTTTTGCAGGTCGATCAGATGGAGTTCGGGAGCGCCTGGAATGTCCGTGGCCAGGGCCTGATTTCCGGTTCAATCTCGCTCGTGGGCACGATCCTCGCGGATCGCCCGACAGGTTCCTCGCTGGGTTTTGAGCTCGGCACCATCACGGGCGGCACGATCGAAGCTCGAAGCGGCACCGTCGAATTTCTCGAACACAGCCACCTTCAGAATGTCCATTTGCTCGCAACCCAGGGCGGCCAGTTCAAGGTCACCGACACCGCGTACAACTACCCGGCAAAGTGGACAAACGTTGTCTCCGATTCGCCCGTCGCCGTGATCGCAGGCTCGGAGCTCGCGCTCAACGGCTCGACGATCGACGGCAAGCTCACCTGCGATTTCGGCGAGATCCAGCTCGTCGGAGACGCCTCGACCGTCAACGGCGACGTCGAGTTGCTCACCAGCCCCCCGAGTCGCGCCGGCAGACTCGAGATCGCCGCCGGCACAAGTCTTCTCGGAAGCGGCGACATCGTCATGCGTGCGTTCGCCTTGGACAACGGATCGAGCTTCGTACCGAGTGGCACAACCTTGCCCGCCTCAAGGACAGTGCGCGGCGCCGGCATGCTGTTCGGAGGGATGACTTTCCTCGGCAAGATCATCGCCGAAGGCCCCGGCAACGTGCCGCTCCACCTGCGCTGGAGCGTCTTCGATGGCGCGGGGCAAGGCACCATCGAAATCGCGAGCACCGGCGCACTCGTCGTCTCTGCCCCGTACGAGGATGTCACGCTCCAGAACACGCGAGTCACGGCGCTCGCAGGCGCTCCCCCCGTTCGTCTCGGGCGCAACGATTCCGAATTCAGCAGTGCCAAGCGAGTCGTGCTCAACGCGGTTGACATGGACGCGGAAGCCGTGGTTTCCCAGCGCGGCAGCGAATTGCGCGACTCGGTCTTCCGCCGCCGCTGCGAGTTCCCCGGCCCGGCAGAAGTGTTCATCACCGGCACCTGCCACTTCGACGGCGGCATCGTCATCCGCAAGCCCGAAACCGGCAATTCCGCAGTGCTCCTCGTCTACGAACCAACTTCCACATTCTCCGAAATCGTCTTCGCCAATCGAGTTACCGGCCAGAGCGCGGGAACATTGTCCATCGAGCACGACGACGCCATCGCCTCGATCATCCGCGGCACCGGCACGATCTATTCCCCTCACGCCATCGGCGGCACCCTCGCCCCGTCCGATGAATCCACCGGCTCGCCCGTCGGCGTGCTCACTCTTTTCACCGGCGCACCCGTCTTCCGCGCCGACACCATCTACGAAGTCGACATCCTTTCGACCCAGTCCTACGACCGAATCGAGTGCTCCAGCGCTGTCTGCAACGGCACGCTCCGCATCTCGGCCCCCCCCGATTTCTACCCGCCCCCTTCGTTCAACTTCCACATCATCCGCGGCGCATCCACCGGCGCGTTCACCACCGTCATCGGCCCGCCCGGCTTCATCACCACCATGACCTACAACAAGGCCGGCGCACTCGCCCGCTTCGAAAAAATCTGCGGCTCCGATCTCAACGGCGACGGCCTCGTCGACGACGCCGACTTCCTCCTCTTCTGCGTCGGCTACGACATCATGCTCTGCGCCGACCCCGCAATGCCCGAGGCCTGCCCCGCCGATCTCAACCGCGACCGCGAAGTCGACGACACCGATTTCCGAATCTTCCTCCTCGCCTACGCAGAACTGGCCTGCCCCTGATCGAGTTTCGGTGCCCCCTCAGGTTGGGTGGAAGTGGGGGGGCACGCTCCCCGCGTGCATTGACCGCCATTGCGTCTCGCCCCAATCCCGAATCCTCCAAGTTTTTCTGGGTTTCGCGTGCCTCGCGTGAGGGTCGCCGCGCGCCCGTATCGCTAGCTCTATACCCGCCGCATCTCTGGATCGTTCGTTCCAGCGGCCCGTCACCTCCCCATCTCCCCACCCTTCCCACCGGAGCAGCGAAATGTATCTTCACCTGGCTCGTTTTCCGCGGCACACCGCACTTCTCTCCGCCGCCACCTGCCTCGCGCTTGCATCCACCGCAAACGCCGCGATCGTTTCATACTCCTGGACCGCGATCATCAATGAGATCGGCCCGTACAAGGCCCCGCTCCCCGGCATGGAGCAGGCGAAGGTGGGCGACAAGGCCCTCATCACCTTCTCGCTCGATACCTCCACCCCCGATTCCTGCGCCGCCCCGCTCGCCGGCTGCTACTACGGAGGCGTCAAAAACATCACCTACCGCATCCCCCGCATCGGCTACACCTATCACGGCACCAGCGGCGACCTGACCACCATCAACCGCACCACCGCCGGCAGCCTCGAAGAAATCCGCATCGAAGCCGTGCTCCCGGGTCTGAACGCCAACTTCCTGCTCTGGCTCCGCACGTACAACTTCAACGCCATCACCACGGCCGCCGTCCCGACCTCCATCAACATCAACGCCTTCGACTACACCTACTACGCCGGCTTCTACGGCACAACGACTCCCACCTCCAACATCCTCGCCGGCCGCCCATTCGAGACACCCACCTGCCCCGCCGACCTCAACGCCGACACCTTCGTTGATGATGCCGATTTCAGCCGCTTCCTCGCTTCGTACAACACGCTCGATTGTTTCGACGCCTCCATGCCCTTCGGCTGCCCCGCCGATTTCAACGCCGACGGCTTTGTCGATGATTCCGACTTCCTCATCTTCGCCGTCGCATACAACCAGCTTCTCTGCCCCTGACGCCGCGACACTTCCGCACGCGGAATCCCGCCGCGGCACTTCTGAGCGAAAACCCTTTATGCTCTCCCTCGCGCGCCCGACGCCCGTCAGGACACCCGTCCCGACCCCCGTCCGGCCGCCCGTGGAGCATCGCCCTTGCAGACTCCCGCCTTGATCCGACAGCAATCCCGACTCGTGCTCCTCCTCGCAATGGTCGCCGGCTACGTCGATGGTTACGGCCTCATCGCGTTCAGCACGTACCTCTCCTTCATGAGCGGCAACACAACGCAGACCGGCGCCAATCTCGGCCGCGCCAATCTTCCTCTCGCACTCCCCTCCGCCGTCGCGATCGCGTTCTTCCTGCTCGGCATATTCATCGGCACCCTGCGAAGCACAATCAATCGGCCCAATCGCCCCGATCAGAAAACACTCGCCGCAGTCAGCGCATTGCTCATCTTCGCCTGCATCGGCCTCTGGCTGCACGCACTCGCCATGATCGCGCCGCTCCCTTCGATCGCCCTCATCGCGTTCGCCATGGGCCTCATGAACACAACCTTCTCGCGCATCGGCAACGAACAAGTCAGCCTCACCTTCGTCACCGGCACGCTCAACAAGATCGGCGGCCATCTCGCCATGGTCGTCAAACGCGAGCCGCTCGCCAATCCAGATGGCCCCTGGGATACCCACCGTTCCCGCGCGATTCTTCTGACCACCGTCTGGGCCAGTTTCCTCACCGGCGCCGTGCTCGCCGGTTTCGCCACCCAGCGTTTGGCCGAGTGGACCCTCCTCCCTCCCGCGGCAATCCTGCTCGCCGCCGCCGGAACGGGTTGGATACTGCAAAAACAAAGCCGCTGATCAAGCGCCGCTCCCGTTCGCCCTATGCAATCACACGCGTTTCGATCGCTCGCCGTCACGCCCCTCGGACGCGATTTGGAAAGCCTTTGCCGTTGACACTCCGTGTACGATCGAACACGCGAGTGTTTCCGTCAATCCGTAGAGGCCCCTTGTTTGTGGGATTGTGCGCTCGTGGGAGGCAGAAGATCATGCGAAACGCGATCGTTTTCGGCGTTGCGGTTTGTGCGAGCACGCAGGTTCTGAGCGCGGAGTCTGCCGCGGGCCCGCTGTTTTATCCAACAGCCAATCCCGTCGGTCACTGGTTTGTTTCCACCAATGTCGCCCCCGGTGGCGACGGCAACTTCGCGTCGTTCAGCACGAGCAATTTCACGCAGGCGGTCAACATCACGTACGACGGTTCACGCGCAGACTGGATCGCCGACACTCCCGGCGGCAGCCACGGCGGCGTCGGCAACTGGACCTTCTTTGTTTTCCGCCAGACCTTCGATCTCACCGGCTTCAACGCTGCAACCGCAACGCTGACCTTCCGCTGGGCCGCGGACGACTCGGGCGAGATCTTCGCCTCGCGCGGTTCCTGGATTCCCGCGTTCAGCCTCAACGGCGGCGCGTTCACGTACTACCCCGGCTCCACGCCCGATCATCGCCTCCCGACGTACAGCTACTCCTCCTGGGTCACCCTGAGCGGATTTGCGCCCGGCATCAACACGCTCGATTTCTACGTCGAGGGCAACGGCCAGACAGATGGATTCGGCCTGCAGGTCCAGAGCTTCACGGCCGATTCGTGCGCGGGCGATCTCAACAACGACGGTCTCGTCGACGATTCGGATTTCGTTGTGTTTATTGCCGCATACAACACCCTCGACTGCGCCGAAGGCAGCATGCCCGCCGGATGCCCATCGGATCTGAATCGCGACGGTTTCGTGGACGATTCGGATTTCGTCGTCTTCGTTGCCGCGTACAACGAGCTGATCTGTCCATAAAGGTGCCCCAGGGGGCCGAACGCCGAACACGAAAGTACGCGAACGTGGCGAAGCGGAGTCGCCGCGGGCTTTGAGGAGCGATGGCGGAGGCGGTCTTGAAGAATCCCGCCGCACTCCATACCAAATTCAAGATGAACTACTGCACCCACTCACCCCGCGCCTCTTCCAGATCCTTCTGAAACTCCCCGCTCTTCTTCATCTCTTCCACAATCGCCTTCCCCAACGCATTTCCCGCCGCAACATCGCTCGGAAAATGCACACCCAAAATGATGCGATCAAACCCGATCAGCCGCGCACGGGCGCGGATCGCATCGGCCTTCTCCGGCGCAAGCAGCACAAGCGTTTCGCTCCAGATTGCCGCTCGCGTCGTGTGCCCGCTCGGATACGAACCGCTTGTTGGCACATCGGACGTGAGCGGCCGAAGGCCGGGGTCTTGCACGAAAGGGCGCGGCCGGTTCCATACCTTCTTCGCCGCACTCGTTACAACACTGCTATCGCGCTCGATCTGCCTGATGAACGCGGCGGTCTTCGGCTTGTCCTTGGCATTAAAAGCCGGCCCAAGAATCTCGGCAAAGAGCCA
Source organism: Phycisphaerales bacterium (assembly GCA_016793015.1). Taxonomy (GTDB): domain Bacteria; phylum Planctomycetota; class Phycisphaerae; order Phycisphaerales; family UBA1924; genus JAFEBO01. The sequence continues at coordinate 8,578 of JAEUJD010000117.1, forward strand.
GACTTTCATATCGTCTTCGGCGATGGCTCGCGCCCGCGATTCGGGCGAGGCGTCGCTCTGTGCCGCCCGGATGATCAGGATTTCGCCGTCCGAATACGGGGAGTTCGCCGCAGGCGGCTCGGGCAGCAGCGTCCGCAGGTCGATCGAATCCGGCCCGAGATACTTCGGAACAACCGTGTCCGCCGTGCTTTTCGCGAGCGCCGCCTCGACATGCGAAGGCGGGCGTGTCGCCGTCTGGCAGGCGGTCGCAAAAACCAAGGCCAGTGCAAGTCCGGGTGCGAGCAGCAGGGAACGTGGGCTCATGCCGGAACACTACCGCGCCCAAGTACCGTTATTTGTCCCGCACACGCCAAAAAAGCCTTCCGCGAACCGATGACAGAACTGGCCGGTAGGATGGGGGTCGTCGGGGTGTGTGGGACGGGTGCAGGAACGGAGTCCAATCCATGAGCGAGCCGCAGTCTTCAGAACCAGTCCAGGCAACCTTGGCCGATGTTGAGCAGGTCCGCGAATCGGCCCGGCGACTGCGCGAAGAAATCCACCGGACCATCGTCGGTCAGGATGAAGTCGTCGATCAGACGCTGATGGCGATTTTCTGCCGGGGCCACGCGGTCGTCGTCGGGGTCCCCGGCCTCGCAAAGACGCTCCTCATCAGCACGCTGGCCAAGACCCTCAGCCTGCAGTTCAGCCGCATCCAATTTACGCCCGACCTGATGCCCAGCGACATCACAGGCACCGAAGTGATCCAGGAAGATAAAGCCACCGGCCATCGCCAGTTGCGCTTTGTCCGAGGCCCGATCTTCGGCAACATCATCCTGGCGGATGAGATCAACCGAACGCCCCCGAAGACGCAGGCCGCATTGCTCGAAGCAATGCAGGAACGCCACGTCACCGTCGGCGGCATTCAGCACGACCTGCCCAACCCGTTCTTCGTCCTCGCGACGCAGAACCCGATCGAGCAGGAAGGCACCTACCCCCTGCCCGAAGCCCAGCTCGACCGGTTCATGTTCCAGATTCAGATCTCGTACCCAACGCTGAGCGAAGAAGAAGAGATCGTCAAGCGGAGCGTGACCCGCGCGAGCGTTCAGACACAGGCCGTCTTGTCCGCGACCGACATCAAGAAGATCCAGGATCTTGTGCGCGCCATGCCGACGCCCGACCACGTGATCAAGTACGCGCTCCGGCTCGTGCGCGCGACCCGGGTGAAAGAACCCTTCGACAGCGCGGGCAAACGCCCGAAACTGGTGGAGGCCTACCTGTCTTGGGGAGCCGGCCCGCGCGCAAGCGAGTTTTTGATTCTCGCCGCCAAGGCCCGCGCCATGCTGACTGGTTCAACCCACGTCACGCCCGAGCACGTCAAGCACATCGTCAAGCCCGTGCTGCGCCACAGGTTGATGACGAATTTCAATGCAGAGGCGGACCAGGTCACGACGGACGCCATCATCGACAATCTGGTAAAAGAAATACCGGTGGATGGTGCGACAGACCTTGAGCGGAAGCAGATGAACGAGGTGCTGCGCTAAGCCCGTAACTCTCCGTAACTCGCGCTCGAGATGAAGACGGAATGAATCTGTCTTCATTTTCGCAATGTCTTCGGAACCGCAGACCGATCCGCGAAGAATGACCAGTGCGGGGATGCTCCGTTCAAGCGCGGCCGTCCAGTCGCATGGATCGGTTCGGTTTTCTGGTTTGCGTCCCAGCGTTGTTTCCCGGTTCGTTCCCGAAAGTTGGCGGAAACGTCATGCCCGACGCCGCAAGGCTGCAAACACTCGGTTTCGTGTGGGTGGCAACGCTCTCATTGCGCGCCGTTTTCGGAGCGGGCGCCGCCGAAACACTCGTGCGAGCGGATCAAGCGCTCGCAAGCGTCCAGAAAGTCGAGTATGTCGTCGCCTGTTATCGGGTCGGTGATACGACATTCGGCGATCCGAGCCGCAAAACGATCGCCCGGGTCAAACAGGAACGCAGCGACGCGGACGGATTGCCTTTGTTCTGGGCCCGGGTCAATGTGCCGCGTTCAGACCTGGTCGATGGATCGCGCCAGGAAATCGCCTTCGATGGCAAGCGCCTGGGCGTCATCGATCACGATCGCAAAGTCTGCACCCACGGCGCCTATGAAGACGCCGCGTCCAACGCCGGGTCATTTCTCAGCATCGTGCTCTTCCGCGAATTCACCCAGCAAGCCAAAGCACGATTGTCACCCGGCGGCGGCACGGTCCGTCAACTCGGCAAAGAAGAAGTCGGCGGCATCCCCTGCGATGTGCTCGAAGTCGTTGGACCCGCGGGCGAGATCACACGCTGGTCGATTGCAACGACCGACCATCTTCCACGCAAGCGCAAGCGCGTCTCCATCTCGGGCGGGCAGGAAACCGCCGTGGTGCAGGAAATCATCTCGATCGATACATCGCCTACTTTCGGGGCCGACGTATTCACATTCGAAACGCCCGATGGTTACATGCACCGCATCGATCGCGGGCTGAAGCGGCTCGCGTTCGACAAAGGCGAGAGCGAAAGTTCGGCCCTGGTCTGCGGCGTCGCCGACGAGCAATATGCTGCCGCGCTGCGAAATCTCTGCGGCCTCGACAAGCTCTGCGAGGGCGCAGCAGGCGACCTCGAACGCGTGAGGCGGATCTGCGCGTATGTCCACCGCCTCTGGCGGCACGATGGGGGCGGGCGCGCGAAAAATCAGGATCCGATTTCGATTGTCCAGGAAGCCGCAAAGGGCGGGCGCTTCAGCTGCGTCGAGTACGCGACGCTTGTTTCGGCTTGCCTGAATGCGATGGGCATCCCCGCGCGTGAATTAAGCCTGATGATGCCCGATGTGGAAACATCGCTCATCGGTGGCGGGCACATGGCCGCCGAGGCCTGGCTCGCCGATCAGAATGCCTGGGTCTTTGTCGATGCACAGGAAGATGTCGTTCCGTCGGTGCGGAACAAGGCCTTGTCCGCGGTCGGCTTTCAGGCGGCACTCGCCGAACGGTCTCGCGATCTGAGCCTGCGGGGCGAGGCCGGCGAAACGGGTGAGCCGGTTCAATATCCGATTGAATTGGCCGAGTCGCTCTTCTATTTCCGTGCGCGGCTCGACAATCGCGTCGCCAAAGTGCGGCCGTATACCGGCGCATTGCTGCTGCTCGCAACCGGCGTTGACCAGCCCAAGGTGTTTCAGCGCTGGCTTCCCCTGCAGGGCGATGTCGTGACCCGCTCGCTGGCCGCGTTTTACGCCCCGCCCGCGTCGGGGGCGGGCGACGCAGCCAACCGGCAGTAGACAACCCGCTTCCCAGCCAAAGACCTCTTCGTGCTCGGCGTGCTAGCGTCATGGCGCGAGATGGAAGCCATCGATTCAACGCGTGGGGCCAAGGCGATTGCCCGGGCGTTCTTCTCAACGAAGGGCGAGCTGTACTCCGCATCTCTTGCGGGGTTTTTGCTGCTGCTCGGCTGGGGTCTGCACGCACTGTTCGATTGGCCCCGCGCGGATCTTGCGATCTGGGCGAGTTTGGGGCTCGGGCTGATCCACGGCGTTCGGGCGGCGTGGGAATCGCTGGCGGAGAAGAAGGTTGATATTGATGTGCTGATGGTGGTCGGCGCTGTTGCCGCGGCATCGATCGGGCATGCGGAAGAAGGCGCGTTGCTTCTGTTCTTGTTTGTGCTGGCTGGGGCTCTTGAAGATATGGCGATGGCGCGGACGAAGCGCGAAATCGAGGCGTTGCACAAACTGATGCCGACGGAAACAACGGTCTTCCGGGATGTGGGGCGGGGAGGCGAGTGGATCGAGGCATCGCCGGAAAGTCTGGTCGCGGGCGAGCGTGTGAAGATCAGGCCGGGGCAGCGGGCGCCAGCGGATTGCCGGCTGGTGCAGGGCGCGACGGAGATGGATCAATCGGCGATCACCGGCGAGAGCATGCCGCGGGTTGTGAAGGTGGGAGATGAGCTTTTCGCGGGGACGATCAACCTCGATGATCCGATCGAAGCAGAGGTGACGAGGCCAGCGCGCGAGAGCAGTTTGCAGAAGGTTCTGAATCTTGTGACGACGGCGCGTGAACAGCGCGAGCCGGTGCAGAGGACGATCGATCGCGTGAGCGGGCCGTATTCGATTGGCGTGATGGCATTGAGCGCGGCGGTGCTCTTGATCTGGTGGCTCTTGATTCGGCGAACGTTCGATGAAGCGCTGTATACCGCGATCACGCTTTTGATTGTCGGTTCGCCGTGTGCATTGATCATCGCAACGCCGACTGCAACACTTTCGGCGATCGCGCGCGGGGCTCGTGCGGGCGTGCTTTTCAAGGGCGGGCAGGCGATCGAGCGGCTGGCGAACATCGGGGCGGTTTGCTTTGACAAGACGGGCACGCTGACGATGGGTCGGCCGAGGCTTGAACAGGTGCATGCGGTTGCGTGGTCGGAAGGGAAGCGGCTGTTGTCGCTGGCCGCGGCGATCGAGGGTGAGAGCACGCATCCGATCGCGGCGGCGGTGCGTGACGGCGCGAAGGCACGCGACCTTGCGCCCGACACGGAACTGTCCGACATCACCCATACCACCGGGCGCGGGATGACGGCGACCTGGCGAGGCTCGGAGGTGCGGCTCGGCAGCACAGCGCACACCGATCCGGTCACGCCGGTCTGCCTCCGTCAGCGGGTGCACGACGTTCTCAAGACGATCCGCGAGCGCGGGCAGATGGGCGTTGTCATTGCGGTGGGCGTCGATGAGGAAGCGATCAAGTCGGGGCGGGCGGCCGATCCTGCCGCGGAAGGAGTGGGCGAGGCGGCGGTTTTGATCATGTCGGATTCGGTGCGGCCGGGTGCGCGGGCGCTGGTGAAAGAGCTGCACGCGATCGGGGTCAAGCCGGTGAAGATGCTCACGGGAGACAATCGCACGACGGCGGAGCGGGTGGCGAAGAGTCTGGGGATTGATGAGTTTGGTGCGGACTTGCTGCCGCAGGACAAATTGGATGCGGTCGCGGCGCTCAAAGAAGAACTGAAGTACAAGGCCCAGACAAAGGGCGGTCCGGTGCGGGGCGTTGCGGTGATCGGCGACGGCGTGAACGACGCACCGGCGCTGGCGGCTGCGGATGTCTCGATGGCGATTGGCTCGATCGGGAGTGATGCGGCGCTTGAATCTGCGGACATTGTGCTCTTGGCGGATGACCTGTCGGCTGTGCCGTGGGCTGTGAAGTTGGCAAGGCGAGCGAGGGGGACGGTGCGGGCGAATTTGACGTTTGCCTTGAGCATCATCGGGGTGATGGGGATTGCGACGGTGGTCGGGTCATTGCTTCGGCATCCGGTGACGCTGGGGCTGGGTGTTGTGGCGCACGAGGGCGGGACGCTGCTGGTGGTGTTGAATTCGTTAAGACTGCTGTGGGTTGCGCCGCCAAGGCAGGCGGTGAGTCGGGGGGGTTCGAGGGGGAAAGGTGTTGGGCGCGCACAGGTCGCGAAGGAAGAAGTGACGGTACCGACTTGAGTTTGGGGTGGGAAGCCCACGCTGTGCAGGGACGCTCTCTCTTCCCCCAATCCGCGCTCCCATCAGGGAGGGGGCTTCAGACGGAAATGTGCAACGAGGCCCAGGGCGAATCTGCTAGAATGCTTTTCATGCGGCCGCGTGGTCGCTTCATGCATCCGGCGCGGGTGAAGGCCCGCGCTTGTACGGAGATTGGTCGATGATTCCCAAGCCGCCTCCCCGCGAGGGCTCCCTCGGTTTCTACTTCATTCCGCCGTACCGCATTCAGGGTTTTTCGGTCGCGGGTGAAGTCACCACCATTCAAGTTCCCGAACTCGACGTGTGCTTCGACATGGGGCAGTGTCCGCGTGCCGCGCTCGCGAGCAAGTACTGTGCGGTGAGCCATGGGCACATGGACCATATTGGTGGCCTGGCGTACTACTGCAGCCAGCGCCGGTTTCAGGGGATGGGCGATGGGCGGATCATCTGTGATGAGCGGATCGCGCCGGCGATCACGCGGATGATGGAAGGGTTTCAGGATCTCGAGCAGCAGAAGACGCCGTTCGAGTTGCTGCCTCTGAAGGATGGCGAGCAGGTCGAGATCAAGAACAATATTTATCTGCGCGGGTTCCACACCGAGCACACAGCGCCCTCGATGGGCTACAGCGTGATCGAGAAGCGGAGCAAGCTGAAGCCCGAGTATGTGGATCTGCCGCAGGAGAAACTGAAGGATCTCAAGGATCGCGGGATCGAGATCACGCGGACGCTGGAGATCCCGCTGATCGCGTATTTGGGTGATACGCAGCCGTGCGCTGCGCTCCTGCGGCCGGATGTGATCAACGCGCAGATCGTGATCTGCGAATGCACGTTCTTCGAGCCGGATCATCGCGATCGCGCGAAGGTCGGGATGCACATGCATGTCGACAACATCGCGGAGTGGCTGGGCGTGCTCCAGTGCCAGGCGCTGGTGCTTTGCCATGTTTCGCGGCGGACGGATCTGATGTACGCGCGGAAGCGGCTGTTTGAAGTCGCCGGGCCGAAGAGCGAGAAGGCCTTCTTCCTGATGGATTACAAGGCGGGCAAGGCGCGCTACGAGCGGCAGGTGATTGATTCCGGCGGCGTGATCGAGCGGCCGGGATTTCGAGGTGGCGGGGGCGGTGGGGGCGGATTTCGGCGCGGGGCGCCGATGAATCGGTCATAGGAATAGGTCCTCTGAGTCCAATAGGACCTATGGCATTCACAGGGCGTTTGGGCCATCTGGCACGCACGCGGTACGCATTTGGGACGCATCTGGTACGCATCTGGGGCTGCGGCACCGGCGAACTACCATTCAGTTCTCCGGGCGAGGGATTCCCATGCGTCGCGATGCGTTTACATTGATCGAGCTCTTGGTGGTCATCGCGATCATCGGCCTGCTCATAGGCATTGCAATTCCGGCCCTGAGCGGGGCGAGGGAGAGTTCGCGGCGGGTGAAGTGCATGGTGAACTTGTCGGGCATCGGCAAGGGCTTGCAGATGTATATGGATACGAAGTCGAAGGGGCTGCTGCCCCTCGCGACCGGGCTGATCGAAGGAACCGACAAGCCGACGTTTGCCGCGGTGGTCGGTGAGTACCTCGATGCCCCCAAGCCGGTGAAAGAAGCCGACGGGTTCTTTCGATCGAACGAACCGTGGAAGTGTCCTTCGGACATCATGGGGAAGGACGAGGCAACCAATCTGGAGCCGATGTATCGCGTCGGCGGAAGCAGTTACGAATACTGGCCGGGCTCGATCATGC
>JAEUJD010000103.1 GCA_016793015.1 Phycisphaerales bacterium
CGCCTTGCCTACGCCGCCGCAGTCCGCCTCGCCGAGGACGAGCACGTCGCCTCGCTCAGCCCGCTTTTCATCCACTCCGCCTGCGGCATGGGCAAAACCCACCTGCTCCACGGCATCACCGCCCGCTTCCTCGATAAAAACCCCGGCGCCAAGGTCCGCTGCATCAGCGCCGAGGCGTTCACCAACGAGTTCATCACCTCGCTCCGCGCCGGCGCGATCGAGGGCTTCCGGCGCACCAACCGCCGCCTCGCGCTGCTCTGCATCGACGACATCCACTTCCTCGCGAACAAGGAAGCGACCCAGACCGAACTGCTCCACACGCTCGACGCCGTCGGCCTCGATCGCGCCCGCATCGTGCTCGCGTCCGACGAACACCCGCGTGATATCCGCAAGCTCTCCAGCGCGCTCGCTTCGCGTTTCATGTCCGGTGCCGTCCTGCGGATCGAAGAGCCCGATCCCGCACTCCGGTTCGAGCTCGCGATGAAGCTCTCTGTTCGCAAGGGCCTCCATCTCGACGAGTCCGGTGCCCGTGCTCTCGCGTCCGCCAACTGGAAATCGGTGCGCGAACTCGAAGGCCTCTTCATGCAGCTGCTCGCGGTCTCGCGCCTGATGCCCGATCTCGGCACATCCGGCCGCCTCGATGCCGGTGCGGTCCGTCGCGCTCTCGATGTTTCCGGCACACGCTCCGGCACGCAGCCCGCGTTCGGCGCGGCCGTCCGCCCGCGCCGCCCCGTGCCCATCGCGCTCATCCAGGCCGAGATCGCCCGCCGCCTCCGCGTCGAGCACGCCGACATGGCCGGCAAGGGCCGTCACCCGCGCGTCGTCCTCGCACGCTCGATCGTCGTCCACATCGCCCGCCGTCTCACCACGCTGAGTTTTCCCGAGATCGCCCGCGCCATGAACCGGCCGAATCACTCTTCGGTCATCACCGCTCACAACCGTCTGCTCGGCCAACTCAAAGACCGAGTCGGCATTTCATCCGCCGCCGCGGTCGCGCTGGTCGCCAACTCGAACGATCCGGGCCGCTCCCGCCTCCTCGCAGAAATGAAGGTTGAGATCGGCCCCGACCTCGCTAGCCTCACGCTCCCCGAACTCTGCGAGAGCATCGAGCAGGAAGTCATCCGCCTCGCCGACGCCGTGTGAGTGGCAACGCCTTTCGTGGCACCGCCCTTCCGGGCGGTGTCTCGGCCCTTCTCTCTCTCCTTTTGTTTCCCCGGCCTTCCTCGCCGGGGATTTTTCTTTCCCGGTGGCTCTTCCCGCCTTCCCCTCTACGCTCCCGCGATTCCCCGCATCCGAAGACCCTCCCCAACCGATAATCGAACCCATGTCGCACGCTCACGCCGAGATCCCCCTCTCCCGCCCCGATATCACGCGGATGGAGGAAGACCTCGTTCTCCAGGCTCTCCGCTCCGGCCGCCTCTCGATCGGACCCATGGTCGAGCAGTTCGAGCACGAACTCGCCGCCAAAGTCGGAACCCGCCATGCCGTCGCCATCAACAGCGGCACCAGCGGCCTCCATCTCATCATGCGGGCGCTCAATATCGGCCCCGGCGATGAAGTCATCACCACGCCCTTCAGCTTCGTCGCCTCGAGCAACGCCATCCTCTTCGTCGGCGCAACTCCCGTCTTCGTCGATATCTGCCCCAAGACCCTGAACATGGACCCCGCCCAGGTCGAGAAGAAAATCGGCCCGCGCACCAAGGCCATCCTCGCCGTCGAGACCTTCGGCAACCCCGCGTACATGGATCAGTACGCACAAATCGCCGCGAAGTACGAAATCCCGCTCATCGAAGATTCCTGCGAGGCTCTCGGCGCTGTGCACAAGGGCCGCAACGCCGGCACTTTCGGGCGAGTAGGGGTCTTCGGCTTCTACCCCAACAAGCAGATCACCACCGGTGAAGGGGGCATGATCGTGACCGACGATGCCCGCGTCGCCGAACTCTGCCGCTCCATGCGCAATCAGGGCCGCCCGCTCGGCCACGCCATGGGTGGCGGCACCGCCTCCGGCTCCTGGCTCAAGCACGAACGCCTCGGTTACAACTACCGCATGAGCGAGATCAACGCCGCCCTCGGCCTCGCCCAGATCCGCCGCCTCGACGAGATCCTGAAAAAGCGCACCGAAGTCGCCGAGTTCTACATCGAACGTCTCGCCGGCAACAAGCACCTGACTCTTCCCACCATCGACGCCGAAAGCGTGATGAGCTGGTTCATCTTCGTCGTCCGTCTCAGCACCAGCTACACCTCCGTGGAACGCGACCGCATCATCAAGGGTCTCCGCAACCACGAGGTCGGCGCGGGCGACTACTTCCCCTGCATCCACCTGCAGCCCTTCTACCGCGAGCAGTTCGGCTTCGAGCCCGGCATGTTCCCGATCGCCGAGAGCGTCAGCCACCGCACCATCGCCATCCCGTTCTACAACACCCTGAGCCGCCGCGAGACCGACCTTGTCGCCCAGACCCTCGAAGTCATGCTCAGCCGCGAGAACCTCATGCGGTAACGCAGCCGCATCAACAGAAACAGTCCCGTTTTTCATGGGTCCTATACGCCCCATAGGACCCATACGACCTATTCCCGTCGCGTTCGCCCCAACCGCGCTTCCCAACCCGCTTTCCACCCCGGATCGCGCCTAGTATCCTGACCCCACCCGGTGCCCCTTCGGCCCCGTTTACGGGTTCTCTTTGAGGTATTTCCCATGGCCAGGCAGTGCGATTTCACCGGCAAGAAGATCAGCAAGGGCATGAAGCGGGCTTGGCGTGGCCAGGCCGTCGCCAAGGGCGGCTTCGGTCTGAAGCCCACCGGCATCACCCGCCGCACCTTCAAGCCGAATCTTCAGGACATCGTCGCCGTCATCGACGGTCAGAACGTCCGCGTCGTCGCCTCGACCAAGGCCATCCGCACCGGCATGGTCACCAAGGCCCTCAAGCGTAAGTACGGCTACACCCGCACCCAGAAGGCCGCGGCAGCTCAGTAATCCGCTCTCTTGATTTCTCTGCAAGGCTCCACCCGGAGCCTTGTTTGTTTTTGCTCCCGCCTTCCAAGGCCTGCCCTTGGTGGCCCAGCTTCTCCGACGCCGGCCGCCCCCTACCCAGTCTCGCGCGAATGATGCATCGACACGTCGGGTACGCTTGAGCAGTCGTGCCACATCAACTCACGTCCTTCAACTCCGATCCCAGTCTTCTTTGTGTCTCCATGCCTCTGTGGTGAATCCGCCCCCATGAAGTGCGACACCTGCGACAAGGAAGCAACCGTCCACGACACCGTTCTCCGCGATGGAGCGTGGGTCGAAGTCCATTGCTGCGAGGCCTGCGCGGTAAACCAGGGACTCGCCGGTCCGGGGCACAGCCTGAACGAGCTGCTCACCAACTTTGTCCTGCCGCAGATCACCGGCGAAAAGCCCAAGCCCAAAGCGACCAAAGCCAGATCGCCCACCTGCACAGCCTGCGGCTTCACTTTCGAGCAATTCCGCCAGGCCGGCTTGCTCGGTTGCCCGGAGTGCTACGCCGCGTTCGAGACGCTCCTGCTCCCGCTGCTCGAGCGTGCCCACGAGGGCGCCGCCCAGCACATCGGAAAAGTGCCGCGCCGCCTCGCCGAATCGGGTCCGGCAAAGTCCGAACTCGAAAGTGCACGCATTCTCGCCGCACGCAGAGAGCAAGTGGAGCGCGAGCGTCTGCTCCGCCGCCAGCTCGAAGACGCCGTGAAATCCGAGCAATACGAGCTCGCCGCCAGGCTCCGCGATCAACTCCAGCAACTGCTCCAGGCTTCTGCCGCTTCCAGATCGCACTGATTTCAGGCCAAAACAATGACCCAGCGAGGCGAGCACCCCAAAGACAAACGACCACTCCGCAAGGATGAAGCGGGCGAGACGCCACGCGGCGGCAAGCCTGAAAAGCCCGGTTCACCCCGCAACGGCAAAGAAGCAGCAGGCGGCCCCGATACAAACGGCGGCAGCAGTGGGGGCGACCCAGGCAGCGGAGGCAACTTCAATGGCTTCGCCACCGCCGAATGGCTCACCAATGCGGGCGATGCAAGCGATGTCGTGCTCTCTTCTCGTGTCCGACTCGCACGCAATCTTTCCGGCCACACCTTTGTCCACCGCGCGAGCAAGGAAGACCGCGAAAGGGCGCTCCAGATTTGCCGCGATTGGATCCTCGCCGCGAACGTCTGCGATCGCATCATGTGGGTCGATCTGCACGAATCCCCCGCGATCGAGCGAAACCTGCTCGTCGAACGCCATCTGATTTCCAAGCAGCACGCCAAGGGAAAGGCCGCCACCAGCGGGGGGGTTGCGACGCCCGCCGCCGAAGAGCCCCGTGCCGTCGCCGTCTCCATCCCCGATGAACGCCTCTCGATCATGGTGAACGAGGAAGACCACATCCGCATGCAGATGCTGCGTGCGGGCCTCTCTCTCTCAGACTGCTGGCGCGACGCGAGCGCCATCGACGACAAGCTCGAAGCCGGCCTCGATTACGCCTTTACGAAAAAACTCGGCTATCTCACCGCTTGCCCGACCAACGTCGGCACCGGCATGCGCATGAGCGTGATGCTTCACCTGCCCGCTCTCAAGGTCACCGGCGAAATCGAAAAAGTGAAACGCGCCGCGACCGACATGAATCTCGCCGTCCGCGGCTTCTACGGCGAAGGCTCCGACGCCGTCGGCGATCTCTACCAGATCTCAAATCAAACCACCCTCGGCAAACCCGAAGGCGCTGTCCTCGCCGACCTGCAGGATTCGATCATCCCCGAAGTCATCCAATACGAGCGCCACGCCCGCAACACGCTTCTTTCCAAGCGCCGCTCCGCCCTCGAAGATCAGGTCTTCCGCGCACTCGGCGCACTGACACACGCGCGCCTCATCGCCGCCGACGAATCAATGCAGCTCCTCAGCCTCGTCCGTCTCGGCGTCGTCCTCGGCCTCATCCCCGAACTCTCCGTCCAGACCGTTAACATGCTCTTCCTCATGGTCCAGCCCGCACACCTTCAGCGTGTACTCGGCAAGGAAATGGACCAGGAACACCGCCGCATCGGCCGCGCCGCGATGATCCGCGCACGCCTGACGAAGTAGGCAACCCGCGCCGGAACCAAATGCCTCTCTCCGAAGCCCCTCCTCGATGGGAGCGAGAAGTGGGGGAGGGTTTTGCATTTGACCTCTGTGTCTCCCCCTCTCCATATTGGCTCTCTCCGTGCTCTCCGTGCTCTCCGTGGTAAATTGCCTTCTTTGGTACTTTGACCCTTTGGCAATTTCCCATGCCTTCCAAACCCGACAAATTCCGCTGGCCCCCAACCCCCGCGGAGCTCGCCGCCCCCGCCGAAAAACTCTCCGAAGGCGCCGTCCATCTCCTCACGCATTCCGATGACACGCTCGATCTCGATGTCGTAACCGCTGATCCTTCTGATGAACTCGCTGGCGAATTCGATGCCGACCCTTCCGCACTGCACGCTCCCCGCGGCATCTTCCGTTTCCTCGAAGCCTTCGAAACCCATTTCCTCGGCCGCACCTCCGCTCCCTGGCACATCCGTGCCGCCCACTGGCACCCCGACGAACCCGGCAACTACTGCCCCCGCTGCGGCACAACCTCCCGCCCCTTCGAACTCGACACACTCACCGATCCCGCAACCTGCGTCCGCTGTCGCGACAAACGCCCCGCGTGGGATCGCTTCATCCGCGTCGGTTCGTATCAAGGAGTACTCGCACGCTCGATCCGCGAACTGAAGTTCTCACGCTTCCGCGCAATGGGCGAAAGCCTCGGCCGATTGCTGGGCGAGAGCATCCGCAAAGAGATCGACCTCCGCGCAATCGATCCACTCGGCGTGATACTCGTTCCGATGCCGATGACGCCCTGGCGTCGTCTTTCCCGCGGCATCGATCACTCGTTGGTGCTCGCACGGGGTGCCCATCGCTCCTCACGCCTGCCGATCCAAAAGCTTCTGGCCAGGCGACATCGCCCGAGCCAGGTCACCCTGCCCGTGAGTGAGCGTCGCCAGAACGTCTCCGGGGCCTTTTTCTGCCGCCGGGGCGTGCTGCAAGTGCCTCAGGATGCAGTCCTTGTGGTCATAGATGACGTGCGAACGACCGGAGCGACGATGTCGGAGGCCTGCCGCACCCTGCGTGCGGCTCTGAAAATGAGGGTTGAGGGGCCAAAAACCCCAAACTCAAGCCAAACGAAGCGAAAGACCGAAGTGTGGGCAGCCACTGTGGGGGTCGCGCCCCTGGGGGAAGAGCGGGAATCGGGGTAAGGCGACGAAAGACCGGCACCGCGCAAGTCCAGTCGTGGATGGAATTTGCAGCAATTTCGCGCGCGAGAGACCTCCGAAAGCTTGACCCGGCGAGGTGGGCGCTTAAACTCTCCCCCTGCCGAGAAATCGACAGGCCCTCCCGACGCGAAGGCGTAGGGCGGATATCTCTGACAATTGAACAGTTGGGGACCGCGCGAGAATGTGCGGCACGAACAATCGGATCACTCCGAGATGGCTCTGGCTTGAGTCTGTTCGTGTCGAACAATCGCCCGATCAGCGTGACACACGCTGGTACGGGTAAGCCCGCCAAAATTCACAGTTTGGCGTTCATTCTCGTAGTGGTTGAAAAGAGAAGGTGAAAACCTATCGATTCACGAGTTTGAAAAGAAACGCTGGATGATCTCCAGCGTGTCCCGGAAGTCGCAAGACGACCGGGGCGAAGACCGCCTCCGGTCAAGCCGCAAGGTTTGGACGGAGGTACTGGTTCAAACGCCCTTCTTTGAAATTCTCTGACCGGCATCGCAAGGTGTCGGTTGGATAAAAGAAAATCAAGTGAAGAGTTTGATCCTGGCTCAGATTGAATGCTGGCGGCATGGCTAAAACATGCAAGTCGAACGAACCCGCAAGGGTGAGTGGCGAAAGGGTTAGTAATGCGATCGAATGTACCCCGAGGTGGAGGAT
>JAEUJD010000136.1 GCA_016793015.1 Phycisphaerales bacterium
CGGGCAAGAAGCAGCGGCCGTCTCTCAACTTCGAGATGACCCGTAAGCCTCTGTGAGGTGCCGTCCAGAGTTTGCTTCAGGGACTCGGCGCGTGAGTGCGCAGGTACTCGAGCATCTCCGCCGGCGTCGCGCGAACCTCGGGAGATCGGAAGATCGTGCTGTGGTCAAGCCCGGGAATGATCTTGATGGAGCCCCCGGCCTTCACCGGCTTGGCGAGTTCCGGGGTCGATGTTTCGAGCCGCTGGGCATCGGCACGGAGCAGCGCCACGGCTTCATTCAGATAGAAGCTATCTGCCTCTCCAACGGCGAGGTGGACGTTTTGGCGGAGCAGGGGCAAGTAGCGAGCCGGGTCTGCTCGCACGAGGGATGCGATGTCGTACGCGCGGTACTTCGAAGCGATATCGGGGTCGATCGTGCCGGTGACCGGATCGAAGAGTGCCGCGGGGTTGCCCGCCTGGTCGCGTGGGCCAAAGACCGCAAACCACGAGTCCCATTGCTGCCCCGACGTGTTGTTCGGCCCGAGCACGTCCTCCTGACGGGCCTCGCGCCGGATCGTCATGACCTCGCGCTGCTTGCCCGTCGCGCGGTCAAATTCTCGAAAGCTGGGCCGATCGGACGCGGGCGTGCCCCCGGAGTAGAAGTTGGTGTCGTCGTAAATGTTCACCGTCTGAAACTTGCGGAAGTCGACAGGGTCGGGCGAAGTGGACCAGGTTGCGCCGAAGACATCGGGCTTGGTCAGCGCGAGCCACAGTGTCGACCAGCCGCCGGACGAGTGTCCCTGAAGGATGCGACGGGAGGGCAAGGCGACAAGCGGAAAGCGTTTTTCGAGCGCGGGGATGAGTTCCTCTGTGAGCGCTCGTGAGCACGGTCCGTTGTTCGCCGAGTCGGCGAAGAGTGTGTGGCCGTTCGGGCCTTCGGGATTCAGGACGATGAGAAATGTCTCTTTCGCCAGGTCGCGTGCCGCACCGGTTGATTCGGCCCGCTCACGCGCGGCGTGCGTCGCGTCGAGATCGTCGCCGCCGAATCCGGGCACGCGGTAAATCGCTGCATATTTGCGGGTGGGGTCATATTCGAGCGGGAGGACTACGCCGGCGCGCAACCGGGTGGGTTCGTGCCGGAAAGACGTGAGCAGATCGGATGGAATCTCAAACCACTCGACTCCCTCGGTCGGCTCGCGCTTCGGAGGCTGTGTCTCGTGCTTGAGTTCAAGTCGGACCGAGCCGTTTCCGGAAGCATCGATGACGAGATCTTTCGGATCGGAGAACAGATTGCCCGCGCTTCGCTTCCAATTGCTGTCCTGACAATGCGAAACAAGGCGGGCTTGGGCCCGATACCTTCCGGGTTTCAAGGCGCTTGGCTTACCGGGATAGGAATCGGCCCGATCGTCGATAGCAACGGGTGCATCGCTTTTCATCGAGGGAACATCCACGCCGAAGAGCGGTTGTTCGGATTCCCAGAACGGGCCATCGATCGGCACGGTGCGCTCACCGAGCGCTGCCTCCGAAGCGATGAGAAAAACAACGAGCCGGCCTGGCCCGACCGGCGATGTGATCGACGGCGCGAGAGCGACGGTGATTTCTGGAGCCGCGGCTGCCTGCGGCAGCGCGCAAAGCAACGAAGCCAGAAGCAACAAGGTGTTTCGCGCGTTGACCATGGGGAAGTGTGTGCGCGATGGCGGGGGCATGAGAGGCCCAGTAATCCTTCCAAAATACGAACAAAATACCCCACCGAGTGACACTTAGACTGTTTTACTACTGTTTCATGTGGGCTTCATGTTGAAACAGTAGGGGAAAAATCCAAATCTCGAACCAATCCGAACCAAAGCCCGAATCGGAACGGCAACCCGGCACGCGTTCGACTACTCTCGAACACGATTCTGATGAACGCGAGGGGTGAGGCATCGGAGAGGTCGCCGGTGAGCTCGGACGGATTTGCGGTGCATTCCCGGGATGTGAACCAGCGCTCCTTTCGGAGTGTCATTCGCTCCACATTCATCGAGGCCCACTCGTCCAAATTGAAGGCGACCGGCGAGTTTGATCGTTTGATCGCGACGCCGCGTGTTCACTTCGTGTATCTCCACCATGTGTTCGAGGACGAGAAGGCGAATTTTCGCAGAACGCTCGAAGAAATCGGGCGCACGCACCAGTTCGTGAGCTATTCCAAGGCCGTCGAGCTGGTGTATTCGGGCAAGGTGGATCGTCCGTATGCCTGCGTCAGTTTCGACGATGGGCTGAAGACCACGCTGGACGCTTCGTTGTTGATGGACGATCTGGGGATCTCGGGTTGTTTCTTCGTGTGCCCGGCGATTGTCGGGGAGACGGACCGGGAGATGGTGCGGCGGTTTGCGGAGACGCGTCTGCGGTATCCGCCGATGGACGTGCTTTCGTGGGACGATGTGGAGAACATGCTGGCCCGCGGGCATGAGATAGGCAGCCATACATACTCGCACCCGAACATGGGCGATGTTTCGGTCGAGCAGGCGATCGACGAGCTTCAGCTTTCGGGCGATGCGATCCGTCGTCGGCTGGGCAGCGTCAAGCACTTTGCATGGCCGAGCGGGAAGTGGGAGAACTTCAGCGCCCGAGCGGGCAAAGCTGTGTTTGATCTCGGGTATGCGAGCTGTGCATCGGCGATCCGCGGTTGCCACATGCCTCGCGCGTTCGGGGTGCAGCCCCGCGATGTCTGTTTCCGGCGCGACCACATCATGGGTTCTTGGCCTTTGCACCACAACATGTATTTTCTGGCGCGGAGCGTGCTTCAGGCAAGGGGCAATGATTACGAATGGCCCAACGCGTGGCAGCCGATCGTGAAGTCAGAGCGAAATCCCGCGCCGGGCGAAAGCGTCGCACCGAGTCCCGGGTCGGCCATTTTCGCGCCGGCGGCGTCGTGAGTCGCGCTGACGCATCGGGTATCAACTCGGACGGACTGTACAAAGACCCGACGGTGTATGACATCCTGCACGAGCCGGGGACGGATGCCGAAATCCGGATGCTCGAGCGTGTCTGGTGGAGAGTCAGCGCGGAATCGCCTCGCACAGCCCTCGAACCGGCGTGCGGCACGGGAAGGTATCTGACGCGGATGGCGCGGGCCGGTTGGGCCGTGCGCGGCTTCGACATCGATCCGGCGATGGTGAAGTTTTCGCGGGAAAGACTGCGAGCGCAGAACACGAGCGGCTGGCGTGTGTGGGCCGATCGCTTTGACACCTTCGGGGGCAGGATCAAGGCAGGCTCGATTGGCCTCGCGTTCTGCCCGATCAATTCGATCCGGCATGTTTCGAGCGATGCGGAACTGGTGCGACACCTGAAGGCAATCCGCCGAGTGCTCGCGCCGAACGGGGTCTATGCGGTTGGGATCAGCCTGAGCGCATACGGATTGGAAGCGCCGACCGAAGATGTCTGGAGCGGTTCGCGCCGGGGCGTGCGGATCAAGCAGGTTGTGAGCTACACACCGGCAGCGGGTGGGAGCAATCGCAGAAATCGGGCAGAGCGGGTCGACAGCGTTCTGGAAATCCGACAGCGCGGGCGCGTGGAGATTCGATCTTCCTCGTACTCACTCCTGAGTTACTCGCGCGAACAGTGGGAAGCGGCGATCGCAAAGTCGGGAATGCGCACCATCGGCATGGTAAATGAGTTCGCGTCCGAGTTTGATCCTGGCCGAATCGGCTACGCGATCTGGCTGCTCGCGACGCCGGAGCATCCGCTCGCGGGCAAGCAAGGGATCAGGGGATTACGACGGAGCGATTGATGCGGATCCCCGCTTCGGAGTCGGCGATCGCGACCGGGATGCGCTGTCCCTTATGGCCCGGATAGACATTGCGGAGCGTGAAGCGGTGGATGACCTGATTGCCGGGCATCACCTCGCCGACATCGACGAGCTGCCGCGGCATCTCGGGCGGAAATGCCGTCATCGCCAGGGTCAGCGGGGTGCGCGATTGATTGCTGATCGTCGCTTCAAGCACAACATCGTTGCCACGAGGCGTCGCGGTGACCGAGAACGAGATATCGCGAAGCCCGAGCTCCATCCGTGCCGCAACGCGAAAGGGCTCGTACGAGTGACCGGCGGCAAGCTCGACGTTGAACACAAAGGGTTTGGTTCCCACTTCTTCTGCGGTACCGAACGAAACGGACATCGGCAGGCTGGCAGTCTCGTCCGGCGCGAGCGCGAATGCGAACGTGCGTGGGTTGATGCGCCACGTGCGATCGCGCCGGACCGAGGGACCAACTCCGCCCGGTTCGAGCAATTGAAGCGTTCCGCTGATGGGCACGGGCCACGTGTTGGTGACCTGGATGTTGTGCTGCGTTTCGGGGCTGGTCATCGAGAGCAGCGGGGGATCAATCGAGAAACGAGCGACAAAGTGGAGCAGCTCGGCGTCCACACCCTCGATGAAAACGGGCGATGACGAGATCGCGATCGGTGCGTGGCTGGGATCATTCAGCGTGGACCGATTGCCGAAGACGTCGACAGATTCGATCGGGCCGGAACCGAGGTAATTTTGTAGCTTCACCTGATCGGGGAGCGAGGCGTCGTTCCACAGGACGAGCAGGCCGGAGTGCGGGGCACCGCTGCGATCAGCAAACAGATACGCCTCGCCCGAGCCGGGCATCGGAAACTCACAGACGAACGCGCGATTCGCAAGCCGATCGATGATCGCGCGCCACGCCGCCAGCTCGGGCCGGGGCATGAGCTGGGAAACACGATCACCCCGGACCGCCCACGGGTCGGCGAGAGCAATGCTGACGGTATCTCTGGACGCGGCCTTCTCGCGAGAGGCTGTCGCCGATGCCCAGACGCGGACAGCCCGTTTGGCAAGTGATGCCGCGGCATCGGATGCATCGAACTGCCGATCGGGCGCGCTGCCGAGTGCCGCGAGCAACCGGCGGGAGCCCCGAGCAGCCGGGATCGCGCGATCCTTCCACGCATCAACTGCGAGGGCGCAGGAAGCCGGCAGCGCATCGTGGGGCATGAACACGGCCGGCTCGAAGCCGGGCACGCTCGACGCCGCTGCGAGATCTTCGAGCGAGGTTGGCACGACGACAATCGGACCGGGCACCAGCTTGCTCAACATGGATTCGATGGTGTCGAGACCCGATTGAAACGCGGCAGGTGCCGGAATCGCTCGCGATGAAAACCATCCAACCTGCCAACGCTGGACGGTCTGTCCGTACGCATCCAGAAACTCATCGAGCAGCGGACGCGCCACAGCGGGCTGTGAGATCATCAGCGACCACGGGTCGGGAGCGACAATTGCCTTGGGATCGGTGGCCGATCCGGGCACGATGGGGAGCGAGAAGGCGAGATCGAGCCGCTCGGAACGGAACGCATCGACCAGCGGACGGAGAGCGCCCGATCTCGCCGGGACGAGTGCGTTGGTGAGATCGTGAGTCCAAACGGGGATGCTCAGGCCGTCGGCTCGCATGTCGCGGCAGACATTGGCAAGAGAGGAATAGGACGCAGCAGGCACATCGCGCGAGAGCAGCCAGAACCTCGGCGTAGAAGAGGCACTGAATGCGTAGCCGGGGGCGGCCTCGGGGCGCGGGGGCAGCCAGGCAAAGTCGAGATAAGTCGCGCCAACCCGCGACATCGAATTCGACATGTCGAGAACGGCCCGATACCAGCCGTAGCCGGGGAGGGCCGGATTCCAGTTTGTGCGGCTTCGGCCCTCACCGATCGAAAGGGCCCGTGTATCCACGGTGCGTCCCGCTGCATCCAGCAGCAGCAGCTTTCCGGCGAGCGCCTCGCCCGTGAGATCGCGGACCAGAAGCTGGATGGAAGGCACTTCGGGTGCCGCGATGATGTTGGTGATGGACTGCGTGGTCAGTTCGAGCCTCGGCAACTGGACAATGCTCACGTCGTCGAAGTATGCCGAGCCAGACAGGTCCTGCCTGCGCAGTTCGATCGAGCTATCCAGCGTGCGCGGCGCGGCCAGCTTCGAATCGGTCTTCGGCGACACCTCGGTGCGGGCGGAGACCCGCGCGCCCTGCGAACGATCGAGCAATTGATCCGGCTGAAGCAGCAGTAATTCAAACTGCACGAACGCCGCCGACGGGAAGTCTCCTCGGATCGGAACCGAGAGGCTGGTCCAGCGGTGCTCGGACAGCACCGGTTCGGAGATGTGCTCGCTCGCTTCGATGGGCTGGAGTTTCTCATCAAGGAACCGCACCGCGAGTGCGGCACGTGCGTGCTCAAGGCCCTCGGTGCGAACGCGACCGCCGACGAGGTAATCCGCGTCTTTGAAGACCGGGATGACACCCCCATCGAGGAGGAGGGAAGTCGAGCCTCCCCGGGTTGAGAGCCGGACGCAGCCGCGCGTTGCCGCGGGTTCGTCCTGCAGTTCGTCGAGCTCGATCGGATTGAACCTGGGGAATCCGGGGCGCGGTCGATCCGCTTGATCCTGGTTTCGCGTCCAAAAGCGTGGGACGGGATTGGGATTGCTGTCGCGCTCCTCAAAGGTGAAGAGCCGGACCACACGGCCCGCCGCGGACGGACGCGTCGCTTCGGATGCAATGTTCGGCGATGATGCGACCTGCCCAAGGGACGGCGAAAGAACGGGGCCCGCTGCGGCAGCGAATGCGAGTGCGTGATGGAAGTGTTTGCGGAGCATCGGTTTACGAATCGCGTGCGCAACGATCGCGCAGAGGTGTATCGGTTCGATTGGGGAAGAAAACTGAGAACGTCGGGCTAGAAGGCCCGATTCGTCCGTTTGGCGAGCGCCGCTGCGGCAACCCGGAGCGTCCAGAGCGTGAGGAGGCAATAGCCCGCCGCGAATGCGAGCGATGAAAGCGTGAACGACCAAAGTGTGAACTCGAAAAACGAGTGATAGGCGTCGGGGCGCAGCGTGTCCCAAGGGCCATAGCCGGCACCCCGAATCGCCGTGACAACCATGGGTGCCGGATTCCAGGCGGCAAGCCACACGGCTGACTCTTCGGAGATCGCGTTTGGAGCCAGTTCCCGAAGGATGCTCCCGAGGGTGAGCAGTACAAGCGGGAATGCGACCCAGATCGCAAGCCCCAATCCGAGGTTGAGCGTCGCAGCAACCGTGCTGCGGCGCGCCAGCACGCTCAGCCAGACTCCGGTCGCCACCAGGAACAATACAGGGGGAATTGCAAGGCAGAGCAGGTGCGGGATGAGCACCCAGTGGAATGTGCCGGGCACAACGCCAAACCCGATCACGATGGCGAAGTAGAGAATGGCAATTGGCGAGACTCGTCGGACCGCGCCCAGCCACTTGGCACGGATAATCGCTTTAGCCGTGAGCGGCGTGGTGAGCAGAACCTCGAGCGATCGGGATTCGCGTTCGCCCGCGATGGAGTTCGCCGCGATGAGGGCGGACTGAAAATAAAACATCGCAAGCACGATGGCAGAAACGGGGAAAAGAACCCCGCTCTCGTTGATCCCGGCTTCGCTGTAGATGTATGCCAGCAGGAGCAGGGCTGCGATGCTCACGGCCCAGGGGTGCCACTTTCGGATGAAAAGGCGCTGTCGAAGCTCGCGCCATGCGAGCGGGTTGTCCCAAACGGAGAGCGGGGCCGACTGCACGGCCGAGGAGGACCCCGGGTGTGCGATGCCGGCGTCGGTGGGCGAAGCAGCGCCGGGATGGGCCTGAATGGCCGGCGGCTTTTTCGGTTTCTTCGCGGGCAGCTCGGCTTCACCGGCGACGGCGATCTTGCGGAGCCGACCGATCGCGAGAGAAAGAAAGAGAATGCAGCCCACGGCGTTGTAGCCGACGGCAAAGAGCCAGTCGTGGGAACTGAAGAATGGAACGTTGAACGCACCCAGCGACGCGGCGGTTTCCATTCCCAGGCTGAAATACGGGCTGAATGGCATGAGCAAGAACGTGCGGGGTCCGTTGCTGCCGATCGACAAAATCAGCGTCAGAATCATCGGCGCAAAGCACCAGAAAACGCCGGTTGCAAATCCCGAGCTCGCGGCGGTGGTGGACGATCGCACCCGGGCGGACGCTGCCAGCGCGATGGCGGCATGGACAAAGGCCGTCGAGATAGTGAGCAGCGTCGCGGAGAAAACAAAGCCGGGCGAGATGCCGCCGAAGAGCCGAACAGCAAGCAGAAGCGGGATTCCCGAAGCAATCAGAATGATCAACTGCACGAGCCGCCCGGAGAACTTACCGAGAACGATCTGCGCGGGAGTGAGCGGGGTCGCGAGCAGCGAGGCGAGCGAACCTTTGCGGCGCTCGTCGCATATCGCGCCCGCTGTAAGTGTTGAGGCGACAAAGCTCATGATGACGAACTGGAACCAGACAAAGAA
Organism: Phycisphaerales bacterium; assembly: GCA_016793015.1. Classification (GTDB taxonomy): domain Bacteria; phylum Planctomycetota; class Phycisphaerae; order Phycisphaerales; family UBA1924; genus JAFEBO01. Next base: position 8,263 of record JAEUJD010000136.1, read on the forward strand.
GGCGCCGAGCGTGGGCGCGAACATCTGGAGTTCCTGGAGCGCCGAGGCGTTGCCCCGGTTTGAAAAGCGGATATCGACTGTGACGGCAAAGTAGACAAGCGAGGCGAGCGCCGCGAGGCCCAGCGTGTAGAGAGCGCGAACCCAGAACGAAGAAGTTCGACGCGATGTGACGCGGATCTCACGGTCGAAAACCGGACCGAACAGTCCTCGGGGAACGAGTTGGAAGAGTGAGGTGAGCACGGCTGGCTAGTGAATCGCTCCGGTTGTGAGCTTGAGGAAGGCGTCTTCAAGGTTGATCTCTGCTGGAGCAATGCTGTGGATCCGGGCGCCCCCGGCGATCAGCAGTTCCGCCACAAAGGCGTGGCCGTCGGCCTCCGACAGGTGCAGGTCGATCAAGAGCGAGGCGGGCGAATCAACCGTGACGCTGGCGATGCGAGAATCGGTCCGGAGCGAGCCGGCGATCGTCTCGATAGGGGCCGAAGCCCGGTGAAGGACGACGACGATGCGCTCACGCGGTACGCCGGAAGCAGAACCATCCCCAACGTCGAGTGCCGCGGATCGCACCCTCGCGTATGCGTCCTTGATCGATCCCGCGTACAGCAGCTTGCCCCGCTCGACGATTCCGATTGATGTGCACATCTCCGCGAGTTCGCTGAGGATGTGCGAGCTGACCATCAGGCTCTTTCCCATCTTGCGGAGCTCGATGAGCAGAGACCGCATCTCGATGCGGGCACGCGGATCGAGGCCACTGGCCGGCTCATCAAGGAGCAGCACCTGCGGCTCGTGAATAAGCACCCGCGCCACCCCGAGACGCTGCTGCATGCCGCGCGAGAGTGAATCGACCATCGCGTGCTTCTTCTCGGTGAGGTCGGTGAGTTCGAGAACCTGATCGATGACGGAGCGCCGCCGAGATCGCGGCACGCTGAACGCCGCGGCAAAGAACTGAAGATACTCATCCACCGTGAGGTCGTCGTACACCCCCAGAAAGTCCGGCATATAGCCGACGAGACGCCGGATCGAGTCGGCATCTTTCCTGGTGTTCTTCCCGCAGACGAACGCTTCGCCGGAATCCTGTTTCAGCAGGCAGGCCAGCACTTTCATGGTGGTGGATTTGCCCGCGCCATTTGGGCCGATGAAGCCGAAGATTTCTCCCGGCCCGATCTCGAGCGTCAGGCTGTCGAGCGCAACGAGCGAGCCAAATCGCTTGGTGAGATTCTGTATGGCAATCATGGTGCAGCTTTCTCCGCCGGTGCTTGCTTGCGAATGGAAGCAGACGGGAGCGGCAACGGACGTTGCCGATCATCGGGGTCGAGCGGTATGAGGATGCGCCAGAGCGTTGATTCGGTGGCCTTGAAGTTCAGATCGGCCCGGTTCGCGCGGGCGTCAAGCGACGGGGTGTTGCCGGTTTCAAACAGATACACGCAGGCCCAACCTCCGGAAGCCAGCAGCGCATCCACCGCGCGGGCGCGATCTCGCGTTCCCGCCAGCTCCAGCAGCGTGCCGGGTTTGAATGTTGATTCGATTGCAAAGTTGCCGTCTGTGCTGTTCCGGGCGATCCGGCCATCCCAATGCTCGAAATTGGAGGTCTTCTGGATGGCTCGAAACTCAATCGTGGAAGGTGCCGCAAGCTCCCGATCCGGTAAATCGAAGCGATCCGTGCCGATTCGAAGTTGCCCTTCGACCTTCTTGCCGGTTAATCCATCGACGGTTACGTCCCATGTGTCGTCCCCGCGAGAAACTCGCACAGCCGGCGGTGCCGTGAGCGGGCCCGAGGCCGTGCTCTGGAAAGATCGCAGCGTCCATTGTCCCATCGGCAGCGGGGTGGTCGGGCTTGGTGCATTGAGCCGCTCGGGCGCCGCTTCCGGAAGACGAAACTCCGATTGAATGGTTGCAAACGTCGCCAGCGGCGCCGAGCGCCCCCGATCGTCGAGATGCGATGCCGAGACACCCCGGAACCATCCTATCGGCGGATCTTGTTCGCGCTGCGGATCGAAGACCCTCACACTGGACGACGCGTTCGCAAAGAGCGTGGTGAGCGATGTCTGCTGGGGCCGCACGTTTCCGGCGGGCGACTGCACGACATCAACAACGCGAAGCCGGTGTGAAGTGGAGTCGCCGCTGCGGACAAGTGGGGGAACAACTGCCGCGAGCACCGACGCGATGGCGATCCATCCGAGCGCCGTTGCCCACGACCAGGCCCGCAGCTTCTTGCGTTGGAGGAAAATCGCATCGAACGGCCCGATCGCTAGAGCGAGCAGAACGAGGAATGCAGCAATCGTGATGAACGCGCCGTCGCCCAATGCCGGGATATCTGCCATTTGGTCGAGCGATGATCTCAACGCCAGACGCGAGGAATCATCGGGGCCGCTGCCGCGTGCTTGCCAGCGTTGGGCACCGTCCAACCACCGACGGTGTGCCGCTTCGGAGAGCGAGTGGCGCAGCGCCTGTTTCCATTTGAGCGAAAGCTCCGAGGAAGTGCTTCCGAGGAGCGCCGGATCGATCCCGAGCACAGTGATCCAGCCAAAGCCCACAGGACCTTGGGCGAGCAGGCCATCGAGCGGCTCGCCATCATGGCGGACGGACTTGATGGTTCCCCAGTCGATGCGCCAGCCGGATTCTGCAATCGGTTGCGAAAGCCGCACGACGCGTCCGGTAAGCGCGTTTGCGGCTCCCGCGCGGTCTTTCGACACAAGGTCTGGGTCGGGGTTCACCGGCGCAGGATCCAGGATCTCGATGGGCGGCGCATCAAAGAAGCGTGCCACCCAAGATTGTGGATCCGCCCCCGCGAGCACCACGAGACACCCGCCCGAATGAATCCACGCCGCGAGCGCCGTCGCCTTCGGGTTCGAGAGCGCCGCCAGCACATCGGATCGTGCCGCAACGATCGCAACACCCTTGAACCCGAATTCGCTTGTTGGCAGCTCCTCGTCACGCACGACGCAGCACGCCAGGCGCTCATCGATCGTCGGCTTGGGGCCGTTGCCTGCAGAAGGCAACTCCGATCTCTCCGCGACGGCTTCGGGTGGCTGTATCGCGCGGGCAATGCTTGGTTCAGCGCCCGACTTGTCCGCAATCACCACCACAAGCTGCACATCATCCAGAATCTGCGCCGGGAGCTGAGTCTCCCCGAATTGCGCCTGCCAGTAAAACCTCTCATGCACCAGCCGTCCGGATTGGTCGTGCAACTGCAACCGAACAGTGGGCGTCGCTCTTGGAATCGCCGCGATGATCTCGACCGGGATGACTCGCCCGGGGGTTGTTGCAAAGCCGGTTGTGATGCTGGCGCTTTGCGTTGCATCCTGGGCAAAGTCGAGCGTAATAGTGCCGGCGAATGCGCCGGTGCTGATCGACGGATTGCCGCTGACAAAGACACGCACCGGCGACCACGCATCCGATGTCATGTACCCGTCAAAGCCGAATCGAACGGCTTCGATCGTCGCGGGGCGCCGGGCATCAATCGTCGGTGCCGCCGGAATGGCTTCCTGTGTAAACGTGCGGGGCGGTGCGCCGGTGCACGGGCGGATCATCAGCGTGCCGGCGGCAGTTGCCAGCGCGCCCCAGGCCAATATGAAACTGCGGAATCGCATCGGAGAGCAGCGTGATACGCGGACCGGATCGGACGTTTCAGATATGGACCTTGCGGTTGTAGATAAACCACTCCAGCATCAGCAGCCCCGCACAAGCAAGGAGCAGATAGGGCCAGAGTCGCTGATCGCCCTTGAACGTCCCGTCCTGCGACGCGACGACCCGGCTGGCCAATTCAACGGTGGTGGTCGCAGCAACGAACGATTCCTGTGGGTCGAGCAGGTTTGCCGGGATGCGCCGGATCGAACGTCCGTTCTCCTGCAAATCGCCGGGCGCCGCGCCTCCTTTCCACGTGAGCCGATACACACCCGCCCGACGAATCGGGCCAAAGACAACCGTGCCGTCCGGCAGCGGCGAAAGCGACGTTTCGGTCAGATCCGACACGCCCGGAGGCGGAAGCAACCGGATATCGGTAGCCCCCGCAGGAAGTCTTTCGGAAACCGTCGCGCCCATTTGCGTGGAATCGCTCGCTCCGGCGATCGCATCGCCACCCAAATAGTCCAAGGCGGATGCCAGGAAGACGACAAAGCTGACATCAAGCGGCCAGGAGGACGCCCCGATTTCAAACGGAACAATGAGCGCGCGGGTCGGTCCGCTGGAAAGCTCGATAATCGCAGGCCCGCGCTCGGTACGTGCGATGGTGACCGCCGTCGAACCCGGACGAACCTCCACGTCGCGCGATTCCGCGATGAATACCGAGTCGAGCGTCACGTTGCGGAGGGCAGGGTGGGTGCGCTGCCAGTCCACGATCGTGGCGTTGCCTGCCTTCCCCTTGTCAGCCATCGGCGAAGGCGGACCGTCCTTGACCGGCGTCGCGCTCGGCACACCCCCCAGCACCAGAAATCGTCCCGGAGGCAAGCCCGCGGCATTCGACATATTCGAAAGCGGCGGCAGCACCCCGTCCAGAATCAGCACATCGACCGGCGGAGTCTCGCCTTTTTCCGCCATCTTCTTGTACTCGGCGGGCGTGAACGTGCGCAGCTCGGCAAGCGGAAGGCCCGCAAGCGCCGACGAGAGAAACAGGCTTCCGGCAGTGACGATTCCGACGCGCAGCCGCTTTGCGGGCGGTGCCTCGACATACACGCGGTCGTCGGTCGGAAACGGATCGAGATCGGTTCCGGAGCCGGTGGGTGGCCGGAGACGGATCTCCGCAAGCAACGCATCTTCCCGTTCGACGCTGAAGACGACTCCGCCTACTCCCGGGTTGAGCACAGGCTGGGGGCGCGGTTCCGAGCTTGAGTCGCCACCACCCGGGCCGGACTGCGGAGCCGCGCCTGCGGGGCTTGGGGACGGAGCCGCCCCGGAAGCCCCTGGCCGCGTTGCGCCCGGGAGATTCACCGACTTGATGGCCGCGACCGATCCCTCGATGGTCAGCTCCACGTCGACCTTGCGATCGGCGGGATCAGAATTCTGAAGCCCGACAAAGACATTGAGCTTCTTCGGATCGTCGTACGCCCGCTGTGCACGGACGCTGACGATGCCGAGATTCCCGGATTTCGCCGAGCCGATCGCGTGGAACTCGAAGGAGTCTTCGGCAGCAGGCTTGGCCTGATCGGCATCGGGGATTCGCCCGTCGCTGAACAGATGAATCGCGACCTGGGGGCCGCCGGAAAGACCTTCGATCACCTGTGTGCTGCCGTCGGTATCGACGTGGATGCGCTTGGGCGCGTGGGCCTTCGCCAGCCGCATCGCTTCGCCGAGGCTTGTCGGCGCATCGGACTGCGTAATCCCTTCGATGGCGGCTCGGAGCTTTTGTTTGTCGCTCGTGAAACTCTGCCGCACGTCCGCGGCATTGTCGAACGCGATGATCATCGCTTCGTCGCCGGTGGCGTTCGTCGCCTTGGCGAAGAGGCCGGGCTCGCGGAGCGAATCGACAAGGGCGAGAGCTTCTTTCTTCGCCTGTTCGATACGTGGAGTCGGCGTCGATGTATTCAATGACGAATCGAGCGTCGCCATGCTGGCTGAGCGGTCGAGCAGGATGACGTGGCGCTGACCCTTGAAGCTGCCGCTCTTCATGACCGGTTCGGCGAGCGCGAAGAGGAGCGCGCCGAGAACCAGTAGTTGGAGGAAAAGCATGATGTTCCGGCGGAGCTTCTGGAGCGGGGCGTTGGCTTGAAGATCCTGAACCGCTTTCTTCCAGAGCAGCGTGGTCGAGATCTCGACGTCGCGACGGCGGAGCTTGAGCAGATAGAGAATGACGAGCGCCGGAATCGCGACCGCGGCGACCGCGGCAGCAAGTGGCCACGCAAGGAAAGTCACTTGAGCACCCCCAATCGGCGCAATTGATCGGCAACGAGCGCATCGACCGGCGTATCGCTCTTGACCGTGAGCAGGGCCATATCGCGCCTCAGAGCGAACTCGCGGAGTTTCTGGCAGTATGCCGCGAGATTGGCTTGGTAGCGTTTCAGGAGCGGAGCACTGATCGTGACCTCCGCCGTATCAGCATCCTCGATGTCCTTGAGGCGAAGATCGCCCTTGATCGGCGGCTCGAGTTCCTGCGGACTGAGCACCTGAACCAGGATCAGGTCGTATCCGTGACCGGCGAGGATGCGGAGGCCGTCTTCGTAGCCGTCTTTGAAGAAGAAGTCGGAGAAGATGATCATGACGCCCTTGCCGCGGCGGGAGAGCGCAATGCGCTCCGCGGCGGCCCGGAAATTCAGTGTCCCGCCGGGCCGCGTCGCGCAGAGGAATCGAGCAAGATCGTGCACACGCCGGCGCCCCCGGAGATCGCGGAGTGCGCGAACGAGCGAGGGGGGCGCGGTTGCGGGCTTGGACTTGTCCGGCTCCGCATCAGCATCAATCCCCGACATGATTGTCGCGGCGACCCGGTTGAGATTGACGAGGCCGACATACCCGAGCGCCATCGCGCACCGCTGCATGAAGTGATATTTGTTGGGCTCGCCGCAGTCGGAGGAGGCCGAAGCATCGAGCACCACATGGAGCGAGAGATCTTCTTCTTCGAGGAAGAGTTTCAGAAAGAGGCGGTCGAGGCGGCCGAAGATGTTCCAGTCGATGTGGCGGAGGTCGTCGCCACTGACGTACGGGCGGTGATCCGCGAACTCGACGGAGTGACCACGCTTCTTAGAGCGGCGTTCGCCTTTGAGCTTGCCGAAGAAGACGCGCCGGGAGGCGAGGTCGAGCGGATCGAGGCGCGAGATTTCCTTGGAAGACAGGAGGTCTTCGAGCTTGGTGGGGCGGGAGATGGTGGAGGTGCGGAGCATTTGGTGTCAAGGAACTTGGGCGAGGGAATCAGACGCCGCCACGCGCGTGCCGCGCGCGATCCAGTCGTAGGTCGGAAGGAGGCGGCCATCGCGCATGCGAAGTCCAGACGGGGAGGAGAGAATCTCACCGTCAGAGTTCGATGGTCGAACAGAAAGGCCGGCGATTCCGGCGCTCTCCACAGAAACGACTTCTGCGGATGACGACGCGCCATCGCTGTTCGAATCGAACCACACGGCCAGACCGCGAAGTTCGTTGCCTGCGAGCTCTCCGTTGCGGTCATCGTCGAGGGCGTCGAGCGCCCGGTACCCGTTCTCGAACATGAGCCACCACGTGGCGTTCCCGAAGAGTTGGCGACCCGATTCGATCTTGCCCTTGCCTTCAGGGTCCCAGACGAGAATTCCGGTCTGCGGCCGGATCCATTCCCATTCGGTTGGCAGTCCGGAACCATCAAGGTCAAACCGAACGCGAGCGGAGGGATCTACAAGTGCGTCAAGCGGTTCGGCCCCGGCGATCGAGAACACAATGGGTGTGATCGCCATGCCGAGTTCCATCTTCTTGGCTTTGGCAACTCCTGTCGTTACCTCCGTGACATCGGTTTTTCGCACGTCGGAGTTGACCGGCTCTTTCGCGAGTCGAAGGAAGGCCTCTCCCGCTTGAAACGTGACGAGTCCGCGATAGCCAAGGAACATGCCCCGCTGCTTGGCTTTCTGGCCTTCTATTTCCTCCGCCGCTGCAAGACGAAAGGCCTGCAAATACGTTTGCGCTGCGAGCCGTGTCCACTGATTCTGAACTGCGCGTTCGAGTAACTCACGAGCATTCGGGCCGAACGAGCGTCGCTCCGGCCAGATCGCGGCAACAGTTTCGATGTCGAGATTCTCGGCGTTGAGCGTCGGCTTCTGGGCAGCGTCTTTGTCGAGCATTTCCAGTTGGCGAGAAAGGTCCTTCGCCGGCGCCGATTCTGCGGCATTCGATGGCACACCTATTCCCGGAACGAAATCTACCAACGATGACCGCGGAGCGCCCTTCTCAAGCAGAAAAGCCAAGCTCATCATTTGAAGTGAGTCGTCGGGCGTCAGTTCGATGGCCCGCTGAAAACTGCGAATGCCCGAAACGAGATGAAAAGCCATCTGCTCTGAGGCGAGGGCGTTGGGAACTTCTTTGGTATACGCCTCTCTCGGTCCTGCCGACGGCATGCTGCCATCGCTTACGTGATATGGCGGCCTGTCGTTGCCGCCACTCGGATACGTGGGCAAGTGGTCAACACCCTTGGTGAACGCAAGGCTGTGCGCTCGTCCAAGTGAATAAAAGCCGGCGGCATTTTCCGGATGCTCCTTTGAGAACGCCGTGAGATTCGCGATGATGCGGTCGACGGGTACGCTCTGAAGTGCCACGAACATGCCAAACGTGCCCGAAGCACAAAGTCCCGCCGCAGCAACGAGTCCGAGCAAGTGTTGGCGCAGCTTCGATCTCATGCGATGCTCCTCAGTCGTTGCGGACGATCACTTCTTATCCGGCCCCGTCGGCGTCAACTCCAGAATCTGCCGCACAATTACGTCCGTATCAATCTTGTCCGCTTCCGCTTCAAAGTTCAGCAGCAAGCGGTGTCGCAGCGAGAGCGCCGCAACCGACTTCACATCGGCGAAGCCGGCATGGAATCGCCCCTCGATCAACGCCCGCACCTTCGCGCCGAGCAACAAGGCCTGCGCCGCACGAGGCGATGCTCCGCACCGGATGTACTTGTTCGTCGGCCCATCCGCACCACCCGCGGCGGTCTGCGTCCCCGGATGCGTTGCCAGCACGAGCCGCGCAACGTAATCCTTCACATGCGGTGCAACAACCACGCCTCGAACGAGATCCTGTCCCTTGAGAATTCCCGGCCCATCCAGCACCGGGCTTGCATCCGGATTGTCCTGCCCCGTCGTCCGGTCGAGGATCGTGATGAGGTCGTCAAGCTTGCTGTAACCCACCACAATCTTGAAGATGAATCGATCCAACTGCGCTTCAGGAAGCGGGTACGTTCCTTCCTGCTCGATCGGGTTCTGCGT
>JAEUJD010000159.1 GCA_016793015.1 Phycisphaerales bacterium
GCGGCAGCCGGATGGTCCGGCTGCTGAGGAAAGTCCGAGCACGGCAGGACACGCTGGTGGGTAACGCCCACCCGATCGGGGACGGAGCAATTCGGAGCCCGGTCGAGGGAAAGTGCCACAGAGATTGAACCGCCGATGGCCCTCGCGAAAGCGGGGGATCAGGTAAGGGTGAAAAGGTGCGGTAAGAGCGCACCGGCCGGGCCGTGAGGTCCGGCGCATGGCAAACCCCAGCGCGTGCAAGGTCACGCAGCTTTCGCTCCCGCAAGGGAGGTGCCCGGTTCGGGCATGAGCTTGCTCCGGAAGCGGGTGGACCGCTCGAGCTTCGCGGCAACGCGGGGCCCAGAGAAATGGTCGCCACGGTTGGAAGGTGCGCTGGGCTCCCGTCAAGGTTTCGAGCGCAAACCGCCAAACGGACAGAACTCGGCTTAACGCCGCGTCGAGCCGATCGCGGGCCTCCGGTATTACCGGGGGCCCGCGTCCTTTTTGGGGCGTCCGATTTTGGCGCGACGAGGTGGCTTGATCGTCACCGGCACGCTGAAGCCATGTCCGTTACCCTCTTCGAACGAAATGTAATTTCGCTGAAGGAAGATCGTGAACCAGACAAATCCGCTTCGCGCGACGCGAATCACAAATTCGGCGAAGCAAATGCGATCAAGCCTGCTCCGTTCAAGAGCCCGCAAGGCCGCGCCAAGGTCGGGGTAATCTTGAATTGGCACGTCGAGCAATATCTGCGAAATCTTGGTGGTCATTGAGAAGCGCCTCGAATTGAAGGACATCTCCATTCGCAGCAGGTCGACACAGACCTGTAACACCTTCGCTTTGCGAAGCGATTTGACAAACTCCAGCAGGGAAATCGATCTCGCATTCGCGAGCGCCGACAACCGCCAAATCGCCTCTTTATCCACCGCGCCTCCCCCGTGGCAGAGGCTACTGGCGGGCAGCGACGTATACAACCCAATTTTCATCGAGTGGATTGTCTTTTTTGTTCGGGTTCAAGTACAGCTTGCCGCTGGAATCCACGGCGTCGCCGAGGCGGTCGTGAACCTCGACGGCGCGGAATCCTGCTTCCTTAAGAGCGTCCGTCAATTCGGGGAGAGACCAGAGACGCCAGTGATAGACGAACGCGTCGCGGAGTTCGAGGTCGGGTTTTTTCGACTTGTTGGATTTCTTCCACGCACGGAAGTGCAGCGTGTCGAGCACGAGGCCGGAGATGGGATCTGCGGCACGTTGTTCGAACGTGTACTCGACCAGTTCGCCATTCCACGGAGCGACCATCGGAGCCCGGAGCATCTGAATGATCTTGCCCGGCGAGAAGGCGTCGCGCCCGCCGTAAAGGTCACACACGAAGATGCCGCCGGGTTTCAGAGCCTTCTTCGCGTTCCTCAAATATTGAAGCAGCGCGGCCCGCGTGTGCTGATACCCAATTGGGAAGTTTGTGGCGGCGATGATGTCAGCCCGCGTTCTCGATCGTTTTGCGTCGGCGACTTCGGGAGTGACACGCAATTGTGCCGCGGCGAGTGTCAAAACACCGGGATCAATGTCCACAGCGATCGAACTCCGCGATCGGTGCGATGCAGCCCAAGCACGGGCGAGCGCTCCGGAGCCCGAAAAATCCTCGCGAAGCACCTTGGGCTTCCGCCCGTGTGCCGCGTCGAGGAAGCGGATCAGCCGAGTCGGTTCGGTCACGCAAAGCTCGTACAGGTCGAGCGCGGTGATCACCGGCTTGGACTGGAGCCCGTTGCCAGTTGCCGCCTGCTGCCTGCCAACTGCTTTCCTGCTCACGCCATCCGCACCCATCTCACCAGCGTGGTGAAATTCGGCGGCTTGCCGTACATCAGGACGCCGATGCGGAAGATCTTGGCCGAGGCCCAGCACATGAAAACGACGGTCAGCAATCCGACGGCGATGCTCGCCGGGATCTGCCAGACGGGCACGGGTTCGCTGCCAGCGAGGCGCAGGATCATGATGAACGGGTTGATCATGGGCATGAACGAGCAGACCTGCGCGAACATGGAATTGGGGTTCCGCATGATCGGCATCCAGAGCATCATGGGGATGACGAGGATGATCATCACCGGGGTCATCAGCGACTGGGCTTCGGTGATGTCGTTGACGGCGGCACCGATGGAGGCCATCAGGCAGGCCACCGTGACGTACGCGATCATGAAGTAAACAAACAGCAGCACGAGGTTCTGCCATGCGATGAGTTCGGCCATGGCGAAGAAGATCAATGCCGCGATCCCCGCGCCCGAAAAGAGTGCCAGGATCAGGAGGCCCACTGCGCCCTTGCCGATGATCTTGCCCAGCATGAGTTGGAGCGGGCTGACCGCGGACAAGATAACCTCCATCACGCGGCTCGACTTCTCTTCGATGGTGCTTGTCAGCAGATACTGCCCTGCACTGAAGACGCTGATCCAAAGAAGGAACATGAACGCGCCGGGCACCAGCAGCTTGGCGACGTCGTTGATCTTTGTTTCACCGGTTGCGGTGACAGATTTTTCCTCGGCGGTGGGGGCCGCCATCAGGCCGCGGATTTTGGCGATGTCTTCGCCCGCGTCGGTCAGGCGCGAATCGACGATGGCGCGATTGGCCTGTCCCCGGATGTCTTTCTGGACTTCGATGTCGAGTCGCGGTGCCGTGAGCAACTGGTACGGCTTGAAGACGGGGCGGCCGTCTTCGATCTCGGTCGACTTGACGGTTTCGGCGGGAATGACCAGCAGCGCGAGGCGTGCCGCGTTGCCGTCGGTTGCCTGCTCGCGGCCGGTTGCCTTCAGAATCGCCTGCTTGGCCTCGTCAACCGAAGTGTCCGGCGGCAGCACCTCCACGGTGAGTCTCGTTTCGGCGAGCATCTTCTGGGCCGCCATCGCGGGAGACGCATCCATCTGCTGCTTCATCTGCTCGGCCGTCTTGCCGGTGACGCCTACCGACTGCATGCCCTTGTCGATGACCTCTTTGACTTCCTTGGCCTTCTGATCGCGGCGTTCCTGCTGCTTCTCGAGGCTGAACGCCTCTTCGATGCGGGGCGCGACCATCCCGCTCTTGTCGATCACGGCGATGTGGCCGTAGACCGTGGGCGATTTCTTGTTCATCAAGAGTGGCATCGCGACCATCGCGATCGTCATGAAGAACGGCGGGAGCAAAAGGCCGAGGATGAACGCCTTGGTCGCGACGGTCGCGAGAAACTCTTTCCATGCGATGATGAAAACCTTACCCACGGCGCACCTCCTCCAGCTCCGTTGCCGCGGCCGGCCGGAGTTCCTGCCTCAGTTCTTCCGCGGAACCACCCGCAATATCGATGAAAATGTCCTCGAGGCTTGCCCGCTTGAGTTCCAGGCGGCGGAGCTTCGCGGTGTTTGCCGCGGCACGCATCAGTTCAGAAGTGTCCGCGTTATCGTGAAGACGCAGATCGATCACGCCATCCGTTTCGATCATCTCTTTCACGCCCGGGAGCGACGCCCACGCTCTCCCAACGTCGGCGGCATCGAGCGGCTCGACCACGACCGTCTTGGGGTCGTACCGGCGCCAGATCTCGTCCATCGGCAGGTCGATGACCTTCACGCCTTTGTTGATCATGAACAGGTGGTCGCAGAGCTGCTCGGCTTCGATCATCGCGTGCGTCGAGAAAATGATGGTCCGACCCGCATCGTTCTGCTCGCTGATCAGTTCACGCATCAATCGGCGATTGACCGGATCAAGACCGGTGAAGACCTCGTCAAGGATCAGCAATTCGGGCTCGTGGATGACGGCAGAAATGAACTGCACCTTCTGCTGCATGCCCTTCGAGAGTTCTTCGCACTTCTTGCGGTAGGTGTCGGCGAGACCGACGCGAACGAGCCACTCCTTGGTCCGCTTTTCCGCTTCGGCTGCGTCGAGGCCTTTGAGCCGGGCGATGTACTTCAGGAACGCGCCGACCTTCATTTTTTTGTAGATCCCGCGCTCTTCGGGCAGGTAGCCGATCCGATCCTTGCTTTCGACGGCCGAGGACTTGCCCAGCACACGCAGGTCGCCCGAGTCCGGGAAGATGATCGACATGATCATGCGGATGGTCGTGCTCTTGCCCGCGCCGTTTGGGCCGATGAAGCCGTAGAGAGAGCCCTCGGGAACATCGAGGTCGAGATTCTGCACGGCTTTCTTGGTGCCGAAGGACTTGTTGAGGCCCCGGATTTCGATGGCGTTGGTCACGAGTTACCCTCCTGAACCCTGCGGGGCGTTCCGATCTGATCTTTGGCGGTGGAACGACGAGTCTTTCGCGCTTTTCCGTTTGTGGTTTCCCGGCTCTGTGCCGGCGAGTTCGGCCAAAGGCAGAGCATCATGGTGATCGTTCGCTCGCCAGGACGCTCGTGCGCGGAAGTGAGTACCGCTTCGGCCTGCGCAAGGTGCGAATTCACCTTCGCGAGGTCCGCGCTACTCAGCCGAGCCGTGTGAACGCGGCACCATAAGTCCTTGTCGGGGCCTGTTTCCTTCAATCCGCCCCGGGTCAGAGCTGCCGCGAGGCCGCGATCGGCGCTGCGAAGGAGCGCTTTGGTCACGGCGATCATCGGGGCCGCGCCGCGGCCGGACATGGCCGGGTACGGGAATCGAACATCGCCAGCGAGCCGATAAAGGGCCTGATTGTGCGAGCCAGAACGCTCCCAGCCGTCGGTGCGGATGATCCCGGCGCGCTCGAGTATGCGGATGTGGTGGTACAAGCTGTCGGGCCGTCTGCCGAGGGATGCCGCGATCGCGGGTACTCCGGCCGACTCGAGCATGCGGAGCCGATCGACGATCTGGATGCGCAGAGGCGAAGCCATCGCGGACCAGCGGGCCTTGGAGTTCACCGGAATCTCGGGGGTGCGGGGCGTGATCACTGCCGAAGTATACACTGAGTGAAAAACACAGACAATACGAGGTCGATGAAAAAAGACGCGTTTTTTCACCCTACCCCGGAAACCGGCCTTCCGAGCTGGTATCGTTCGGGATGCCGCCTTCCGGGCCCAATTCCGTCGTCCCCTTTGCAGCCCTCTCCGGCCTTTCGGTGGACGTGATGGAGAAGCTCGAAGCAATCCGGCGTGAACACGACGATCTCGATCACACGCTGCAAGATGCGGACGTTCTGGCCGACCACAAGCGTGTGCGTGCCCTTTCCATGAAAAAAGCGGCGATCGCTCCGGTGGCGCATGCGGTCGCAACCTTTGAAAGACTCGCGAAGGAGATCGGGGATTTGGAGGCAGCGGCCGTGAGCGGGGATCGCGAGTTTGCGGCCTTGGCGAAGGAAGAACTCCCCGGCCTGAAAGAACAAGCTCGAGCAGTCGTGCGCGACGCGGTGCGGAATCTTGTCACTGCGGAAGACGCCAAAGTCGGCTCGGTCATTCTGGAAGTGAGAGGCGGAACCGGCGGCGACGAGGCTGCGCTCTGGTGCCGCGACTTGTTCGAGATGTACACCAAATACGCCGGGAGAAAAGGCTGGAAGTTCGAGTTGCTCGACTTCGTACCCGAAACCGACGCGGGGGGTATCCGGTCGGCGGTTGCGAACGTGCGTGGCGAGGGCGTGTGGAGCGAATTGGCGTTTGAAGCGGGCGTGCACAGCGTGAAGCGGGTGCCGGCAACCGAAGCAGCGGGGCGGATTCACACGAGCACGGCGACAGTCGCGGTTTTGCCGGAGCCGGAAGAAGTCGATGTCAAGATTGACTGGGCGAACGATGTCGAAGAGTTCGCGACGCGAGCGCAGGGGCCGGGCGGTCAGAACGTCAACAAGGTCGAGACGGCCTGGCAGATTCACCACAAGCCCAGCGGCATCATCATCAAGATGATGGAAGCCAAGAGCCAGCAACAGAACCGCGATCGGGCCCGTCGGCTTCTGAGCACGCGGCTGTATGAACTCGAACGCCAACGCCAGCATGCCGAACGGTCCCTCGCGCGGAAGAGCCAGATCCGAGGCGGTGACCGAAGCGAGAAGATCCGTACGTACCGCTGGAAAGAGGGCATTGTCGCTGATGAGCGCTTGCCGGGTGAATACCAACTTCGCGATGTCATGTCCGGCGACTTGAGCAAGCTCATGGGCGATCTGGTCGAGCAGGAGACCGCGAAGCGGGTCGCCGATCTCTAGATGCTGCAACGTTGAAACGACGCTCGGGTCGATTCCCAACAAGCCGCGAGAGCGAACAGGGGGCCATGATGGAATCAGCAAGTCTGAATCGACTCGTGCCGGTCGCGGTGGGGAAGCGGATAGCTTCGATCGATGTGGCCCGCGGCGTCGCGCTCCTCGGGATTCTGTTCGTCAACATCCACTACATGGCGGAGCCAGCGGGAATCTACTTCGAGGGCGTGCCGCCCGCCAATTCTTCGGCCGTTTCGCGACTCGCCTGGTACTTCTATCACACGTTCTGTGAAGGAAAGTTCTACCCGCTTTTCTCGATGCTCTTTGGCGCCGGTTTGGCGATTCAGTTTGAGCGGGCGAAGGTGCGTGGGAGTGGCTGGTGGTTGGCACCGATCCGGCGATTGCTCACCCTGCTGTTCATCGGAATCGCGCACGCACTGCTGGTCTGGTACGGCGACATCCTCGTGACCTATGCGATTCTCGGCTTCTTGATGATCGTCCTCGTCCGGTTGCCCCTCAAAGGGCTTGCAGCAGCTGGGGGCGTGTTGGTGATGCTCGCGCTTGCGATGCTCGCTTTGGGTGTGATCGCCACTGCCATGGGGGGCCACTTCTCCGGGCGGAAGCCCGAAACGGATTTTGTCCTCGACTCCCGACCACCCTTTGAGCAACTCATCACGGGGCTTCGCGATCAATCGATCACCGGACCCTGGGATTCGGGCTGGCGAGTGCTCGAAACACAGGCGATGCGGGATGGCCCCTACTCGCAGGCATTCGGGGTGCGCGCGGTGACGTGGCTGATGACGATGTTTTTCACGCTGTTCGGCGGCGGAGCGATCATCCTGCTGATGTTCATTGTCGGGGCGATTCTGGTGCGAACCGAGTTCTTCAGCCCTCAGAATCGCGTGTGGCATCGACGCGTCGCGATGGGGGGGCTGGCGATCGGAGTCCCGTCCGCCATCGGAGCAGCGCTGGCTGCTCCGTATCAGACAGTTCCGTGGGGTGCCGCGGCGTACGGATTGGCGCAATCGTTCGGCGGCCCGATTCTCTCGCTGGGCTACCTGGGCTCAATTGTCCTCTGGGCAAACTCGGGCAAGGGCGCAGGACTGGCCCGAGTGTTCTCCAACGCCGGTCGCATGGGTCTGACAAGTTACTTGCTCTGCTCGATTCTTGGGACGGCGTTGTTCTACCACTGGGGCTTGCAGTGGTTCGGGCAAACGACCGTTGCTCAGCGGCTGCTGTTGGCGATCGGCGTGTATGCGACCGTGGCAGCGTTCGCATCGCTCTGGCTTCGGTCATTCCTGTTTGGGCCGATGGAGTGTTTCTGGCGGAGTATGACCTATCTCCGCTTCCCGCCGATGGTCAGGCGTGAATCGGAGGCCGCCACTACGCTCGCCTCGTGACAAAGCGGGCAGAAATCGCGGTGGTGGGGGCGGGCGCTGCGGGGCTATTCGCATCTATTTGGGCGGGTCGTTCGCTCGTGGATCGGCGCGCCGGCTCGGTCGTCGCGGTTGATGGTGCATCTAAACTCGGCGCGAAGATACTGGTCGCGGGGGGCGGGCGTTGTAATGTGACGCACCATGCGGTTGATGAATCTGCTTACGCGGGGAGCAGCCGAAACGCGATTCGAAATGTGCTGCGGCGCTTCGATGTCGCCAGGACGGTGGAGTTCTTCCACGAGCGCGGCGTCGAGCTGAAACGAGAGGAAACCGGAAAGCTGTTTCCCGTCAGCGATGATGGTCAGACAGTGCTCCAGGCTCTGCTCGACGCCGCGAGAAGCGCCGGAGCCGAGGTCGTTCACCCGTGGCGTGTCGCGAGAATCGAGCGCACCGAGCACGGGTTCGTGCTCCACCGCGCCGCGTTGGAGCCCTCATCGGGTTCCGCGTCGATGCGGGTCGAAGGGAATCGTGACGATCGCCTGCTGGCTCGCCGAGTCGTACTCGCGACGGGTGGAAAGAGCCTTCCAAAGACGGGGTCGGATGGGCTTGGCTTCGAGCTTGCCAAAGCGCTCGGGCACACCATCACGCCCCGGGTGTTCCCGGCGCTCGTTCCACTCACGATTCCCAAGGATCACTGGCTGACGAGCCTGAGCGGGGTCACGCTTCCCGCAACGCTCGAACTGCGAGCCCCGGGCGGCAAGCGCCTCGCCTCGTTCACCAACTCAACTCTGGTGACCCACTTCGGTCTTTCCGGACCAAGTGTGCTCGATATGAGCCGGTACTACACCGACGCGAAGATGATTGCCGCAGCTGGTCCGCCTCCGGTCCTGGTCCTCAATTGGCTGCCGGGCGAATCCTTGGATGCGATGGATGGGGCGCTCGCTGCCGCGGGGCGTGCTCGAGGCACTTCTGTCCTTCGTCTGCTCGAGGGCAAGCTCGCCGAACGCGTCGTGCGGGCAATCTGCACGGGCGCTGGGGTGGATCCCGGGGCCTCACTGGGCGAACTGCCGAAGGAAAAACGCCGCGTGCTGGCGATCGCGCTCACCGAGTTTCCTCTTCCGATCACCGGTGACCGAGGCTACCTCTTCGCCGAAGCGACCGCAGGGGGCGTGCCGCTCGCGGAACTCAAACCGGACACGATGGAGAGCCGCATTTGTCCGGGCCTGCACATCTGCGGCGAACTCTGCGATGTCGACGGGCGTGTCGGCGGGTTCAATTTTCAATGGGCATGGGCCAGCGGCTTTGTCGCGGGCGTTGGCGCTGCTACCACCAGTGCATAAGTCGGCCAACCCACCACACAACAACCACGAACGTCAGGAGCGAAAGCAACCAGAACGCCGCTCGTCGCCAACCGACACCCGTCGTGAGCCGATCCAAGAGCACATACTCGAAGACGTCGGTCGCGATTGAAATCAGTGAGTCGATCAAACCGGGCTCCGTTTGCTTTCAGCGCACGCCGGTTCCGTACACTCGCCCCGTGACACTTCTGTGCGTACCCATACTCATTCGAGATCCGCAGCTCGCGCTTTCAGAAGCGCAGAACGCTCAAAGTGCCGGCGCCGATATCGTCGAGTTCCGAATCGACGAGTTCTTTGATCCCGCGCTTGCCGAAGCCGATCCCGATCGCCAGGAACGCGAGATTGCACGTCTTGTCCGTGAATCGCCTCTCCCGTGCATCGTGACCTGCCGATCCGCAAAGGAAGGCGGCGGCTATTCCGGCAGCGAAGATGAGCGAATCGCGATGTACGAGCGATTGGCTTCGGGAGAACGCAAGGGTTCCGAACCTCGTTACCTCGATCTTGAGTTTGCCGCTGCGGCGGTTCCCGATGTGCACACGCGCGTCGCACGAATCTTTGGTTCGAGCAGTGATTCCGAGCAGCGAACCGGGCTCATCATTTCCGCCCATGACTTCCAGGGCCGCCCCGCGGATCTCACCCGGCGCGTGCTCGCGATGCGGGCCGATGGGTTCGCGAATGTCATCAAGGTTGCCTTTCGCGCCCGTTCCCTTCGCGACAATCTCGAGCTGTTCGAGCTGCTTCGCGACGCGGATCGCCCGATGATCGCGCTCGGCATGGGTGAGTTCGGCCTGATGAGCCGCGTTCTCGCGCCAAAGTTCGGGGGCTTCCTCACCTTTGCGAGCCTGCGTCCTGAATCCGTCACCGCGCCGGGGCAGCCCACCGTCTCGGAACTGCTCGATCTCTATCGCTTCCGGTCTATCCGCAAGAGCACCAAAGTGTTCGGCGTGATCGGCTGGCCCGTCGGACACTCGATGTCGCCGCTCGTGCACAATGCGATTTTCACGGAGTACAAGTTTGACGGCGTTTACCTTCCGCTTCCGGTCCCGAGCGCCGAGGGTACATCCGAGTCCGATGCGACGTTTGCCAGCTTCAAGGCGACGCTCGGCTCGCTGATCGACGATCCGATTCTCGATTTCTGCGGCGCGAGCGTCACCATCCCACACAAGGAAAATCTCGTTCGCTTCGCGATCGAGCGTCTGAAAGCCCAGCCGGGAGTCTGGTCGCTCGATGCGGTATCGCTCGCGACGGGCGCCGCGAATTCCCTGCTGATCGAGCGCGAGGGTGCACGCATCTCCCGAGTCCGCGTCTTCAACACCGATGTTCCCGCCGCGCTCGCTCCGCTCCGCGCTGCGCTCGGCTCGCTCGAACAAAAAGGCATCGCGATCGTCGGCGCCGGGGGTGTTGGGCGGGGCATCGCCTACGGGCTCGCGCAGGCGGGCGCGCAGGTCACGATCTTCAACCGCTCTCTCCCACGCGCCGAGCAGCTTGTTGCCGCGCTCTCGGAGCACCTGACCGGCCCCGGTTCGCTCCGTGCCGTTGTTTCGGAAGCGCTTTCAGCCCTCCCGCGCTTCGATGCCTACGTCAATTGCACCCCCGTCGGCATGGCGGGCGGACCGGATCCCTCGGGAATTCCAGTGCCAATTGAGAAGTTGGGGTCCGCCGAATCAAACTCGGGAAACAACCGGAGCGCGAGCGTCGTATTGGACACAGTCTACAAGCCGGTCGAGACGCCTCTTGTCAAGGCGGCGCGAAACGCGGGTTGGACGGCGATCGACGGCGTCACGATGTTCATCGAACAAGCGGCGCTGCAGTCAGAAGCATGGACCGGTCGTTCCGGCCCCCGCCAATTGATGGATCGCCTCGTTCGCGCGAAGTTGAGTCAGCCGCAGCGATAGGGCGAAATACGCCGGGGCAACAACCCGGTATCCGATCTCCGGTCGCGAGCATCCAAAGCGAGTTGCATCAACCAATCGATTGCCGTGCAACGAGAAAAATGGCCACGCGTGGCGAACGAGTGAAGCGCAGCCGATCGCTGCGAGCCGAAGACTGAGGGAAGGGAGTGGCATGCTGTACGCGCCGATCCTGTATCCGAAGACCTACGCCATGTTTCTGCTGGTTGCCGCGATGGATGTGATCTGCACGGCGATCATCCTGTCTCTTGGCGGGCGAGAGATCAACACGCTGGCCAACATGTTGCTCCAGTGGTGGGGCGTTCACGGCCTGCTCGCGCTCAAATTTGCGGTCTGCGTCATGGTGCTGATCACCTGCGAATTCATCGGGCGACGCAAGCCCGCTGTGGCCGTTCGGCTGGCGATCGCAGCGATCGCGCTCAATATGTTCCCGGTGGTGGTCGGTACGACGCAGCTCGTCCGATTCCTCGCAATGCAACCATGAGCGGCCCGGAATGATCGCCCCGCCTCGGATTCCAAGTGTGATCGGCCCGCTCTACCACGCACCCGCGACGCCGCTCGAACGCAGCAAGGTCTTGAACGACTCCCCAAACACAAAGTTGTGCTCGGGGAATTTCTCGCCGCTCATGTTGTTGTCGAGGTGGCTGAACATCAGGTCGATCCGGCCGACGACGGCGACCGTTGTCCCCGTCGGTCCGTGCTCGAGCAGTTCGATCGTTCCGCTCGTCGCGGCTCCCACTTTGTCCATCTGCTGGATCGCAGCGGTGTAGCGAAGCGTCTGGCCGGGAAAGGCATCCCGTTCCAGCTCGAACCTCCCGACCTTGGCCAGGATGACCTTCTCGCGGAATTCCTCGGCGTGCCCGACGAGAATCCCGGCGGTCTGTGCACATCCTTCCACGATCAGGCTGGCGGGCATCACCGGGAGCGCCTCGCGTCCGTCCGCTGCCGGAAAGTGATCGTGCAGGTGATCTTCCGCGAGGCTGATGTGCTTGATGGCGACCAGCTTCTGCCGGGGCACCAGTTCGACGACGCGATCGATCCACATCCAGCGCATGCGATTCCGGGGAGAGCGTGGCTTACTTCGCCGCGAGCTTGCGTTCAACAAACGTCACGAGGGTGTCGACCGTGAAGACTTCGGCGACCTTGGAGATCTGCGGGTCGGCCTCGAACTTCGTAAAGTCGGCGTGGGGCAACCGGGCTTTGAGCGCGGTCAATCCCTTCGCAGTGACCTTGCCTTCCTTCACATATTCGGGGTCCTGCGCAACGTTTTCCGGAAAGAGTTCGCCCTGCGCGATCTTGAACCCGAACTGCTGCTCGAGTTTGAACACGATATCGAGGAAGTCGATCGACTCCGCACCGAGGTCGGTCGTCAGCCGCGACTGCAGCTTTACATCGTCCTCGTCCACGGCGAGCGCGTCGACCAATACATCCCGGACCTTCGCAAAGATTTCGTCTCGTGTCATTCGTGCTGATCCCGTTTCCGCAAATGTGCGGCCGGCCTACCCGGAGTCCGCGATAATAGCCGCCGCTTCCTCGGCCAAGGTTTATCGCCGCACCGGGCGCAGCGTAAACCGGCCCGAAACCGCGACTTTGGGCTCGTCCGCTTCCTGCAAATTTGTGAGAAGGTGCGCCTCGCCCTTAAACTCGACCGCGCCGCCGTCCAGCTGCTTGTGCAAGTCCACGGTCACACGCAGCGTGCTGCCCGGGCGGACGAATGCGCCGTATTTCAGCGCCCGCACCTGTCCCAACACGAGCGGGGTCTGCTTCGGCCCCGCGAGCCGCCGCGCTGCTTGCACCATCGCTTCGAGCATCATGACACCGGGCAGTACCGGGTAACCGGGAAAGTGATCCTGGAGATACTCCTCGGCATTGCTGACATGCTTGTGCGTGACGATCCGAGCGGGGCTTTGCTCGACGACGGCGTCGACCAGATCAAAGTGCATACGACCAGCGTATTCGTCGCAACGGTGCCGGGTCAATCGAGCCCGGGAGTGCCGGCGAAGGAGAATTCGTGACCTTCCCGCCCGCTCCTATTTTTCCGCCTTGGCCACCGTGCACGACGAAGCCTTCTGCATCCGGGTCTGGGACTGGTCGGAAACCAGCCAGACGGTGTCGCTTTTTTGCCGCATGCACGGCGTGGTGCGAGGCCTTGCGAAGGGTGCAAAGCGTGATGATGTCCGCTTCTCGGGCGGCTTCGAGCTGCTCACACGCGGACAGGTCGGCATGATCGTCAAGTCCTCAGACGCGATGGCCACGCTCACATCGTGGGATCTCACGCAAACCTTCCCCGGTGCACGAGCCAGCCTGCCCGCGTTCTACGCCTCCATGGCGATGCTGGACCTTGTGCATCACATGGTCCGCGATCATGATCCGCATCCGCTGCTCTTCGATTCGCTCGGTGCCGCGGCGGCCGAGCTCTCAAACCCCCAATGCGCGATCGCGGCGCTGACCGGCTTTCTTTGGAGCGTCCTGGTCGAGTCGGGATACCGGCCCGAACTCGACCGCGATGTGCGATCGGCCGGGCCGCTTGATCCGAATGCGCCGCTTGCCTTTGAGGCCAAGCGTGGCGGGTTTACTCGGTGGGAGCGGGATAGCGCGGACGAAGGCTGGCGAGTTCGCCCGCAAACCCTCGAGCTGCTGCGAAGCCTTGCGGAGGGTCGGCCCGCACTCGGAGCAGCGGAGGATGTGCTCCGAGCCGCAAAGCTGCTTTACGCGTACGTCCGAGAAACTGCGGGGACTCCTATGCCCTCGGTCGAGCTTGCGCTGCGGACGCTTTCTCGTTAAGGACTTTCAGACTTCGCGGTTCAGCGGAGTATCCGCATCGTCGATAGGGAGATATCCCGGGGCCGCACAATCGGCGGCCTCGGGCGTTTGCGTTGATTCAAAGAAAAGCCATGGACCACGAGATTATCGAGGAAATCCTGAGCTGCTCGTCGCTGCCTTCACTGCCGGTGGTGGCGCTGCGCGTCGTCGAGTTGACATCGAACGTAGACGTGAAGCTACCCGAGCTTGCAACGACGATTCAGAACGATCAGGGGCTGGCCTCAAAGGTGCTTCGCACCGTGAACTCTTCGTTCTACGGCCTGCCGAACCGCTGCGCGAGCATCAATAAAGCTCTGGTGCTGCTCGGGCTTGGACCGGTGAAGTCGCTGGCGTTGAGCTTTTCGCTGATCGGCTCCATCGGCGATCAGGACGACGGTTTTGACTATCAGAATTACTGGCGCCGCGGGCTCTACACAGCGGTTGCCGCCAAGGTCGTTGCCGATCACCTCAAGCTCGCCGTCGCCGACGAGGCGTTTCTCGCCGGCTTGCTGCAGGACATCGGCGTCATCGCCATGCACCGCGCGCTGGGCTTCCGCTACGCCGAAGCCACGGAAGCCGCGGGTGGGGATCACCGCCAGCTCGTCAAGTCTGAATTGGGCGCGTTTGAGGTGCAGCACCCCGAAATCGGTGCGATGCTCGCGCAGCGCTGGAAGTTCCCAGACGAACTGGTCATTCCCGTCCGGTACCACGAGCGACCCACTGCGGCACCGCAGGGCCATCACGAAATCGTCCGCCTCATTGGGCTGGGCAATCTCGCCCACGACGCCATGACCGACGCGGACCCGGTGCCCGCGCTCCGCAAGCTCTACCAGCGGGCGGATCAGTGGTTCGGCATCAAGTCCGATTCGATGCAGGCGCTCTTCAAGAAGATCGCCGAGGGCGCGAAGGACATGTCTTCGCTTCTGCGCATCGATACCGGTTCGCACCCCGACGCCGAATCGATCGTTCGCGAGGCCGAAAAGCAGTTGATGGGAATGGCCACGGCCGGGAACGGCTCGGCGCAGACCCTGGACAATCTTCTCATTGATTCCAAGCAGTTCGATCCGCTCACGGGCGCGGTCGGGCGCGCGGGCTTTGACCTCGCGCTCAAAAAGGCATTCGAGTTGTCCGCGACTTCCAAGGAGCCGGTTGCGCTCGTGCAGGTTGCGCTCGACGGACTGCAGAAGGCCGCCGGACAGATCGGTACCTCCGCCGGAGACGAGACCGTGAACGCGTGCATCGTGCTCCTGCGAAAACACTTCGCATCGCTCGGGGGCGTAATCTGCAAGCTCGGTGGCGATCTCTTCGCCGTCGTGCTCTACGGTGCCAACGGACGCGCCGCGCAGCACTCAGCGGATGAGTTCCGCATGTCCTTCGACAAAGCGATGCTCACCTGGCCGCTGGGAGGGGGCACCGTGAAATCCTCGGTGGGGATCGCGTCTCACGAACCGGGCACGGCCGCGATCCACGCCGGGCTCCAGCAGTTTGTCGTCGCATCGGTCAATGCACTCAAGGCTGCCCGCGCTTCCGGGCCATCTGCTGCGCCGGGCGTTGAACAGCGGGCCGCGGCCTGACTCACTCCGCCTTGTCGGCTGTCAATATCCCGATCGTCGCGGGCGCAAGCGGAAGCTGCTCCGCTACCGAACGCAGTTCCTGTAACGTCACGCGTCCGATCCGATCAACTTCCTGATCGAGAGACTCGTAGCGCCCGAGTGCGGTCCACGTCCGCCCGATCCGCTGCATGCGATCGCCGGGCCGTTCGCCTCCCACGGTCGCGGCCGTCAGCACCTTGTTGCGCAGCCGATCGAGATCGTCCTCAACCAGACTCGAGGCCAGATTCGCGATCTCCCGCTGGATCACCGACTGAATCTCCGGGATGCGACCCGGCTCGCCCGCGGCAAATACGTAGTAATCGCCCGCGCCGTCGTGCGCATCAAAGCCCGCCTGCGCATCCTCCGCGAGGCCCGATTCCACCAGCGCCCAGTGCAGGCGGCTGTTGTCCGGCGCCCCCAGAATCTGCGCGAGCATGGCGGCGGCGTACCGGCGATCGTCGTCGGCGGCGGGCGCGGGAGCCATCCCCAACAGATATCCGCGAGCCACCTTCGCATCCGTCAGCCGAACTTCGACCGGTGCCTGTCCGTAGCGGGGGACCGGCGCGAGGCGGCCGACCGGCTTGGTCGGATTCCAGCCGGCGCACAGAGCAGCAATGTGGTCGCACGCCTCGTTGAAGTCGATCCGTCCGGCGAGCGCGACGGTGGTGTTGTCGGCCGAATAGCGCTGGCCGAAGTAATCCCGCATCTGCTCGCTCGTGAGGTCCTTGATGGTCTCGGCGGTTCCCAGCACGCGATGACCGAGCGGATGCGGCGCGTAGTGGCGATCGGTGACCGCCTCGAACAGCACCCAGAACGGATTGTCCTTGTACATCGCGATTTCTTCAAGAATCACGGATTTTTCGGTATCGAAGTCGGACTGACGAAGCGCGGGCCGCATCATCCGGGCCAGCAGTTCGATCGACCTCGACGCGTGCTCCGGGAGCGAGGAGGCGTAGAAGCACGTCATCTCGCTCGAGGTGTAGGCGTTGTTTTTCGCGCCGATCTCATCAAAGGCGCGGTTCAATTGCTCGGCCGAGATGCTCTCGGTTCCCTTGAACATCATGTGCTCGAGGAAATGGCTGACGCCCATCACCGCCGGATCCTCATCACGCGCGCCGGTCTTGACGAAAAACCCGGCAGAGACCGAGACGGCGGTCGGGTCGATCTCGGCAATGACCGTCAATCCGTTGGGCAGGACACGCTGTTGAAACTCGATGGGCATACCCGAGTCTAATCGCACTCTCGGCATGGGGCGGGGCGATCAGGCAACGTCGGCAAGCCCTTTGACAGCTCGCGACAGCCCGCGGCAGATTTCTTCGGGGTTTGCGGCACCGCAAACCGCTGCGCTCACGGCGACGCCCTGGCATCCCGCGTGGACGAGCTGGCCGATATTGGCCTGGGTAATGCCGCTGATCGCCAGGTGCGGAACCCGGCGGGTCATCTCATCGGCGATGTACTGCGAGATCAACTCCGGTCCGCTCAGATTCGGTTTCGCCTTGGTGGAGGAGGTGAACATCGGCCCGAGACCGCACACGTCCGCGCCCTCCTGGACCGCCCGGCGTGCATCATCTATTGTCGCGCACGAGACGCCGACACGCAGGCTGCCCCCGACAATCTTGCGGATCTCTTTCACCGCCAAGTCCGACTGCCCGACGTGGACACCGTCGGCACCGGAGAGCAGCGCGATGTCGGGCCGATCGTTGATAACGACCGCCGCGGCGTTTTTGTGCGCGAACTCGACCAGTGTTCGCGCCCGCCCGAGCAACTCCCGATCCGAAAATCCCTTTTCTCGCAGCTGAACGCAATCCGCGCCGCCGTCGATCGCCCTGCGCGCAACCTCCTCCCAGCGGTGGTGCGTGCAGAGCGATTCGGAGATGAGCACGCACAGAGTCCACTGTGGCCCGCGCCCGCCCATCAAAGCCAGTTCAAGATCGCGGCACGCGTCGTAGGCGCGGTATCGGATCCGCTCGATTGCCGCCGCGAGCGGCATCGCGCCGCCGATGGCCTTCGACGATTCTTCCAGCACGCGGAGCGACTCGCCCAGCCGCGACGAAGCGGCGCTCGCAATGCCCGATTCCGACTCGCGTGGGGGCAACGCGTCGCCGGTCCGTTGCGCCCCGACATCGGTCGCGGTGCTCCGCCATGCAAGCATTTCCGCACGATCGATCGGCAGTTGGCCGAGCGCCGCCGTGAGATCGTGGCGAAGCTTTTTGAAAGAACGCGACAGTTCCGAATGGTCGAGCCGCAGGCGCGCAAGGTCCTCCAGAACGCGGAGAGCTTCACGCGCACGGTTGGAATTCGCATCGATGACGCGAGCAAGGGCGGCCATGCCTCCAGCCTAGCACGGTGCCTCCCCCGCGCGGAATCTCCTACCGTTCCAACACATCATGCGCGACATCGAGCCCCGCGATTCACGCGAATCTCCCTTCGATCCTTTCGGCCGGCGCAAACCCGCGTTGCCCAACGGTTCGGTGATCGTGCGCAAAGATGCCGATCAGTTGATGGATGCCGTGGCCACCGACCTCTTCCTCCACGCCAGTGCGTGCGTGCGGGAGTTTGGCGACTTCCAGCTTGCCTTGGCTTCTTGGGCCGAAGCCGAACCGCTCTACCTCAGACTTCTGTACGACCCGCGCTATCGCGAACTCCCCTGGCGCCGCACGCACCTCTGGATCGTCGAAGAGCGAATCGGTGCGTCTCCGTCCAACTTTCAACTGCTCCAGGAAGCCATTGTCGCCCAATCCGACATTCCCGAAGAGCAAGTTCACCGGCCCGTTCCGGGTGAGGATTACGAAGAAACGCTGAAAGCGGTGCTCGGCTGGCGCGAAAAGGGCCAGGATCGTCTCGATTACGCCCTCCTTCCTTTGCTCGCCGGGGGCTTCACGCAGGGTTCGCCGGTTCCGGGAGCTGACGCACCCCTGATCGACGCCAGTTCCGATCTCATCCGCATGTCCCGTCGCCTCATCAACGCAACGCGGTTTATCGCCAATGTCGCGCTCGGGCCAGACATGGACTCCGCCATTCGCGAAGTGCCGCGTGCCCCGGCCGGGGCCGATCGGCTCCTGGCTCGCGATCTGAAGCCCATCGGCGGCGAGCTCCGCTGGTACGTCGAAGAAAGCGTTTGTGAGACCTGCCCCGGTCCGCCGCCGATTCCGCTCGAATAACGTACGGTGTGGCGAACCTCACCATCGAACCCAATGACCGCGTCGTCTTCAAAGTCCGTTATTCCGACGACGATGTGCTCGTGATCGATAAACCGGCACACGTCGTCTCGACGCCCGGCCTTGGTCACGATCGCGGGTCCGTCCTCAACGGCCTCTTCGCGACCTACGGCAAGCAACTGCAGAATCTCGGAAAAGACCGCGACTTCGGCATGCTCCACCGGCTTGATCGCGAGACCAGCGGCTTGCTCATCATCGCCCTACGCGCAAACGCGTATGACAAGCTCCGCAAGATGTTCGAGGCACGCCAGATCCGCAAGTTCTATTTCGCAGTTGTCGCGGGTGTGCCGAAACAGACCTCCGGTGTCATCCGCCGCCCCATCAACGAGGTGAAGGAAACCCGCGATCGGCGCGAGATGAAAATCGCCAAGATCTCCGGCAGCGGCAAGCCCGCCACAACCGCGTATCGCGTCCTCGATTCTTCTCCCGCGGCAAGCTTCCTCGAATGCCGCGCCGTCACCGGACGGCTCCACCAGCTCCGCGTCCACCTCGAATCAATCCGCTGCCCAATCTTCGGCGACGACCTTTACGCACCGCCCGCCATCGCAAAGGGTGCGAAACGCCTCGCGCTCCACGCCCACCGCATCGCCTTCGAGCATCCGCTCACCGGCACACTCATTGACGTCGAATCCCCGATCCCCGCCGATATCCGCCGACTGGTCTCTCGGCTCGGCATGGACCCGTCAAAGGCGGCAGCCGCGAAAGCGGAATCCGAAAAGAAGAAATCGAAAACCTCCGAGTCTCCCGATGCCCCGGTGGATGGCGAAGACTGAACCTCAACCATCGAGCGCCGACATGAAGTCGACGACGATCGAGTCGGCCACCAGCATTCCGCGTTTGTTCAGCACCCATCGGCCGTTCAACTCGTCGAGCAGTCCCGCGTCCCGCGCTTTGCCCGCCGCGGCACGAAGTCTCTCAACCGCCGAGGCATCAAAGCTCCGCACGCAATCGAGTGTCGAGGCGACATCCAGGCCTTCCCACAATCGCAGCCCGGTCCACATGCGCTCTCGCATCGCCCTCGCCGGTTCCGGAGCTTCGCAATCCGCGACGTCCGGAAATCCGTCGGGACTTGCCCGCAGGTAATCATCCAGGCGCGCCACGTTCTTCCATCGCCACCCCCCGACATGCCCTGAGGCCGATGGCCCCGCAGCGAGCCATTGCTCCTGGCGCCAGTACGCGAGATTGTGCTGCGCCTCGCGTCCCGGCTTGCTGTAGTTGCTGATCTCATACCGGCGCAGACCCGCTGCCGCCAGGTGATCCACGGTCAATTCGTACATGTCCACTTCAACATCTTCGTCGGCCGGAGCAAACTCGCCTCGGTTGAGCCGAGCGGTCATGGCCGTGCCCTGCTCATAAGTGAGGTTGTAGCAGGAGAGGTGCTCGGTCCCGAGCTCCAGCGCCGAATCGAGATCGTTGCGCCATTCGTCGATGGTTTGCTCCGGCACCCCGAAGATCAGGTCCACCGACAATCGTTCAAAACCGGCATCCCGCGACATCTGAATCGCTCGCCCCACGGTGGCCGGGTTGTGCAGTCGGTCCAATGTCTTGAGATGCGCCGCGTGAAACGACTGCGCCCCCATGCTGATACGGTCAACTCCGCCCGCCCGTAACACCTCCAGCAATCGAGGCGTCACAGACTCCGGATTGCACTCCACCGTGAACTCGCCCCGGCCCTGAGCAATCTCGGTCAGGTCGAAGCGATCCCGCAGCGTTCCCAGCAACCGATCCCACAGATCCACCCGCAGGAGCGAAGGGGTGCCGCCGCCCACAAAGACCGTTCGCAGCGGGCCATCCTGGGCAAAGGGCGAGAGTCCGTGTAACTCCCGAATCAGACGTTCAACAAACGCCTCCTGTCGATCCTGCGTGTCTACGAGGCTGTAGAAATCGCAATAGTGGCATTTGTGGGAGCAGAACGGAACATGCAGGTAGAGCGACCGAACATTCCGAGGTACGCCCTCCGCGCCCGCGGTGCGCAATGGATGCGCCCGAGAATTCGCCGCGGTCGGCCGTTGCTGTTGAAGCGAAATTCGTGTATCGTCGGAAGGCTTGTTGGCCGGTTCAGAGGGCGATGGGGACGGGGTTGGTCGGGCGTGTTTCAAGTTCGGGGCGGTCGCGCTGCTCGCGGCCGTTTCCAGTGGAAGCCCGTTTCCGGTGGAACCACGGTCGAGTTGGAGCGGTGGTTGGGACGCGGTTTTGGCGGGGGTTTTGGCGGGGTTGGTGACGGCGAAAGGATAGCGAGCTTTGGAAACGTCCCTCGTTCTTGTGAATCGTGACGGAACCCAACGAGAGATCCCGCTCAAGCGGGCCCGCTTTATCGTCGGCCGCCAGGCGGATTGCCAGATCCGTTTGCCCGACCCGGGTGTCTCCCGTCAGCATTGCGAAATTCAGATTGACGCTGCGAAACCCATCGTCAAGGACCTGGGCTCGAGCAACGGCACATTCGTCAACCGCCGTCGCGTGAGCCAGACCGAATTGGTTGCGGGCGACACGCTCAGCATCGGGCCATTCTTGTTCGTTTTCCGAGTCGATGGCGAGCCCGCGAACATCGATACCGAAGAGGCGCTCGAAGATGCCGTCGAAGTCTCCTCGCCCGGCAAGGCGCCCAATGCGGCAAAGAATCACGCCGACGCGCCAATAGCGCCGGCAGCAGGACACGAACCCCCGACCCGCATCCCCGATCCGGATGACAGCGACGAGTTCGAGTTCGACTTCCTCGACGAAGACGACTCGCCCAAGCTGTAGCTGGGCCGGGCGTTACGCCGCGGGCGCGCTGGACTTTGCGTGCCCATCGCCGTTCGCGTTCACAGCCGGAACGCGGATGTTGGTGCCGCAGTTCTTGCAGCGCACTGTCTTGCCACGGGCATTGCCGGGGACGGCCAACACCTTGCGGCACGTCAGGTTCGGACACATGATTCGCACGGTATCTGCCGCCATTGGTTGGCTCCCCTGGCTTCTCGCCTCTGACCGCTGGGTGCATCGGTCCGCGCTCTTTGCGGTGTGACCCGGCAACAGCGAATGTTCCGACCTTGAGTCCACCTGAGCCGGGTGTGCGGGCTGGCCCGACGCCTACCGTCTGCGTCGCACCAAAGCCCCTTTCGGAACGCCGCAATGTCCGAGAACTCAGCTCCGAATCCAGCGCCCGGCGGTAGCTCCTGCAGCGCAGTCGTCGGGATGCAGTGGGGGGACGAAGGCAAAGGCAAAATCGTCGATCTCATCGCGCCGCAGCACGATGCAGTCGCCCGCTACAACGGCGGGGCCAACGCCGGCCACAGCGTGGTGGTGAAGGGAGAGCGCTTTTCACTCCACCTGATTCCGTCGGGAATCCTCTATCCCAGCAAGCTCGCGATCATCGGCAACGGCGTGGTGCTCGACCCCGACAAGCTGCAGCAGGAAATCGATGGCTTGCGCTCCCGTGGAGTCGACACCTCCGGCCTCATCGTCTCCAGCC
Organism: Phycisphaerales bacterium; assembly: GCA_016793015.1. GTDB lineage: Bacteria > Planctomycetota > Phycisphaerae > Phycisphaerales > UBA1924 > JAFEBO01. Next base: position 21,781 of record JAEUJD010000159.1, read on the forward strand.
GTGCGCACGTTGTGATGCCTTACCACAAGGCCGAGGATGCCGCCCGCGAGGATTCACTCAAAAAAGAACGGCTCTCCCGCGATGGTGAGCAATCGTCGGTCGTTTCAGAAATCGGCACCACACGCCGCGGCATCGGCCCCGCGTACGCCGAAAAGGTGCAGCGCTCCGGCGCGGTCCGCGTCTGTGATCTGCTCGACCCCGAAACGCTCCGCGAGAAGATTTCGATCGCGATTGCGACCAAGCGGGCCTCTCTCGTGGACCAGCCCGGTGTCGCCGCCACGCTCGATGTTGCAGGGGTGACTGACTGGGCTTTGCACGCGGGTGAAAATCTCCGTCCGATGGTGCAGGACACAACCTATCTGCTGAACAACCTGGTCCGCGCTGGAAAGAAGGTTCTCTTCGAGAGCGCGAACGGCACTTTGCTTGATGTCGATCACGGGACCTATCCGTTCGTCACCGGTTCCTCGTGCTCCGTTGGCGGCATTGGACCCGGGACCGGCGTCCCCGTGCAGCGCGTCGGCCGCGTTACCGGCGTCATGAAGGCGTATTCAACCCGCGTCGGCGCCGGCCCGATGCCGACCGAACTCACGGGCGATGGTGAAGACGGCAAGATCGGCGATCGCATCCGCACCCGCGGCCGCGAGTTCGGCACGACCACCGGTCGCCCGCGCCGCGTCGGGTGGCTCGATCTGGTCGCGGTCAAGTATTCCGCAATGATCAACGGCACAACCGGACTCGCGCTCACCATGCTCGACGTGCTGGCGGGCTTCGACACCGTCCGCGTGTGCACGAAGTACGAATTTGCGGGTAAACAGACAGACCGCTTCCTTCCCGATTCTGCTTCATTGTCGGCGGCCCGCCCGATCTACACCGATTTCCCCGGCTTTTCGGAAGATGTGTCCGCCGCCAGGAGCCGGGGCGAACTCCCCCCACGGGCGCGGGCGTACATCGAGTTCATCGAGCAAACGGTCGGAGTTCCCGTCGACATCGTCAGCGTCGGGCCGGATCGGGCTCAGACAATCACGTCGTAAATTCACACTTCTTCTGCTATCGTGCCATGTCAGTGACGCCACTCTCCGCAACAAGCACTCCCGCCCGCCCCGCGTCGACCTTTGCGTCGAACCCCGAGGTTCAGGCCCGGGTTGCGGAGATGCGCTCCCGGTATGCCAAGGCCGACCCGCTTACTCAAATCCCGGACGTTGATCCACGCCGTATCCCCCGCCACATCGCCGTCATCATGGACGGCAACGGCCGGTGGGCCAAGCAGAGGGGATTCCCCCGCATTTTCGGTCATCGCAACGGCGCTCGCGCGCTGCGTGAAACCGTTGAAGAGGGCGGTCGCCTCGGGGTCGAGGCGATGACGTTCTACTCCTTCAGCCTCGAAAACTGGCGCCGTCCGCCCGAAGAGGTTCAAGCGCTCATGCTCCTTTGCATCGCATATTGCGAAGGCGAACGCGAAGCGCTCGTCCGCGACGACATCCGCTTCCGCTGGATCGGGCGTCGAGCCGGACTCCCGCCCGAGGTGCTCGCGGCACTCGATTCCGTCGTCGATGCCACCCGCAACTGCACCGGCCCGACACTCTGCGTTGCCGTCAATTACGGCTCGCGGGCCGAACTCTCCGATGCCGCAAAGCAGATCGCACAGGAAGTCCGCGCCGGGACACTCAACCCCGACGACGTGAACGAGGACACGCTCGCATCTCGTCTTTACGCGCCCGATCTGCCCGATCCGGACCTTCTCATCCGTACCGCCGGCGAGATGCGT
>JAEUJD010000192.1 GCA_016793015.1 Phycisphaerales bacterium
CGGTTCTCGCCGGCGTGGTCTGGTCGCTGTTGACGGCGTGGTTCATCGCAACGCTCATCATCTCCTCGAGCGGAAGTTTGTCGGCCGCTCGCGCACTCGGCGACGCGTCGGGATGGATGGCGACCGCGGGCGGTCGCTACGGACTGTTGCCGTTGCCGGCCTTTGTCTTTGGTGCCGGAGGGGCGCTCGTCGCGCGTATCGCCCTCACGGCTCTTCACTCCTGCAAGTTCGCCAACCCTCCGGAAGCAGCTCCGGCCTTTGACTCCGCGCCGGAAGAGCCGCTCAACAACCGGGTCAATCCCCCGGCTCAATAGGATTCGGCCTGGCACAGACCAACCCATCCCTTGAAGCACTGCTTTGCGAGCGCTGCGGCTACGACCTTTCAACTTTCACTTTCGAGGCAGTCTGCCCCGAGTGCGCCATGCCTCTCGCGGCGTCGCTGCCTTCGACGCGTCCGGGAACGGCCTGGCAGCGGGCGTGGAACGGGCGCCTCGCCGGGCTGCCGCTCGCCTGGCTCGTGGCAACCCTGCGCGGTCTGTTCACGCCCGGCAGTCAATTACGCCGCGCATCAATCGTCCCGGATGGTTCGCGAACGCTCCTGACGATCAATCAATGGATCGCGGCAAGCCTGCTCACCTTTCAAAGCGCCTCCGCGTTCTATGCACCGTTCATCAGCCTTTGGCCCGTCGCGGTGCTCCCGTCGCCTGCGGTGCTGCTCGGACCGACCTGGAGGCCGATCTTCATCGCATTGGTTTTTTTGATGTGGATTGCGCTGATCATGGTGCTGACACGCATCGAACGGGTCGGCATCCATTTCTATTCGCGCCGACGCTCGTGGCGGATCGATTCGGTGCTGTCGCTCGTCGGTACCGCCCACGCATCGGGTGCGTGGATCGCGGCGGCGATTAGCTCCCGCTTGTTTCCGATTGCCCTCGAATCTCTCGCAAACGCGCTGCCGGGTGCAATCGCAGTTCATCTCGCGGCGGTGCGGCTGATTGCGGGGCCGCTCGGCTTCATTGTGGGCATGATCTGGTTCGAAATGGCAACGTATTTTGGTTTGCGCGCCTGCCGGTTCGGCAATCCGCCGGGTGTTCGCACGCCGGACGCATAACATTGCCCGGACGGCCGAAGGGATTCGGCAAGGCGCGTCCGCCGAGCGGAATTTCCCGTGACTTCATGGATGCTGTTGACTCCAATTTGATTCGGGCTCCAAAAAGCGAGCCCCGTGTGACCCCGACGGTGCCGCTCGATGACCTGGGCACGCCCCAGCCGACGCCCGATCAGGTGGCGACCGGCGCGGATGTTGATTCGACGCCCCGTGCGCGCTCCGCGGACACAAACGAGAAACCGCTTGATTCCGGCAAGCCCGCAGTCGACGAGCGCAGCATGGTGCACGTGCTGCGTCACAAGCACTTCCGCACGTTCTGGTTCGCGGCGTTCGGTTCGTTCGTCGGAAACTGGTTCGAGTTCATCGGGGCGCAGTGGATCGTCGCGGAAAAGACCCGCGACACTACTTGGCTTGCCACGCTCGGCGCGGCGCAGTTGCTTCCCACGCTCTTCCTTGGGCTTCTGGGCGGCATCATCGCCGATCGCGTAAACCGCAAAAAGCTGCTCATGGTGACGCAGTTCGCGATGATGATCATCGCCCTCGGGTTCTTTGTCGTTGTTGGCTGGCACGTGCAGATCTCGCACGCAATCTGGGGCGACGACACGCACGCGAACAACTTCCTGCTCTATTCGTTCCTCGTGCTCGCCTCGCTGCAAGGGATCACGATCGCATTCAACAACCCCGCCTGGCAGGTCATGATCCCGAGGCTGGTGCCTCGCGATGAACTGGTTCGCGCGATCACGCTTCAGGGCATTTCGTTCAACACGGCGCGCGCGCTCGGGCCTGCCGCGGCCGGCGCTCTCCTGGCCTGGGCCGGGGGGGAATGGCTCTTCCTCGTGAACGCCGTCAGCTACATCGGCGTCATGATCGCGGTCACCACCACGCCCGATTCACCAGCACCCGCACGCGACGGCAAGCTCAGCGACCTTTCGATGATCGTCTCCGACATCAAGCAGGCTTGCGCCTTCATGTTCAGGAACAAAGGCCCTCGTGCGGCCCTGTTGGCGCTCATGGTCTTCTCCGTCTTCGGCACGCCCGTCCTCCGCTTCCTGCCCTTGTTTGTCAGCCAGGTCTATCACCTGAAAGAAGAAACGTTCGGTCTGCTCACAGGAATCATGGGCGTCGGCGCTGTCGTTGGCGGACTCGCCATGCGCTATATCCCGACGTGGTACCCCAAGCATCACTTCATCCCAATGTCCGTCTTCCTGGGCGGCGTCTCCATCCTCGCATTCTCGATCGCCACCAACGTCTGGCTCGCCGGCTTTTTCATGTTCTTCGTGGGCATCTTCTGGATGTGGTCGTTCAACTCCGCGATGTCGGCGCTCCAGTTGCTCGTCGAGGATTCACTTCGTGGCCGCATCATGGCGGTCTGCAACATGATCTCGCTCGGCTTCATGCCCATCGGCCCCTACATCGCCAGTTTCGCCGGTGAATGGATCGGCGGAGTCGTCAAGACGCACGACCCTTCGCACTGGCACGACGGCTTTGGAACGCAGGCAGGCATCGCCCTCACGGCGATTGTCCTCCTTGCTGCGGGCGTTGTCATGGTCATCTGGCGTACACCCGAAGTGGACGGTCTCAAGGCCGGCGACCCGGGATACGACCGCGTACCCGGTTTCTTCCGTGGCCTGACCGCCTCGGCACACCGCCCGATCCCAGCCCCCACTCCCACAACCCCCAACACCCTCCGCTGACGGATCAACCACATGCTCATCCGAGGCGTGAAAGACTCCGACTTTGAAGCGATCGCTTCGCTCACCAACTACTTCATCCGTGAAACCGTGATCCACTTCGGAACGGTCGAGATAACAGCGGAGGAAATGCGCGAGCAGTGGAAGCCGACCCGCGATCGGTACCCGTTCCTCGTCTGCGATATCGATGGCCGATTCGCCGGATACTGCAAGGCCTACACCTGGCGTTCGCGCGAGGCGTATCAGTGGACCCCAGAGTGCGGGGTCTACGTCGAGGATTGGGCACGGCGCAGAGGTGTTGCACGTGCGCTCTACACAAACCTCTTCGAGGTCCTGGCCTCGCACGGCTTCCACTCCGTCGTCGCCGGGATCGCACTTCCAAATGAGGCGAGCGTAAAACTTCACGAAAGCCTCGGCTTCGTCGCCGCGGGAGTTGTGCGCGACGCGGGCTGGAAATGCGGCCGATGGAACGATGTCGGTTTCTGGCAGCGATTACTTCAACCCGGAAATCAGGCTCCCCAGCCGCTGCGCTCGACCCCCACCTGATGCCTTGATGCCTCCTGCCTCGTGCCTTCTTTTCCTTCACACCCTCCGATCTTTCCCCTCTCCCCAACGTAAAGTTCCAGACATGCAACCCCGCCATCCCACCCGTCAGGTGACCATCGGTGACTCCCGCGTCGGCTACATCAAGATCGGTGGCGGCCTTCCGGATCGCGCCGGCAACCCCACCACTATCGCTCCGGTCAGCGTCCAGACCATGACTTCCGGCTACACGTACGACATCGATAAGTGCGTCGCCGAGATTCAGAAACTCTCGAGCGCTGGCGCCGACATCGTCCGCGTTGCCGTGCCGGAAAAGAAGGACACCGACGCCCTCAAGGAAATCATCCCGCGGGTCAACGTCCCGATCGTGGCCGACGTTCACTTCCACTTCCAGCGCGCGCTCGAAGCCGTTGAAGCCGGCATCCACAAGATCCGCCTCAATCCCGGCAACATCACCGACCGCTCGCAAGTGATCGACGTCATCCAGGCCTGCAAAGCCAGGAAGATCCCGATCCGCGTTGGCGTGAACGAAGGCTCGATCATCGAGCGCAAGGACAAGCAGAAGCGCCAGAAGGAACTCGGTGCCGTCTTCGGCGAGCACAAGCACGGCTACCTGCTCGCGATCATGATCGCCAAACTCGAAGAATACCTCGACATCTTCTACGAGCAGGACTTCCACGACATCGTCATCAGCGCGAAGTCGATGGATGCCTCGCTCGTCATCGACGCCTACACCGAAATCTCCAAACGCTTCGATCACCCGCTGCACCTGGGCGTCACGCATGCCGGGCCCAAAGAAACCGGCACCATCCGCTCCGTCGTCGCCCTCGGCGGCATGCTCATCAACGGCATCGGCGACACCATCCGCATCTCCTACGCCAACGACCCGATCTACGAAGTGCAGGACGGGCTTGAACTCCTCTACTGCCTCGGCCTCCGCGAGCGCATCGGAGTCGATCTCATCGCCTGTCCCACCTGCGGCCGCATCCAGGTCGATCTCTTCACGCTCATTCAGGATGTCCGCAAAGCCCTCGCGGCAAAGGTCACCGTCCCGATGAAGGTCGCCGTCATGGGCTGCATCGTGAACGGACCGGGCGAAGCCGAAGGGGCCGATGTCGCGGTCTTCGCGGGAGACCGGCGGGGCATCATCTACGTGCAGGGTGAAAAAGTTGCGAACGTACCTGAAGAGGAAATCCTGGGGCGCTTGCTGAAAGAGTGCCTGGGCTTCCAGGAACTCGTACAGCGGGGCAAGGCGAAACTGGGCGACAAGAAGGTCTCAATCGTGCCGCCGGATCCGATGGGCGAACTGGGAAGCGGGTGGGAGAAGATGGCCGCGGAAAAGATCCACGGCAAGCCCCAAACTCAGTCGCAACCGGCGAAACTGACGGTTAGTCGTTCCTAACAAGTTGGCGTGAGACAAGCACCCTTTACCGCGTCCATTCGATTTCACCCGGTTGAGTCAGTTTCGGAATCGATGACAGGTCCATTTCAAAAGCTCCGACTCGCGGCGTGCCACATTCTCGGCCGCCCGATCGCGTGGCCATGTCGCTTCACGTTCGGCCCGGAGAATCCCGCGTTCAATCACGCGAGCGAGGCGCTGAAGGCCAAGGCCCTTGAACTCTCGGCAAATCCCAGGCCGCTCGCGCGTCCTGTGCTCGTCTTCAGCGGATATCGCGTCCCCGGCATCTTCGGCGGACAACTCGCGACCAACCTTGCCCGATTGACGAGCGGACGAACGGAAGATTTTCGCATGTTCGCGTATCCGTTCGATGGCGATATTGAGCCGCTGGTGAACCGGCTGGCCAGACAGGTCGGTCGCGAGTTCGGACTAGATGCGTCGGACGATTCCACCAATGCCGTGGATGTTGTCGGCATCAGCATGGGGGGAATCATCGGCCGCCTTGCCGCGGCACGCGCTCGAACGCGGCCCCCCGGCGTCCCCCGCATCAATATCCGCAATCTGTTCACGATCGCCACGCCCCATCGCGGCGCGCGCCTTGCGCTCAAGATTCACATCGATCGCGCCGCGACCGACATGCAGCCGAATTCGCCGTTCCTCGCGAAGCTTGATGACTACGCCAAGAGCGACGACTACACGCTCATCCCCTACGCAACGCTGAACGACATCACCGTCGGTGCGACCAACTGCAGCCCGCACGGCGCACACCCAATCTGGGTTCGGGGCACGCGCCGCTTCGCGCACACGACCATCACCATGCACCCCGCGATCGCGCTCGATATCGCGCTGCGTCTGCGGGGAGAATCGCCTCTCGGTTCTCCATCACAAATCCCGCAGCACTAGTCATCCCGCGAGCCGCTGCCTCAGCCGGTGCAGGGATTCCTTGTTCACCGCCGTGCCCGCCCGCGCTGCCGCCCGCTCAAAGACCGACGGGCAGAGGATCATGGTGACCGGCGTGATCGCCTCTTCGCCGCTCGCCAGCTGCTTCAGCAATCGCTGGTCCGCTGCCGTCAGTTTCAGGCCGCGGCACATGGTCACAAACACCGCGGATGAACGAACCGATCTCGCGGATCTCGAACTCGTCCAGCGCCAGACAACGGCTGCCACCAGCGCGGTGCCGATCGCAACCGAAACCCACAGCAGCAGCGTCACGAAGTCAAAGCCCGCATCGGGCGGAAGGGAGGCGCCCGGGAGTCCGACCAGTGTCGGCGGCGCGTTCTGGGCTCGGGCGCACGAAGCGAAGCAGAGCAGGCAAGCGATTGTGCGCTTCGTGCCCTTCATGCGGCGCTCCCGACCGAAGCGGGCATGGTGCCGCCCCGCACAGATTCTTCCCCCGCGCGAGCGAGCGCCAGTCTGCACCGCACGCGTACACGCGGTTCCATGTCGGTGAGCGCGAGTGTGCGCAATCGCGACACCATGGCCGGCCAGAGCTTGAGCTCGCGGAGCGATCGCCCGCGCACGCCCGGCAGCGTGCGGTCCGCGACCCACGCGCCCGCCAGCCGGTGCAGCGGGCGCGAGTCTTCCAGCATCTTCAGCAGTTGCTCGCCGACGATGTTCCCGTGCGCATCGGTGCCCCCGCGCACGCCCAGCAAATCAAGCCCGCGCACCGCCGATCCACGCACGCGATGCCACGAATCTTCCTTGAATTCAAGCAGCGTGGAGGTCAATTCCCCGGCGTTCGCGTCCACTCCGTCGCGTGCGCGGATCACCAGCGCATCGAGCGCATTGGCCCGCACCCGCTGATCGGAAGACGCCGACGATTCCCGCAGCAGTTTCAGCGGCTCGGCACCGGGGAAATCGCGGAGCGCCGCGACCGCCGTCGCGAGGCCGCGCGCGGGCCGCGTAGACGAACCCGGCTCGCGCAGCAACCGGCGGATCTCCGCAAGCACCGGATCACGGAGCTCGATGACCACGCCCAGTTTTCTTGCAAGCTGCAGCGCAAACGAGCGGGCATCTTCGCTCTCGGCGAGCATCGCACGCAGTCGCTCGATTACCCACGCGCGGTCGGCTTCGAGAGCACGCTTGAACGCGATACGCGCTCCTGCGCCGAGCATCGTTTCACGCACGCCCGTATCGCACAGCAGTTCCAGATCCGACGACGCCAGCCTGCGCACCTGGTCGTGAGGCGAACGCAGCAGCACACGGAGGCGCTTGCGTTCCTCTTCGACCCGCTCCGACCCCGGCGAGCGTGCCGCATCCGGAATCGCGCCGAGCGAACGCCGAAGCGATGAAGAACGCGCGATGTCCGCATCGGCATCGAAGCAGAAGTCCCCGAGCATGCGGCTCGAGCACGCGATCGATGCCGCGAGGCGCGCGATCGGTGCGGGATCACTCAGCAAAGTCTCGCAAACCGCGTCACGCGCCGCCGGAGCGATCCCGATGGACCGCGCCAGCGATGCGACGCCCACTCGGGCATCCGTCGAAAGCCTTTCGGTAATCTCCGGCACCGGCAGAAGCCCGGCCTTGGCGACCTGCTTCGCGCCCCGTTCGGCCTGCTTCAGCTTCACCAATCTCGACGGATTCAGCATCAGGTGCCACGATGAGAGCAACGCCTCATGCTCATCCAGCGTGCGGGCGGCCAGCACCCGATCTGCCGCGGCACCCGAAATCGCCGTCGTCCCCAGCCACTGCCAGGCCCGGAGCCTTGAAAGCGGCGAGGAATCACGCCGGAGCAGGCCCCGTAAAAACGAGTGCGAAGACTGCTCCCGATCGTTCACCCACCGAGCCAGCGGCCCGTGCCCCCGCACAACCGGCGGATCGAGGAGTAAAAGGGCACCCCAAAGCACCCCCTCGCGTCGATGAACAGCCATCGTGCGAATCGCCGAAGCGATGTGCCCGCACACCTTGTCTTTGTCTTCAGATCCCCATTGGGCGCGCACACGGGCCGCTTCCTCATATTCCGCAACGCTCGCGTGGTCGGACCAGGCCGCGAGGCTCGGGTCGCTGGCGACAAGCGCGAGGAAGCAAAGCGCGCCCTGCGCAGCCGTCGCAACCTGATCATCCTGATCGCCCAGCAGTTCGCAGGCGATCGCGCCCAGGCTCGCATCGCCTGCGCCGCGCGCGAGTTCGGCAACCGAGCGCCGCGTCTTCGCGCTCTCATCGGTTGCCAGTGTTCCGATCACAGAACTCCAGCGTCCTTTGCCGGTAACGGAGGCGATTGCTCTCACTTCGGCCGGCAAAACAGCCCAATTTCGAACGAGCGCGCTCAATCCTTTGGCCGGATTCGAGCGCCTCTCGCCGTGCACCAGTTCAAAAAGTCGTTGAATCGATCGCGCCAAAAACGAACCGCTCGGAGAATTCTCCGAATAGTCCGCTGCGCATTCGACAAGTGCGAGACCGAGATGCAGTGCCTCCGAAGGGGATGCAACCGGAAGTGCGTCGGACAACAACTCGACCTTCGTAGAGACAGACAGCCGCTGGAGTTGCGCAAGCGAACGAGGAATTTGTCCGGAGGGGCTTGACACTGCCTTTATGCTTTACTCAGTTGCGGGTTTCGTTCGGACTTTGGCGCGGGAATCATCTAGATCTAGTATCGGCTGGGAGGCAGCCGCCAGATGTAGGAAGGAAAGCCTTGGCACGGCACATACTCTTCACTGTCTCTTAACGATTCACCCCTTGATACCTGTTGGTACCAAAGATCGGCCGACTCGTGCCTTTTTCGTGCAAGACCCAAATGGGCGATTGATAGAAATCCGGGATTCGACACCATGGGGACCCCAGCACAGATGAACTTTCAACCCAAGCTTCACGGGCTTCAGGCGTTCCAAACCACGATTTACGGGCGGGCGCTCCACCCCGAACTCTTCCAACTGAAGGATCGGAATGTGCTCAAGCACGCCGGTCTCGAATTGGAAGCGTGGCTGATGCCGGGGGGGCACCTGCTCCGTCTCCAGTCCGGCACGAGTTGCCTTTGCGAATTGCTGCTTGATCAGGAAAAAGCGGCGCCCGAGGGCGGCAAGGTGCATTCGTTCCTGTGTGCCGCGGAGCACGACTACGAACGCTCATTCGATGCCGCCGGCGTGCACTACATCCACAGCATTCAGACCGAAACGCTGTCGGAAACGCTGTTCGACGCGACCCTGGAGGAAATGCGTCTCCACGCCAAAGAAATGAAATCGCTGATCTACGAGTGGACGGACGGGACCGGCCGCTGCCTCAGCGCCGTCGACATGCAACGCCACGCCCGCGAACTGCACGCCCAGAGTTACCACCTCATTGCGTCCGGCGGCGTCATCGTCCGAACGCAAACCATCTTCGAAGCCCTCTGACCTCCACCCTGACCCCCACCCTGACCCCCACCCGGCCTCGGCCCCGACTTCCCGTCTTACCGGCCGGAACCGCGAGGCTTTCACGTCGGCGGTTGCCTTTGCGCCCGCAGGGTTCAAGAATCCTGCCGTGAACAGCCCGAAGCGCCAGATTTTGGCTCGAATTACCCGGCCCCGTTGAGGGCCGCGGTGTGCGTTCGCGGAGGCCGTCTGGCCAATCGGTGAACGCGGGCAAAGTCCCAATCACGCTGCACGCTCTCCCGGGGCTTCCTGAGCCTTCGAGTTTGTGCGTCCCACTACAGTCTGCCCCTCGGATTGAAACAGTTCCAAAGCCCGTTCGGGCCTGAGAGATTCCATGAATTCAGCATCTGCCGCCAATTCCCCCTCGCCGACCCCTTCGGACGCTGCCGCGAAGCCAGCGAAAGCGGATTCCGGCGAGAAGAGCCGGTACCGCGCGACTCTGAACCTGCCTCAGACCGCCTTCCCGATGAAGGCGAATCTGGTGCAGAATGAACCTGCAACCCTGAAGCGCTGGGAGAAAATCAAGCTGTACGACAAGGTGCGGGCGAGCCGCACCGGCAAGCCGAAGTACAACTTTCACGACGGCCCCCCGTACGCGAACGGTTCGATCCACCTCGGGCACCTGATGAACAAGGTGCTGAAGGACCTGGTCGTGCGCTCCCGAACCATGCAGGGCTTCGATTGCCCGTACGTGCCGGGCTGGGATTGCCACGGGCTGCCGATCGAGCACAAGGTCATGACGGAGCTGGTGGAGTCGAAGAAGATCGACAAGTTGCTGACGCTGACGGACGATCAGCGGCGGATCGCGGTCCGGCGCGAATGCCAGAAGCACGCTGAGAAGTATCACAAGCTGCACACGCAGCAGATGACGAGGCTTCTCACGCTCGCCGACTACGAACATCCGTACATGACGATGAAGCCCGAGTACGAGGCGGGCGTACTGGAAGTGCTCGCGGACTTGCTGGAACACGGGTTGGTGTATCGCGCGCTCAAGCCGGTGCACTGGTCGATCGCGAACGAAACGGCGCTCGCGGAAGCGGAACTGGAATACATGGACCGGGAAGACCTCTCGGTGTACGTCGATTTCGAGGCGGCCGATCCGGAAGCGGTGTACGACGCGTTCAGCTTACCTCCCCACGATCCGGAAGATCAGGAAACGGCGAAGGCTGAACCGGGCAAGCGGCCCGGTCAGCGCCCGAGTTTCACGATCTGGACGACGACTCCCTGGACGCTTCCGGCGAACCTCGCGATCGCGGTGAACCCCGATTTCGAGTACGCGCTGGTCTTTGTGGATGGCAACGTGACAGTGATGGCCAAAGACCTCGTCGAAAAGGTGACGAAGGCCGCCAAGAGCGAAGAAGTGACCATTCTGGCGACGACGCCCGGCACGAAGCTCGTCGGGCTTCGGTACCGGCATCCGTTTGTTGATCTCGCGAAGCAGGAAGGCGTCGCCTCCGCGGTGTTTGACCTCCGCGGCGCGAAGCGCGATGCGGTTTTCTCGCTGATGGGCGCCGACTACGTGACGCTCGAAGACGGCACGGGCCTTGTCCACACCGCGCCGGGCCACGGTGCCGAAGACTTCCAGACCGGCCAGCGCGAGGGCCTGCCGGTCTATTGCCCCGTAACGCACAACGGAAAGTACGACCCGACTGTGCCCCACTGGCTGCAAGGCCAATCCATCTGGGATGCTAACCAGAAGATCGCCGATCACCTTCGCGACAGCGGCCATCTCTTCTACAGCCACAAGTTCACGCACAGTTATCCGCACGACTGGCGCAGCAAGACTCCCGTCATCTTCCGCTGCACCGAGCAGTGGTTCATCGGCGTGGAGCGCAAGTTCGAAGCATCCGGCGGCGCGCCCGCGAAAACGCTCCGTCAGTCTTCGCTTGATGCAACCGCCACCGGCGTCGCGTTCGTCCCCGAATGGGGCCGCAACCGCATGCGGGGCATGCTCGAATCGCGCCCGGATTGGTGCATCAGCCGCCAGCGTGCGTGGGGGCTGGGCATCCCGAGCTTTATCACGCCCGAAGGCAAGAGCATCATGACCGCGGCGATCACCCGCGCGGTCGCTGCAATCGTGCGCACCAAGGGATCGGATGTCTGGTTCCAGATGACCCCCGAAGAACTGCTCGCCAGCTACGACGAGGCCAAGGATGCGGAATTGCCCGCGGACTTGCGCTCGGCGATGTCGGTATCGAATCGCAAATCGCTCAAAAAGGGCAACGACATCCTCGATGTCTGGTTTGAGTCGGGCTCGTCGTGGAACTCCGTTCTCCGCCAGCGTGGCCTCGGCTATCCGGCCGACCTTTACCTCGAAGGCTCCGATCAGCACCGAGGCTGGTTCCAGGTCTCGCTGCTCACAGGTCTTGGCGTCACCGGCGAGCCCCCGTTCAAGACCGTGCTTACTCACGGCTTCATGGTGGACAAGGACGGTCGCAAGCTCAGCAAAAGCAGCGGCGACACCGTCGAGAACCTCTTTGAAGAGTTCGGCGTCGATGTCCTCCGCTGGTGGGTCAGTTCGCTCGCCTACGAGAACGACGTCAAGGTAGACAAGGAATACTTCGGCTCGGCCGGCGAGAGCTACCGCAAGGTCCGCAACACGCTCCGCTTCCTCCTCAGCAATCTCAGCGATTACGCGCACAATCCTGATGCGATCAAGACCATCAAGCCTGCATCGGTCAACGCATGGGTGCTCTCGGAGTTTGACAAGCTCTCCAAAGAAGTGAACGAGGCATACCAGGCCTTCGACTTCCGGGGCGCGCACCTCAAGCTCTTCGACTTCTGCAACGACACGCTCTCATCGCTCTATCTCGCGATGGTGAAGGATCGTCTCTACTGCGATGCCAAGGACGCCCCGCGTCGGCGCGAAACGCAGGCGACGATCTACACGCTCACCGATGGCCTCTGCCGCCTGCTGGCCCCGATCCTCTGCCACACGGCCGACGAAGCCTTCCGCGCCCTTCGCGGGGCGAAGACGGACGAGGTCAGCGTCCACCTCGAAGCCAACTTGCCCCCGCTCAGCGTCCAATCGCACGAGCATTGGTACAAGGCGCTCCAGGCCCGCAGTGCCGCGACGCTGGCAATGGAAAAAGCCAAGGCCGAACTGGGCGTCGAAAACCCGCTCGACATGGGCGTGACACTACCGGACAGAGACGGGGCGCTCGGCGCGTTCGATGCATCCGACCTTGCCGACATGCTCGGCGTCAGCCGCGTGAAACTCGACAAAGCCGCTACCGCCCCCACCGTTCAGGACCTGCGCAGTGAACCGCGCTGCGAGCGATCGTGGAAACGAGACGGCACCGTCAAGCAGCGCTCGGACGGGGGAATGCTCTCCGACCGCGATGCCGCGGCAGTCGGCGTTCAGTAACCCGGGCTCTTTGGGCGAACTCAGGCTCCCGACAGTCCCTTGCGGGGCGTCGGTCCGGCCTTGCCCGAGGTCTGGCCTTTCACCTGGTTGCCGGTGCCCTTGGGGCCGCCCTTGTCCCATGGTGCGGGCTGCTTCAGAGCATCGGTCATCTCGATGATCTGGGGCCGGCCGGGGGGTGTCGGTTTCTTCTTTGGAACGGGGTTCTGGGCGGGGTCTTGGTTGGGCGTACTCATGCCCGACTCTATGACGCCTGCTGGAAGCCGGGTTTGTTACCCCGGTGTGCGTCGGAATTGTCGCCCCCAATCAACTGTCGCAAAAACGCAACAGCCCCTTGAGTGGCGCTCCGGGCCATCCGATGTTGCGTTTCATGAACACGCCCGGCAAGATTCCCCCCTTTCACGATCAACCCAATGGAGGGGGAAACCCCACGGACGATCGGCACTCGGGCGATCCCTCCCATGGCACGGGCATCCCGAGAAGCGTCACGCGGCCCGACAGCGCCTCCAATCAAGTGGATCGTCTTTCGGTCCTCGTTCACGAGCTCGACAATTTGCTCGACGGCTCGCTCCGCTGTGTCAGCCTCGCGGCACGCACTCTCGACGGCTCAATCGGAACGGTCGGGCTAATCGAGATCGAATCGGTCCGCAAGCAACTTGAAACAGCGTCAAAGGCCCTTGAACGCATGGCGGGCATGGTGCATGCCGCGATGCAGGGGCGGGCCATCCCCATCGGCACGGTGCTGGACGGCAACACGCCCGCGATCACGCTCGCCGAAGCGATCGAGCACGCGGCAGACGTGATGAGGCATGCCGCGACCACGCACCAAACCACAATCGAACTGCACATCGACGAGGCTGTCGGCATGAATCCTTCCGGCCCGATTTATCCGGCGATCCTGAACGCGCTCAAGAACGCGCTCGAATCGATCGAGGCGGCGGGCGGCCGGGGGACGGTTTCGGTGCATTGCCGAGCCGAGTGCGGACCAAAGTCTCGAACCAAGGCCGCGACGCAGTGGGCGTGCATCGAGATTCTTGATGATGGCGCGGGCATGCCCCGGGGCGTCACTTCATCGCGATTGTTTGATGCGGGATTCTCGACCAAGTCAGAAGGGCGAGGGATCGGGCTTGCGCTCAGCCGCAGTTTGCTCGAACGCATGGGCGGACACGCGGAGATCTCACCTCGCGACGATCGGTCGGATCAGCGTCGTCCGGGCGCGGCGCTCACGCTGCGGTTCCCCGTGACGGTCTCGGACCGGGAAACGGCGCGCGAGAACAACAATCGCAAGCGGGCGTAGATGCGGCTCAAATGAACACACCCATGACAAACCCCCCGCCATCTCCGCTCCTCAATTCGGCCCCTGCCGTGACCGCCACAGCGGAGCCGGCAGCAGAGAAGCCCCGCATTCTGATCGTGGACGATGATTCGATCGTTGCGGAATCGCTCGCGGATTTTCTGGCCCGAGACGGCTTTGAGCCCGCGACGTGCCTCTCGGCCCAAGAAGCGCTCGTCACGCTCGAGAAGAGTGAAGAGGGAGACTCACGGCCGTTCTCGCTTGCATTGCTCGATGTCTCGCTCCCAGGCATGGGCGGGATGGATCTCTTGCGCGAGATCGTCAAGAAGCGATTCAGCGCCGTTTGCATCATGCTGACGGGATATGGCACGATCGAATCGGCGGTTGAGGCGCTGCGCATCGGCGCGAGCGATTACCTGATCAAGCCCGTGGTGGATTCGGAACTCCGCATCAGCATCCAGCGGGCGCTGCGTCAGCGGGCGCTGCTGCAGGAAAACCGCACGCTCCGCAAGCAGCTCGATCGCAGACACGGCCTGGAAACGATCGTCGGTGCGGATCACCGGATGCGGAAGATCTACGAACTGATCGAGGCCGTTGCACCGAGTCGCACCACCGTGCTGATGACCGGCGAATCGGGAACGGGTAAGAGCCTGATTGCCCACGCGATTCACAAGGCAAGCCCGCGCTCCGCACGAGCCTTTGTCGAACTCTCCTGCGGCAGCATCCCCGAAACGCTGCTCGAAAGCGAACTGTTCGGCCATGTGAAAGGCGCTTTTACAGGCGCCCACGCCGACAAGATCGGTCGGTTCCAGGCGGCGGACGGCGGCACGCTCTTCCTCGACGAAATCAACAGCGCGAGCCCGGGCATGCAGCTCAAACTCTTGCGCGTGCTCCAGGAACGCAAGTTCGAACCCGTCGGCTCGACGAAGACGATCGAGGTCGACGCCCGCGTCATTCTCGCAAGCAACCAGCCGCTCGAGCAGCTTGTTTCGGACGGCCGGTTCCGCCAGGATCTGTACTACCGAATCAACGTCGTCAAGATCGAGTTGCCCCCGCTCCGCGATCGCGTGAGCGACATCCCTCAGCTGGCCGAGCACTTTCTGCGGAAGCACGCGGCGGAACTGGGGAAGCAAGTTGTCGGCTTTTCACCCGAAGCGATCGCGGCGATCCAGCGGTATTCTTTCCCGGGCAACGTGCGGGAACTTGCGAACGTGGTCGAGCGGGCGGCCGTTCTGTGTCGCCGCGCCACGATCGCGCTCGATGATTTGCCATCCAACGTCACCGGGCAAGAAGCAGCCAAGCCTCTCGCTATGGCAGGCGCGGCGGATGAGCCGTGGACACCGATGACGCTGGAAGAAGCGCTCAAAGAACCGGAGCGCCAGATTCTGCAGCGCGCGCTCAAAGCCAACAACTGGAATCGCCAGAAGACAGCGGAGCAACTTGGCGTCAACCGGACAACACTCTACAAGCGACTCAAAATGCTCGGCTTACAGCCCGAGGACGAGCGGGCGGCGTAGACGGATGCCCGATGCCCAATGTCGCATCGGATGTTGGACGTATTGTGACCGACCGGTGTCACGGAAGTAGTCCGTAACAGGGTCCACTCAATCGAATCCACTTCGGCGGTTTTTCTTGATCTCGCCTCGACGCTTCTTGCCTTCGATTCGCCGTTCTTTTGAACCCCGGCTCGGCTTCGTCGCGCGGCGGACCTTCGGGCGCTTCATACACACAATGAGAAGTTCTCGCAGTTTCGCAAAGCACGCGTCGCGGTTGCGCCCCTGCGACCGCTCCTGGTCGCTGTCGATGAGCAGATCGCCCGACGGCGTCACCAGATGCGGCGCGGCGTGCGCCAGCCTCTGAATCGCCTCAGCATGAATCGGAAGATCGCGGAGGGCGATGCGGAGCTGGCACCGCGTGGCCCGCTTGTTGACGTTCTGGCCGCCCGGACCGGAACTGCTGGTGAATGAGAGTTCGACAAGTCCGGGCTCGACGTAAACGCCGGGCGCAAGTTGTAAACCACCGGGCGGAGATGTGTCCTGCGGGCCCATGTCTGTTGCAAACAGTATCGCGGCGTCTTCAGCGATATCGCCAGCTCTTGAGATCGGCTCCGGCGGGCGCTGATTGCTCCATCCGTCTCACCATCGCCTCCACATACAACTGGTGATAGCGCAATCGGCTGATCCCGTTCGGATTGGCATGGTCGCCGTTCCAGCAGTGCTCGGCATTGCAGCCGTAGTCGACGAGTCCCTCGTAAGGCGGATTGGTCGTCTTGAGGAAGTCTTCCATGAGAACGACTGCGTTGTTCAGGAAGTAGTTGTCCATCGTGCCGCAGTAGATGTGGATCTTCCCCCGGAGTTTGGGCGCCAGCGTCTGCCAGTCGCGCTCGAGAATGTGGCGGAGGTCGTAGTTTTCTTTCCAGAACGTCGCCACCTTTGGGTCGATCACGCCGGTGCGCTTATCCCAGATGCGGGCCGGGTAGCCGTCGGGGCCGACAGGGCTGTACACCGCTTCCCAGATGTCCCACTGATCGCCGGAACGGCTGTGCGTTCCGAGAACGAGTTCGCGCCGGTTGGTTTCTTCCAAGCTCGAAGTTGCGATGCCATTGCCGTCGCGTGTCGCAGGACGAGGAACGCGCGCCCAAGGTCCTTGCGCGAAGTAAGCGTTCGCATCCTTGTAGATATTCACCGCGCCGTACGCGCGGAAGTCGATCGGATCGGGGCATGCCGCGAAGCAACCGTTGAATTGCTCGGGGTAGAACATCTGCACCGCGAGCGCTTCCCAGCCGCCCATGCTGCCCCCGTAGGTGAATCGCGCCCAGCCCGCGCCGATGCAGCGGAATTGCTTCTCGATCGCCGGGAGAAGTTCGGTCATGATCGCATCGCCGTACGGCCCGAGATTGGCCGAGTTCACTGCGTAGGAATCGTCGTAGAACGGATTGGCGTGCTGGATCTTGATGATGACAAAGCGCGGGAAATCAGGGCCCGTCCAATCCACAAAGAACTGATGCGACAACTGCTGCTGGATGCGGTTGTACCCCTCCATCTTGAACCGCTCGCTGTACGCAGGCTTGAGATTCGGATCCGGCGGCTCTTCGCGGAACTCACCAAAGGTGGCCTCGAAGTGCCCGTGATTGATCACGAGCGGGTAACGTGCCTCGGGATGTTCATCGAACCCCTTCGGAAGCAAGACGACCGCCCCAAGCTCCATCGGGCGGCCCCAGAAATCCGACAGCAACTTGCTCCGCATGCGGATGTGCTTGATGTACTTGGTGTCTTTCGGAACCGCGATCGGCGGGATTTCCTTGTCGAGCAGAATACGGATCGGCGCAGACGACGCCGGGTCGATGTGCACTTTCACCGGCGTGCTGTACAGGTTCCCCGGCGCGACGTTCCAGTGCTGCCCCTCGCCCCGGTCCATCGGGAGCTTGATGGTGTGGCCGTCCGACCGCTTGAACGTCTCGTACTTGTGCAGCAAGGCCTGAACGAAGTAATCCCCGGCCGGAATGGATGTGAGGCTCTCCCTCGGAAACCCCAGCACATCGCCCTCGATGACCACCGGCTTCGACGGCACGAAGCCGTCGGTATCAATGCCGAAAATCTGCTGCGACTTCACCCCCTCCGAAATCTGAAACCGAGGCTCCTGATCGGCAGAAGTCGAGATCATCAGCAGAACGCGCCCATCCAGCGGCACCGCGCCGAACTGCTCCGCCATCGCAACCTCGAATCGAGGCGATGCCCCGAACGCGGTCGCCGAAAAAGCAATCAGCCCGGTACACGCCACGGAGATAGCAATTGAAAACAGTCGCACGGTGAGGCTCCTGCGCAAAGACGAAGCCTCAGGCTACCGCGCCCCGAACTCGCGTGTCGGGCCACTTCCTGCTATCAGACCGTCCGCCGCTTGGCATCCAGGCTCTTCTGCGAGGGACGCCGGACGTTTTTGATGATCCCCATCAATTCCATCGTGCGGATCACGATGTAGTTGATGTCCACTTTCCACCAGGCCAGCCCGTGGCGTGCCGAGGTCGGGAACGCGTGGTGCGCGTTGTGCCAGCCCTCACCAAACGCCAGAATCCCGAAGATCGGGTTGTCGCGGCTGTGGTCGCTCGTGCGGAACGGGCGAGTCCCCCAAAGGTGGCAGACGGAGTTAATGCACCAGGTGATGTGATGCACCACCAGCGTGCGAACCGGGCCGCCCCAGAGGAAGCCCAGGAACACGCCGGTCCAGGTCCCGGTGAGAAGCCCGCCGAGGGCCGCGGGAATCACCATTCCCAAGCCAACCCACCACCAGTACGTACGGCTGACAAAGTTGGTCACCGGGTCCGCCAGCAAATCCGGAACATACCGCTCGAGCTCGGTCGGGGAATTGTGAAAAAGCCAGCCAACGTGGGCGTAGTAGAAGCTGTAGAGAACGCCCGAAACGCCTTCGGAATGCTCGGGATGGTGCGCGTGAGGCGAGTGCGGGTCGCCGGGAGCGTCGGAGTGCTGGTGATGTTTGCGGTGCTCTGCGACCCACGTCGTGAGCGCACCCTCCACCGCCATCGACCCGAGCGCCGCCCAAAAGAACCGGACATACGGGCCGGCGGTGAACGACTTATGCGTGAAAAGCCGGTGGAACCCGGTCCCGATGCCGATGCCGGTCGAGACGTACATGCCGACCATGATCGCGATGTAGGTCCCGTGGAACGGCACCTGCCACATGGCGGCAATCACAATCGCCAGGGCGACAAACGGGAAAACAACCGTGATCAGCGTGATCAGCCGGATACGGGGCGGGCAGCCGCCCTTTAACTCGTGAGCGTCGTGGCCCGAAGCGTGGTCGTGATGATCGAGACCGTCATCCTGGCCGTGCGCCATGGCGCCTTTGGGCTCGGACGCAAGCACAGACGCCGGAAGATCGATGACGGCCGAACCACTGTTGCTCGAAGAACCAAAGCCCATGAAGCCTCCCGGCGGATGCCGGTTCACTCGATGGAACAGGTCGCTCCGATTGCGGCGGCAGTGTAGGAGTTCGAGTATCCGCCGCGCAACATTCCCATCGGCAAAGGCCTTCCGGGTTCCGCCAAAAAGCAAACGCCCGCGATTGCTCGCGGGCGCTGCGAATGGGCGAGGAGGGACTCGAACCCCCGTAGGCTTTCGCCAACAGATTTACAGTCTGCCCCGTTTGACCGCTCCGGCACTCGCCCGGGGGAAGGGGAGAAGGTTAGGTCGCGGACGGGCGATCGGCAAACGCTTCGGGCGACCTTTTGACGTCCGGAAAAGCACCGGGCTGGCTTTTCGGCACCGTTCAAAAAACGGCCAAAGGGCCGGTGCCATAAAGCCGCTGACAGGAGTTGAACCTGCGACCCGCGCTTTACAAAAGCGCTGCTCTACCGGGCTGAGCTACAGCGGCACAACACGAAAATAGTACGCGTCGTGGGAGGTCCATTCGAAGCTTTCTCGCCCACGAAAAAACCCAGGGGCTCGGAGCCCCTGGGCTTCGGATTCTCGATCAGCTTCGCTGAGACTCAATCACCGCTCGTTGGGCGGGATTCCCATGCCGTCGCGCTTGGGGCTGGGCGGACGCTTGGGGGTCACGTACGCCTTGGTCTCCAGTTCCTTGAGCAGTTCGGAGATCGCCACATCGAGCTGCGGGTCGCCCTCGCCGTTCACCATCTTGGCCGGGTCGTCCATCACTTCGATGTCCGGGTCGGTTCCGTGGCCTTCGATCGACCACTTGCCCTGTGCCGGGTTCTGCGGGTCGCGCTCGTAGTAGCCAAAGCTCGGGGCCGTCACGCCGCCGCCGTCGATCAGCGGGCGGTAGCCCTCGATGCCCACCAGCCCACCCCATGTGCGCCGGCCAATGACCTTGCCCAAGCCCATCCGCTTGAAATACCCGGGGAATGCATCGCCGCCCGAACCGGCAAGCCCGTTGGCGAGCATGACCTTGGGTCCGAAGTGCGCATCCGGCGGCCACGCCCAGTCCTTGCCATCCTTGCGGGCCCAGTAGTTGATATTGGGCCGGTTGAGCAGCTCGATAAAGCGGGTCGGAATCTGGCCGCCACCGTTCCAGCGTTCGTCGATGATGAGCCCATCCATCGCCCGCTGCCCGGTGAACTGGCGGACCAGATCGCTCTGGCCATCCTGCCCGGTGTTCGGCACATAGATGTATCCGATGCGACCCTTCGACTTCTCGAAGACATACTGCCGGTTCTTCTCGATCCACGCTCGGTACCGCAGCGCCACATCGTTCCCGATCGGCTTGACGAGCACATCGCGTGTCCCATCATCCATCGAGGCCGTCTTGCCGAGTGTGAGCGTGACCGTCTTGTCGGCCAGCCCCTGGAACGCGGCCCAGATGTCCTTGGTCGTATCGATCGGCACGCCGTTCACCGCGAGAATGAAGTCGCCTTCCTTCGCATCGATGCCCGGCTGATTCAGTGGCGAACGAGCATCGGTATCCCAGATGCCGCCGTTGTAGATCTTGACGATCTTAAAAGCGGTCCCCCTGTCGGTCTTCTCGAGCGCGAAATCGGCGCCGAGCAGGCCGACATTCGACTGCAACGGGGTTTCGTACGACACCGGCGCGTTGTATGCGTGGCCGATGTTCAACTCGCTCACCATCTCGCCGATGATGTAGTTGATGTCCTCGCGGCTGACGGCATCGTCCACCATCTTGCTGTAGTGCTCGTGCACCTTGGCCCAGTCGACGCCGTGCATCGTCGGTTCGTAGAAGTAATCGCGCTCGTAGCGGTACACATCTTTCAGCACCTGCTTCCATTCATTCCGCAGGTTGACCGAGACGTTCATGCCGCTGGTGGGCACGTTGGTCGAATTCGCGCCGCCCGCCGCGGCATCCATGACGCTCAGCGTCGGCCCGCGCCGGACCAGCATCTTTTTGCCATCGGCCGAAAGCTGGAAGCCGTTGGCAGCCGTCACCGCCTTCTCTTCCTTCTTTTCGTCCTTGATGTCGAAGATCTTGACGCCCTGTGAGCCCTCGCCCGTGCCTCCCCGCACATACATGAGCTTGTCGTCGTTGTTGACGCGGAGGTTATAGAAGCGGCCGGGCGCGACCGGCAGTCGCATCGCGCGTGCCTCCATGTCGGCCAGCTCGATCTTGACTTCCTTCGCGTCGTCCTTCTTGGCCTCGTCTTTCTTGCCGTCCGACTTGGCATCGCCCTTGGAATCGCCCGAGGCAGACCGCGTGGCAACAAAGGTGCCGGACATCGGGCCCATGCTCCAGGTTCCTTCGAACGAACCGTTGGCGATCTTCCCGACGATCGTGCCCGCGCCGCCGGGGGTCGCGATCGTGAGATTGAGTTCGCCCGTGGCCTTGTCAAACTTGCCCGACTGGACCGGGATCGCGCCCATCGGCCCGGACATCGAGCCCGTTACGCTTCCGTCCGCGGCCATCTTGAGATTCATCGAGAGCGGAATGCCGCCCGGCGGCACCGGCGACCCTTCGGGGCCCTTGGCCGTGCCGGACCACGAACCAGAGACGCCGTCGTCGGCGCTTGCAGCGGCATCGGGCTTCTTCTCGCCGTTCTCTTTTTTCTCTTCCTTCTTTTCGTCCTTCTTGTCTGCCTTCGGGGTTTCTTCCTTGTAAGTCTCTTCGTCGCTGGTGACGAGCCAGGGGCTCTTCACGTCCTTGCGCAGCGGCAGTACGTGCAGCACGCCCGTGTTGGTGTAGATCCAACTGGTTTCGTTGGGAACTTCGCTGTACTCGGGGCCGGTGATGTTTCGGGCGGAGGTGAAGTAGAGGAAGTCGCCCTTGCGATCAAAGGCGGGGTCTCCGCTGTCGAACATCGGGTTGGTAACGCGGGTTTTCTCGCCGGTCTTGACGTTGTAGAGCCAGACACTCTGGTTGGGGATGTTCTCGTCGGCACGGTCGTAGGCGATCCAGTGCGAATCGCTGCTGAACGAGACGTTGGGCGCGCCGCCGGCCCACGGATCGCGATCGATGACGACGAGGCGACCGTTCTCAACTTCAAGCAAGTAGAGCTTGCCGGTCTGCTCGTAGAAAGTGATGAATTTGGAATCGGGCGACCAGTGGATCGAGCTGCGCTGGCCTTCGCCGAGCGACGTCAGCTTGCGGGGCTTGGCGGCATCGGCCTTCTTTGCTTCTTCCTTCTTGGCGTTGTCAGACTTGGCTTCGTCTTTGGCCGGCTCATCCGCCTTGCCATCCGATGGGGCGTCCGCCTTCTTGTCGTCCTTCTTCTCGTCTTTTTTGTCGTCCTTCTTTTCGGGTGCTTTCGCATCGGACGGACGAATCCAGATCTCGTACTCGCCCGACTCGTCGGTGATGTACGCCAACCAGCGCCCGTCCGGAGACCACTCGGCCTCGCGCTCGTTGATCGCTTCGGTTCGGGTCAGGTTGCGAACGACGCCGTCCTTTGCCGGCGCGGTCCAGATATCACCCCGCCCGATCACGGCGACCCGCTTGCCCGTTGGCGAGATCGACCCGTCCGTCAGGTTTTTCGCCGCATCGAACGTTCGGGGGCGGATGCTCGGCCGATCGCCGGGGATGGTCACGCTGATCGCGCGCGTTTTGCCCGTGCCCAGATCGAGCACCTGCAAACCGCTGCCGAGCTGGAAAATGATCTCGCCCTTGCCCGTCGGGCCCGGCCCGATCGAAGGAAACCGGACATCGTCGTCGGCAAACTTGGTGATCTGCGCGCGATTGCCCGAGGCGATGTCGTACGACCAGACATTGAGACGGTGCTCCGGTCCCTGATCCGTCGTGTAGTAAACGATTTCGCCATTCCCCGCGGGATTGAACATCGGGAACGTGTCGGTGCCTTCCCAGTCCGTGATGAGCTTGGACGAATTGTCTTTCAGGTTGAAGAGCCAGATGTCGGTCGCCATGCCGCCCCGGTAGCGCTTCCACGTGCGGAAGTCGGTCGTGTGCGGGATATAGGCGATCTGCGAGCCGTCGGGGCTCACCGAGGCGAACGTGCCGTAGGGCATCGGGAACTGCGTCGGCATTCCGCCTTGCGGAGAAACGCGGTAGAGCTTGCTCTGCCGCCCCATGCCGGTGATGTTGCCGGTGTAGAAGACGATCTCGTTCTGGTTCGTCCAGCCGACCGGCGTCGGCGCACTGGCAAAGTTGGTGATGCGTGTTGAATTGCCGCCGGCGACGGGGATGGTGTAGAGACTCTGCACGCCGTCGTAGTTCGCGCTGAAGACGATCTGCGAGCCGTCGGGGCTGAATCGCGGGAACACTTCGTTTCCGGCGGGTGTGGAGAGCGGCGTTGCCGCCCCACCGTCGCGCGGGGCGGTCCAGACGTCGTTCGCATAGACAAAGGCGATGCGATCCTTGCTGATCGCGGGGTAGCGCATCATCACGCCGCTGGGCGTGACATCGGCGTGGACGGATGTCGCGATGCCGGCGCAGGCCGCGAGCATCCCGATCGTGCGAAGTGCGACGGTTCGATAGGCGGGCAAATTCAAGAGACTGACCTCCGGAGTTGGATTCGATTCACCAAACGGACGCGGAGTCTAATTGGAAACTCCCGCGCCGTTCTTGCGGCGGCACGTCTTCCGTGCTTTCTTTCTACCGATGAGGTGCGCGAGGGTCGCGTTTCCTCCCAAAACCGAAAAAATCGCCCCCCCCGCCCGACCAATCCCTTGCCGGATCGGGCTCGTTCCCCCACTCATGGACCGGGGTGAGCCAACCTCCAAAACGAACACGACCCCGGCAATGCCGGGGCCGCTCGAAAATGAGCGATACTGGGCTCGAACCAGTGACCTCATCCGTGTCATGGATGCGCGCTAGCCAACTGCGCCAATCGCCCGATCAGTCGAGCTGGATAATAGGCACCACTCAACCGTTCGTGCGGGTGAAGCCGCCGCCCGTCACCAAAGGGGTCTCACGATCGAACCGCCGCCCGAACTCTCCGGCCACCTGGGCCGCGCATCGCGAAAACCGCCCCCATGGCGAGCAGCGCAAGGCTACCCGGTGCCGGGGTATCAGCTTGGAACTGTGGCTCACTCAAGTCGGTTCCGTATTGAAACCAGACGTCCGAGAGATTCGCGAGGTCGAAGTCGCCCGGAAGGCCTGAGAGGGTGAACACCGCAGAATTTTTGATGAACGCGTTGCCGAGTATGCCGCCATTTCCGGTCAGCGGATTGTCTCCAGCAGTGACCAGGCCATACTGCACACCGTCGGGACTCGGCGGCCCCTGAAGATTCAGGCCGGGGAAGGTGTCACCCGCTCCAAACAGCCCAAGGCCGGATGAACTGATGCCATAACCGGTGCCGTGCGGGCCGGAAACCGTGTTGTACGACCACTCTCCGCCTATACCGTCGGGGGGCGGATTCGTGGGAGTGCCGGGGAGAGTTCCAGAAAGAGACGAACCGGCGGCGACGACCGCACTCACTCGCCCAAGCGTGAGCGCCGCACCGGCGCGATTAAAAAACACGCCCGTGAGAACGTCGGTCGGAACCAGCACATCGGCCGTTCCGGTGTTCGTGAGCGTCACAATGAGATTCGAACCGGAAACCGCGAATGTGGCCGATGCGCCGAGTCCGCCCGACGTGAACGAGAATGTGACGTCGGCAAACGCAGCGCCTCCGCACAAGAGACTTGCCGCGACTGAGAATGAAGTCATTTTTCGGCAGCAAAGCATGGTGAATCCCCTTTTGAAATACCCCGGAACGCTCGAAAGCGGGCCAACGCCCGTCCCCAAGCACAGTTCACGCCCCGTGAACACTTCTGCAAACCCCGCGCCGAAACTTTCGCTCCGGCCGGAGCTCCTCTCGCTCGTGATCCTGCAAGCGAGGAGAATCGCTCACCCCAAAGGCAATGAGCAAGAGGATGTCTGTCCAGAACCACCGACGGAGAATCAGTTGCGACGCCTGCGACCGGCAACCAGTCCGCCCACGCCGAGCAACGCGAGCGCACCGGGAGCGGGGATCGGCTCGAAATTGAACGTGGTGTCATCGCCGTCGAAGCCGATCTTGAACATGTCGGCCGCACCATCGAACGAGCCGGTCCAGCCGGAACCGATCCCGATTTCGTAGCCGAGTACGACGGCGTTGGGGCCCACAACGTTCGAGGTCACGCCCCCGCCGTCCACCACCGTGTCGCCCGAAAGCCAGTCGCTCAGCGAGCGGTTGTAGATCTCAACGGTCTGTCCCCCGCCGATCGTCTTGAATGCGCGCTGCCAGAAATTGCCGCCCATGAGGTTGTGCGTATTCCACTGATTCGGCGTCACGGTGTTCACGCCGTTGTACACCGGTTCCCAAATCAGATAGGAATACCGGTCCGTCGCCTGGCCGTTGTCAACAAGCAGCCGAACGGCGGGTGCCAGGTGTCCGGCGGCCGAGCTGCTCGAATTGCGGTAGAGATCGATGCTGAGCGACGTCATCGTGCTCAAGAGGTTCAAGCCGATGTTGGCACGCACGAAGTCGGCCTTGTAACTGGGAGAATCGCTGCTCCCGCTGAATTGCAGGCTTCCGGTGCCGTTGTTCGCGTAGGTGTTCGTGATGGAAGCTGAGCCATCGCCGCGCAGATTCTGGGCCGACCAGCCAAGTGGATTGGAAGGAGTCACCACAACGGTGGCGCCGGAAGCAGCGATGCCGCCGCCGATGGAGAGAACAACAAAGCCGAGCGAGAAGGAATTCGAACGCATGGACATATTCCAAGTTGCCCTTGAGCAGGAAACGCAGCGGCACGGGCGAAATCGACTGCGTTCGGCCCGGAATGAGCCGAGAGGAATCCCGCACCACGCGGTCATGCGTGGAAGTAGCCTGTTGCGGGTTTATGAATCCGGCAAACCCCGCGCCGATGCTTTCGCGCCGGCCGGAGCTCCTCTCGCTCGTGATCTTGCAAGCGAGGAGAATCGCTCACCCCAGAGGCAATGAGCAAGAGGAAGACTGTCTAGAACCACCGACGGAAGTTCCGCTGCGACTCCGTCGTCGCCTCGCTGCGGCGCACCCTGCCACGACAAGAACTGCGAGAGTCGAAGTCGAAGGAACCTGGTCGCCGCCCGGATCGAGCGGAAACGGGCGATCGGTGTGCGCAGGTGTCCCCGCTGCGGTCAGTCCGAATCCGCTGATGCGATTTCCGAAAGCCGGGTCATTGAATCGAGGGCCGATCATCGCATCGCCCGGCAATGAGATGAACCGCACCGGTGGAACCCCGATGGCGAGCGCCCGCGGGCCCGCAAACTCCGGCCCACTCCAAAGCCCCGCGATGCGTTCGGAATCGGCGAACCCGACTTCGGCCGCGGCACTCGAACCTGCCTCGGTCCTGGAGCCGGGATTCTCCAAAACAGGACTGGAAGCAAAGTTGTGCACACCTCCCGATGCCGAACCCGCCAGCCCGACCATCCATACCAATGTTGGAATCATTCCTTGAATCACGATGCACCCGCACTTTCGCTTTGCCGCCCCTGCGTCGATCCACCACACCCGCACAAACCGATCAGTCGAGCAACCATTCCCCAAGCACGTGCCAGCAGTGACGCGCCCCGGGAAACGCAGCAAACGAATCAACAACGACAGCGACGACGGAACGAGCGATGAACATGGTCCGGCCTCCTGCGTGTCGGCTGTGATCTCGAGTTCGCACCCCGCCGACGGTTGTGCGCCCGACCCGCTTCTCCGGGACGACTTTCAGAAACCCCGGACGGCGCTTTCGAGCCGTCCGGAGCGTGGTTCGCTGCTCAAGATGGAGCAAACGAAGGTCGTGGCAGCGGGTGTGACTCCATCCAGACTGAACAAGCACCCGGAGGCGAAGATCGCACGCATGGACCCGAGCAGAATCCCGCGCCGAGCGGTTATGCGCGGAGCGAGCGACAAGCGAGCGGGAACTCGGGCAAACCCGGGCCGAGGCTTTCGCATCGGCCGGAGCTCTCCTCGCTCGTCGATTGGTGAGCGAGGGAATCGGAACACTCAATGCCGCTTGTGCGGTTGAGCGAGGAGATGAATCAGGATTCAGCGACGGCGGCGAGCAAGGACCAATCCGCCCAGGCCGCAGAGCGCGAGGCTGCCGGGGGTAGGAACGAGCTGATCCTGAGGACCGCCTTGCACGTCGCCGGTCAGGGCATAGACGCCGCCGTAGGACGGCAGCAAGCCCAAGTTGCCGAGCCAGGTGTTCGCCGTCGAACGAGCGCTGGCCGCATCAGCGTTGCCAAGGGTCACGACGAAGTTGCCTGTGTTCACGTCGAGCGTGCCGCTGTTCTCGAAGACGATCTCCCAGACCGCGAGCTGGAACGCGCCAAAGTCGACGTTCCCGGACAACCCGCCCCGATAGGCGCCCCAGAGTTTGCCAAGCATCGCCGCCTTGGTCGCGCCCATCGGATAGTTCACGCCGTTGCCTGAGGGCGTGGGCGCCTGATCCAGGGAAGTCTGGCTGAAGCCGTAGTTGCCGCCATTCGAGACGTGTTTCTTGAGATCGATGCAGAAGGTCACGTACGTGCTGGCAAGGTACGGATCGGTCGCCGTGCCGCCCGTGCGGGTCCAGTTGAAACCGCCCGCATCCGATCCCTGATTGATGCCGTTGTCGGTATCAACGATGTGAACGGCGACGCCGGGTGTCACACCCGTGAACGTTGCATTCACGTAAGCGGCAGAAGCGCCGCTGGCCAAACCGGCGAGAACGATCGAGGACAGAGCAATGCGAGAGAGAGACATACGAATCCCCTTACCAAGCGGCAATCACGAACGCACACAATCCCGCGCTGCCGCCGACGGAAATGCGTGGGGCTACTTACTTTGAAGCCCGCATGAGGAATCCTGCCGGGCGCGTTTCCGCTGCCCGACGAGGGAGGAGAGAGAGTCTGGCTTTTTCAATCCCGTCGATGCACCGCCGTGCACCGACGAGCGGAGAAGAGAGAGTCCTTGGCTTTTCAATCCCGCCGAGCGCGTTTCCACTGCCCGACGAGCGGAGGAGAGAGAGTCTGGCTTTTTCAATCCCGCCGATGCACCGCCGTGCACCGACGAGCGGAGAAGAGAGAGTCCTTGGCTTTCCAATCCCGCCGGGCGCGTTTCCACTGCCCGACGAGCGGAGGAGAGAGAGTCTGGCTTTTCAATCCCGCGGGTCGCGTTGCCGCGACCAGGCGAGCAGGTGGACACCATCAAGAACCCGGCACGATCGCAATCTCAGACCGCGTTCCGCAGCGTGCTTGTGACCCCCACACGCCCAGATGCGAACCGGCTTCGCGCCGGCTCGGCGCGATCTGACGAGAGTGGTGCAACCAATCCGCGCCGTGCGCGCGATTCAATCACCCGCGTCACCTGGGCCCGCATGTTCGCGTTGGAGCGGACGGCGAGCCAGAGGAGCTGTTCGCCGCTGAACTCGTTGAGCATGGACATCGTGTCGGAACGCATGATGAAACTCCTCAAGAAGATGAACTCGTGACAAGTCGCGGCAGCCGCCGCGACGTCTAGGCGGAGACGGATCGCAAACGAAAAGGCGGGATCTCGATACCAATCGGACGGATCTGCTCGGGCTTCGGCTCGCAGGTTTTCGAGGCTGTTCGGTCCTCGACGCGGACGCACGCTTCAAACGCGAGCGTGTCGGGCGATTCGGCATTTCTCGCCTCGGTATGGAATCTCATGGAAGCGGATTCACCCGCGCCGTGCAGTGCGGGACCCTGATGTCCTGGGGGCAACTCCCGCGCGATCAGCGCTGTCAGAGCCGACCGGACTTCCGGGCAATCGCGGAGCATCAGAACGCCCCGGCGGAGCACGGCCTCGTTCGGCTCGACCGAGGAATCGTGCAGCACGACGATCCGGCGGAGCGAGGCGAGGGAAGATGCGATGTTCAGCAGCGGGACCAGCGAAGGCGCGATCCCCGCATTCATCACCGTAAGGATGCACGAGGACTTTGATCGAACGATGCTGCGAACCGAGTCGATCGCAGCGTCCGTCCCCCGCATCACCAGCACAACCGCATCGCCTCCCAGAATCTCGCGGAGGTTCTTTTCTTCGGTTGGCTGTCCCGGCGCTTCGATCAGCAGGCCGGCCCAGGTGCGATTCGTGTTTGACTCACGGACGTTCATACCGATGCATTTGCAACACCGGTGCCAAACGCGCGCACGAATCGAATCGCCTTGGATTCGCTGCCATGGCGTGCCCAGCGTGCGCGGGTGTGACGACTTGTCACGGATGTCGCGCGACACCTGTGACACCACTGTCACAGGCACCAACGCTCACGCACAAAAATAAAACGATCGCCGGCGCGTGCTTGATGCTCGCGCCGGCGACCTCCAGAGAAGGCGTGTTGACAGACCGGCTACGACACTTGCTGGGCGTGCTCGTGCAGCTCAAGGCGATCCATCATGCGATAGAGCTGGCGCCGATCGATCCCCAGCCGCCGTGCCGCGGCAGACCGGTTGCCCCCCGATACCGAAAGGGCGAATTTCACGGCTTCGGCCGTCGAGCGCTCCAGCAGCGAACGCTCGCCCCGCGACGTGTCGGCGCCATCCAGCCCCAGGTGCTCGGGCTCGATGAAATCGCCCGGGCAAAGCACTGCGGCCCGCTCGATGCAGGTTGCCAACTGACGCACGTTGCCCGGCCAGGGGCAGAGCAGCATCGCGTCGAGCGCCCGCGACGAGAACTTGCGTTGCACGCCCAGTGTTGATGCAAAGTCCTCGAGCAGGGAATTGGCGATCAGGGGAATATCCTCCGCACACTCGCGTAGCGCGGGCGTCGTGATTCGGATGACATCGAGCCGGTAGAGCAAGTCGAGACGAAAACGGCCCTCACGCGTCATCGCCTGCAGATTGCGGTGCGTCGCCGCGACCACGCGAATGTTCACGGGTATCGGCTTGGTGCTCCCCACCGGCGTGACGGTGCGCTCCTGAAGCAGGCGCAGCATCTTGGCCTGTTCGGGAGGGGGCAATTCCCCCAGTTCGTCCAGAAACACCGTGCCCCCGTCCGCCGCCCGGATCAGCCCCTGCGTGCTGGCAATGGCCCCCGAGAATGCGCCCTTCTCGTGGCCAAAGAGCAGAGATTCAAACAGCGTTTCGGTGAGCACGGTGCAATCGACCGTGACAAACGGCCCGGCGGCACGCGGGCTGAACTCGTGGATCGCACGGGCGACCAGTTCTTTGCCTGTCCCGCTCTCACCGTGGATGAGCACCGTGGACGGAAATGCCGCGGCGGTCTGCACCGTCTCGCGAATGCGAGCAAGTGCCGCCGAACGGCCAACCAACCGGCGAAATGCCGGTGCCTCGAATTGATTGGACATCTCCCACAACCCCTTCTGTACCAGTCGCTGCGTCGCGCGCGGCCCAACACCCGCGCAACGAGCACTGAAAAACCCCACAAAGAATCTACCGCAAAACAACGGACGCGTGGTGCGCCGCGTGACGATTATTTGGAATTTTTGTTCGTTTTATTGCACATCACCGTTTTTGCAATTCGATCGGCGAAAATAGGGTGACCGCCCCATGTGCGCATCAACTCAGGTTCAATTCGGCCCCGGATCGCGGACGGCAGCATGTCCGCGGGATCAATGCGGTTTCGACGATGCAATTTGTTGTGAATACCCAAATTAGACCAAGGGGTTCAAAACGTCGAAGAGGCTGCGGCTCAGCTCTGAGGCGTTGCAATCACCACGCGCCGCTTCATATCCGAAACCCATGTGCCGCCGGGCCGCTCGATGGTCACGGCGAAGAGCGCCGGCGTGCCGACATGGATGCGGGGTGAAATCTCGACGATCAACTCATCGCCGATCCGTTGGGCACGGACTTCGCCCTGCCAGCCGGTGGTTTGGCCGGAAGAATTGAAGATGCCGCCGCTCACACGCTGCTCAAGGCCGCGCTCATCCACGATCCATAACTGATACTGCTCTTTCGATGCGTCGTTCAAGGGCAGGCCCCGGAAGGTCATGTACCCCTTCTGGCCGTCTTCACTCCACACAACATCACCCTTCACGCCCGCGATCTCGGGCTTGTCCCAATCGCCCCAGACAAGTCGCTTCGCATCTGGCGCCTTGGCGATGGCATCCCGCAGGGACACAATCGAGGCCTGCGCCGGGCTGGAATTCTGACGGTTGGCAAAGATCTGGATCCACCCGATCGCGGCAAACGCCAGGCACGCTGCCGCCGCCATCCACCCGAGCCATGCGCTGCTGATACGACGGGGGCGCGGAACGCCCGAGTCTGACTCGACGATCCGGAGCGCCGGGGTGCCCATCACGTTGCGGCTGTTCTCCATCTCGCGTGCGAACACCTCTGCCGCCTGAGCGGCGCGGGTGTAGACCGACGCGGGCGCACGCTCGGCCGGATCGGCGAGCGCGAGCATCGCGGCCCCAGCGGCAAGATCGAACGAATCATCTACCTCGATCCCCGCCCGCTCCAGAAGCGATGCGAGCTTCGCGCGGTCGGCATCTTCGAGGCCGAAAAGGGCCTGATCGGCGAGCAGATCATTCAGGAGATGAAGATCCTCGGGCGGCAGCGGCGGCAAGTTGGACCGGGAGTGTGAATTCAAGATTTCACCCCCTGTTCACCGGACTTTGTGGCGCTGAGCATCTCGCGGATTCGCATGAGGCCGCGTCGGGCGTGGGTCTTGACGGTGCCCAGAGGCAGGCCGGTCGCCGTGGCGATCTTCTCGTGGGAAAGCCCTTGAAGGAGGGAGAGGCGGAGCACGCGTTGCTGTTCGGAACTGAGATCTTCGATGGCGCGAGCCGCGATCCTGGCCTCTTCTCCGAGTTCGGGGCGAGCGGTGTCGGTGCGAATCGGCGTCGACTCATCGAGCGGGGCGCGGTCGCGTTGGCGTGACATCCGCCGACGCCGATCGATCAGCCGGCGCCGCGCGATCATGGCGATGAATGCGGTTTCCGACGCGATGTTTGGATCAAAACGAAACGCGTTCCGCCAGATCTCAACGAAGATCTCCTGTACGGCGTCCTCGGCATCGGCCCCGTTCAGCGCCATGCGTCGAGTCAGCGACCAGACAAGCCCGGCGTAGCGATCGATGCACGCTTGCACAGCAGCTTTGTCGCCCGAGGCGATGCGTTGGAGAATCGGTTGATCCAAAAGACTGACGCACTCCCGAATCGTCACCCCGGCGTGCCTTGCAGGGCCGGCGCGGCGACAGGGACGATCATACCGGATCGGGCGGTCGCGGCTCGTCATTTTGCTCCACGACCATCCTGGCCCCACCACTCGGAAGCCGCTCTGTCGGGGCGGGATGAGACTTGCACGGGCGGACATGGGATCCTCGCACAAAGAACGGGCATGTTGGCATGTATTCGCCGGAAATGGCTCCGCGGATGTGCCGGGCTCGAGGCCGGAAAACCAAGCATGCTCGCCGAAAAGCAGCGTTCGCCCTCGCGGGCGAAACGCTGCGACCTGGGTCAATCCCGCTTTCGCGGCATGGCGGTTACTTCGGCATGAGCACGGTGTCGATCACGTGGATAACGCCGTTCGACGCGTCAACGTCGGGCTTGATCACCTTTGCGCCGTTAATCATGACATTGCCGTTCTTGGATGTCACGTGAACATTCTCGCCCTGGGCGGTCTTGGCGGCACCTGCCTTCACGGCCTGGTCGCTGAACACGCGTCCCTTGACGACGTGGTACTTCAGGATCTCGGCGAGCTTGGCCTTGTTCTCGGGCAGCAGAAGACTCTCGAGCGTTGCCGGATCGACCTTGGCAAAGGCCTCGTCGGTCGGCGCAAAGACCGTGAACGGCCCTCCGCCGTTCAGGGGCTCGACCCAGTCGGCCGCCTTCAGTAATTTACAGAGCGTCTGAAAGCTGCCCGCCTGCATCGCGACTTCGACCACGGTCTGTTCGCTCGGTATGAGGACAGTATCGATCGCGTGGATCACGCCGTTGCTCGCGAGCACGTCGGCCATGATCACGGTCGCCTTGTCGACGCGGACGGTTCCGTTCTTCGCAACCAGATCAAGCCGCTGCCCGTTCGCGGTCGGTGCCGCCATCGTGCGTGCGTCCTCGGAGAGGACTCTGGCGGGCACAACGTGATAGGTCAGGATCGCCCGGAGCCTGGCCTTGTTCTCCGGCTTCAGCAGCTCGGCCAGCGTTGCCGAACCGAGCTTGTCGAACGCTTCGTCGGTGGGCGCGAAGACTGTGAACGGCCCCTTGCCTTCGAGTTCCTCAACAAGATCCGCCGCTTCGAGCGCCGCGCAAAGTGTCTTGAACTTCCCCGCGCCGATGGCGGTTTCCACGATGTTGCCGGTGACCTGCGCCCCAGCCGGGGTGCCGCCTGCGCGATGCGTCGTTTTGATGATTGTCGCCCGCTTCTCACCCAAACTCCCGTCCGCTTTCGCGGAGCAGCCGTCGGCGCGGGCGGCAACCCCGCCGCACAAGCCGCCGCACGAGAGGACCATCGTGAACGCCGAAACAAGAGCCGTTTTCATGGAAAGGATCTCCGCGGCGCGCAGTGCGACCTCGCGGCACCGCGCCGCGTGGGTCTCGCGCCAGGTTTTGTGCTTTCCCGCGTCGCCGATGGGCTGCGGGCCACACGCATGGTTCCGCTCGACACCGGTGCGCGGATTCACGCGGCGTCGAAAAAGAAGCGGCCCGTCCGGGATGGACGGGCCGCGAAAAATCAGATGTTTTCTGAATCCAATCGGGCAGCGGCCTTCATCAGCGGTTGAGAATGATGATCTCGACGCGACGGCTCTCGGCCTTGCTCTTCTTCAGGTTCTGTGCGCCGCGGCCGTACGCGCTCAAGCGCGACGAGCTGACGCCCTTCGACTGGAGATAGTTCTCAACCGAGCGGGCACGTGCTTCCGAGAGCGCTTCGTTCGAGCCCCACTTGCTCTTCTTGATCGGATCGCTGTCGGTGTAGCCGTCGACGCGAACGCTGAATCGGGAGTACTTGTTGCTCTTGAGCTCGGCAGCAACCTTGTCGAGCGTCTTCTTTGCGGTCTGCTTCAGATCGGCCGAGCCCGAGCCGAAGAGCACGTCGCCCGCGACGGTGAGGCGCTCGCCCTCGGCCGTGCTGTCGCGACGGATGTTGGGATCGCTGAAGTTGCTGGCACCACCGCCGCCGCCGCCGGCCATGTCGGTCGCCGGAGCGACCTGCTGGGCTTGGGGCTGCTGCTGACTGCGCTGGAGTTCGGCGATCGTCGCATCACGCTCACGCAGCGACTGCTCGAGCTGCGCGTTCTTCGTGCGCAGTTCGTTCGACTCGTTGGCCGCGTCTTCCTGCGCCTGCTTGTTGTTTGAGCAGCCGCCCACGCCCAGCCCGAGGGCCAGTGCGCCGGCCAGAACGCCCATCGACAATGCCCGCTTCCAAGTTCCTTCCATATCCGTTCCTCCGTGATCCGTGTCTGTGCTTCACAACCGATGAATCGACGCGACCGGCGACGAACGCCGGGCCGCCGCTCTTTACGCTGGCGCCCACTGCGACAGCGTCCCTCGTTGATGGGGCGCAAGATTATCGGAGTTCTCGCACGTTTTCCCGCACTTTCAGCGGTTTGGCAGCACTTTCTGCCCGCGCCGATGCAAATCGACTCCGGCACCGAACCTGGGTGGACAACCTGTCGTTTATGGCAGCTGCACCGGTATCCGGAGCAGCTTGGTCAAACCGAGTTCAACCAGTGGCCTCAGAAGCACAACCAGCACCGAAGCGACGGCAAGGTGAGGCCCATACGGCAATTGTCGACGCAAACCGCCGAAGACCGCCCCGAGCAAAGCCCACGCGACACCGACAAAGGCCGCGAGAAAGAAGGCGATCACTGCATCGATCCAACCAAGGCAGGCCCCCACTGCCGCCATCAGGTGAACATCTCCAAGTCCCATCGCTTCCTTCCCGAAAGCGAGCGAACCGAAGATCCGGATGAACCAGGCCACCCCGCCACCGACCAAGTAGCCGAGAAGCACGCCCGTGAGGGCTGCGAGCCAGAGGGGAACGGGGAAATGCGTCACAAAGCTGCCGGTGATGGGGTCGAAAGACCAGCCGGCTGTCATCGCGATGAGGCGATCGGTCGCCCAACCACCGATGATCGCACCCAGCGCAGGGGGCGCGAGGAAAGCAAGCTCCTTGACCATCTCCCGCCTCGCGTGCGGGTAACGCAGCCAGAGCTCCTGCTGGTCGGGGGGCTGCTCGCCTTCGGGCGGAACGGTCGCTGTGGTCTGCTTCTCCCACTCCTCGTAATCGGCAAAGCTGCGGGTAATGAGGCCGGATGCCAGCAGGATCAGCGAAACCGAGAGCCCAATCGCGCCCCCGACCCCGAATCCAACCCAGTACCAGCCATTCGGACCGGGTGTCGGAATCACCCAGTCCCACCCGGGGGCGGAGCGCCAGAGGTGACCGGCTTTCAATTGAACCGACAGGGCGGTCAATGGGTGAATGACCACCGCCGCCAGCGCCGGGACCCACGTGAGCACCAGCGGAATCGTGAACGTCTTGGCGTCTACCAGCGTCATGGCGACGAGGCAGCCGAGCAAAACAAGAAAAAGCAGAAAAATCGGCCAGGTCTGTCCGAGGGGTGAAACGAAACCGGTCCCCGGTCCGGCCCACGGGGGTGCGATTTCCCCGATCGGCACGCCCAGCGGACGCGCGTCCGCCGGAACGAGATACCAGAGGAAATAGAAGCCCGCGAAAAGGACGGCAACCGTGAACTCGACGATCGGATACTCCGCCGAGATACGCGACCGACAGAATCGGCAGCGGCCGCCCAGGAAAATCCATCCGAAGATCGGGATGTTCTCGCGCCACGTCAGACGCGTCTCGCACGAGGGGCACCGGCTCGGGGGCGTGACCACACTCAGGCCCAGTGGCAGGCGGTAGACCAGCACGTTGATAAGCGAACCCGCGCTCGCGCCGAGCGCGAAAAACCAGATCACCTGCGCAACGGTGAACGACGCGATCATCATGTCCGGAATCGTCGGCAGGGCGGAATCTCCTCCCGCGTTCTATCGGGCGGGAAGGGGCACGGGGTCGAATGGACTGCGAATTACTCCGACTCGTTTCGGCCGGCCGGCTTGAGGTCTTTGGTCAGCATCTCGATCCGCTGCTCGGCGTTTGCCAGCACCTCGCGGCAGCGCTTGATCAGCCGCACCCCCCGCTCGTATTCGGTCAAGGATTTTTCAAGGCCGATCTCGCCCGCTTCGATCGATTCGATGACCGACTCGACCTGCGCGAGGGCGTCCTCGAACGAAAGTTCCGCGTCGGCTTTTTCGGAATGGTCGGGACGCTTTGCCATGCGGCAGATTATGCCCGATCCGCCTCAAAAAAGCCCGGGTTGCCCCGCATCATCCCGGCGTCTGGCCGACTTTCGAACGGGCGAGGCCCCGCCGACGGTACTCTCGATGACGCCGTCGGAGACACGGCTGCGCAGTCGCTCCCCGGCACGAACGTCTGCGATCTTTCGTACCAGCGTGCCCTTGGCGTCGAGCGTAATCGAGAACCCGCGCTCGAGCACACGAACCGGGGCGACGGCCGTGAGGTGCTTTTCGGCGGATTCGGCACGCGCCGCACGAATCTGCATCGCCCCACGAAGCGACTCGGCCAATCGCGCGCCCGTGCCCGCAAGGTCGACATCGATCCCGGACTCCATCGCGCGTTGCAGGCGATGCGATGCCGCTTCGAGCCGTGCGATCATGCGAGCGTGCACCGCTTGCGGTCGCAGACGTTCGAGCCGGAGTTCGAGGTCCGTCGTCTTTCGCTGAGCCGCCCGCGTGCGGGCGAGCGCACCGGCGCTCAGCTTGTGCGCGTGAACGCTTGTGTTCCTCTCGGCGATCTGTGCGACACGCGAAAAAGAGCTACTCAGCCGGCGAAGCAGAGAATCGGTCTGTCGCACCAGCTCGACTTTGTCAGGAATGAGCCGCATCGCCGCCTGGGTCGGTGTGGCGCAGCGTTCGTCCGCGACAAGCTCGGCGATCGTGGTGTCGGTCTCGTGTCCGATCGCGGCAACGAGGGGAATCTCGCTCCGGAAGATCGCGTCCGCGACAACGCGTTCATTGAAGCACCACAGATCTTCCTTGCTGCCGCCTCCCCGGGTCAGAATCGCGGCGTCGATCCCGAGGCGCGCATGGTCCTTGGAGAGCAGATCGATCGCGCGCGCGATGATCGGCGCGGCGCCCTGCCCCTGCACGGGGACGTCGATCACGACAAGCCCCACACCGGGGCAGCGCCGGTCGCGGGTGTTGATGACATCCTGCAGTGCCGCGGCGGACCGGCTCGTGAGCACCGCGATCTTCCTGGGGAAGCGGGGCAGCGGCTTTTTGCGACCGTGTTCAAAGTAGCCCGCGGACTTCAAAGCTTCGCTCAGTTCGCGGAACGCACGGTCGAGCGGGCCTTCGCCCACCCGCTCGAGCGAATCGAGAATGAACGAGACCTTTCCCCCCTTGGCATAGAACTCGACGCGGCCCTTCACGATCACCTGCTCGCCGTCGCGCAAGGGCGGGTTCACCCGGCGCGCGGCAGAGGCAAACATGACGCAGTTGACAACGGCGCCCTCATCCTTCAGGTCGAAATACCAATGCGTCCGGTCGCGAAAACCGCTGACCTCGCCGACGACGCGGACGGCGGTGGCGATGCCCTTGCGGAGCGCTCCGTCGATTTCCCCCGCGAGGTGCGTCACCGTCCACGGCGCATCGCCCGCTTGAGGCGGTGCGACGGCGCGCCTGGGCGCCGCCATCTTGCCGGGATCGAATGGAAGCCGCTCGGTCAACGCGACGAGTGTACTCGCCTGCGATGCCGAGCGGTCCCACTCGTCTCCTTGCCGGCAGAACCGGCGCGGGCGGAACGTAAGTGCTTCCGGGCGCTAGCGAACTGCGACTTTCTTCGCCTGGGCATCGCTCGCCTCCTGGGGTGCATTGGGCGACTTGGACGCAGAACCCGCGAGCTTCGCGCCATCTCCGTTCGCGCGGGCCAGTGCCCGCGCGAGCGCGCCCTTCTCGAACGTCGGTGGGACCGAGATGCGTGCATTGCCCTTGGCGATCTCCTTCGCGATCGCGCTGATCTCGCGATCGTGGGGAGTGGACGGCGCGGGCTGCACGGCCCGGACCTGCATCTTCTGCTTGAAGCGGGGCTGATCGGCCGGGCGCTCGATGACGGTCACGGGCTTGATCTGGCCGCTGCCAGCGATGGCCTGATCCTCGGGATAGCCGTACCCGGTGAACGTGCGCACGCTGTAGGTGTATCCGCGCTCGCGGAGCCACGCCTGGCGGCCCGCCTCGAGCTCGGCCCAGATGTACTGGTTGGTCATGCCGTACTCGCGGATCCAATCCTGCGTTGCCGCGTTCAGCTGATCCATCGGCATCTCGGCCGGATCGATCCGCTGCCAGGGCGAGATCGACGCGATGAAGCCGGAAGAAAGACGCACATAGCAGACGCTGTCGTCACTCTCGGGCGCGCCGTACTCGTTCTGGCCGGGGCTGAACGCCGAGCGCGTCGCGAGCGGGTATTCGCCACCGACCTGGGTGAACGCTGTCCACTCTTTGCCACCAAAGCCGGGGCGGCGCACATCGTCCACGCCCAGCGGGAACGGATTGGGCGACGCGAGGAACGGGCTGCTGGTGTCGGGGCAGATTGCGGACGGGCTGGGGTTGATATCGAGCGTGGGCTGGTAAGGCACGGGCTGAGCGCCCATACCGGCGGAAAGTGCAATGGCGGCGGCGGTAAGCATGGTTCACGTCTCCAGTTGTCGGGTCTGCGCAGCCTGCGTCGACCCACACCTCAAGCATGGCCCAGATTGAGCGATCGGCCACAGAACCCGCGCGGGCGTCACATCTTCACACCGCGCAGTCGGCACGAACGGCGCAGGCGGAACGCACTATCGGACGGTCAACAGATTACGGGACGACCGACCGCGCCGGCCGCTCCTGACGCAGCCACGAATAGGCTTCGAGCACCGACCGCACATGGTCGCTCGCGCGCCGGTGCTTGGCGACAAATTCGCGAGCCGATTCGCCGATTCGTCTCGCGCCCGCGCTCTCGTCGAGCAGCGCACCGAGTGCCGCCGCCCAGCCCTCCCGCGTGGCGGGTTTGACGAGCCTCGCCGTCACGTTATCGCGCAGGTAATCGCAGTACTTGTCCTCGGCGCTCAGCACGATCATCGAGTGCGCCATCGCGTCGAGCACGATGGTGCGCTGTTCGCCGTTGCCCTCGCAGAGCAGCAGCACATCGCCCTGCACGAGCAGGTCGCGTCGCGATTCGATCTCTTCGATCAGCGACAGATTCGCGAGGATCCCCCGCTGCATCGCCAGCGCGTACAGATCGGCCCGGCGTGCGGCGAGCGCATCGGCGAAGATCAGAATGTCGGGATGGGCCCGCACGCAGTTCGCGACGCCCTCGAGGGCCGCCCGCATCGCGCGCGGATCGTTGCCCGCGCCGATCAGCATCACCGTGGGCGCCCGACCCGGCGCGAGCTTCGGAGCGGGCGGATCGCCCGCGTGGACGCCCCACACCGCCAAGCGCGTCGCAACCCCGCCCCCACGCTGACGCAAGCTGCGTTCGATTTCGGGATCGGGCGCGATGAACAGCACGTCCTTCGGCGCTGCGGACGCGATCGTTCCAGTGCGATCGATCAGGCCCGCGCGCCAGACTTCGAGCGCGAGCCCGGCTCCGCACGCCTCGGCGAGCGCCGCGCCGAACGGCCAGAGCGAGCCACCAAAGACATGCACGATATCGACCGGTGAATCGTCGGCGCCGCTGTCCACTTCCTCGAGACGCTGGGCAAGCCGCCGGGCACGAAGCCCGGTGGTGAACGGCAGCCCTCCCGATGGGAAGGTGAGCGTCGCGGTGAAAACCCCGCTGGTCTGGCTGCCGGCAGCAGGCGTGGCTCCCTCTTCGGGCAGGGCCTGAAGAACTCGCACGCCCTCGTCGGCGAGACCGATCTCGAGCCTGCTCAGCAGGTCTCGCTCACGCGACGCGAACAACCGATCTGCTACGACAACCACTCGCACGGGTGATTCTAAGGCCCCGTCCGATCGTCACACTTTCGCGTCGGCGGGCACTGGGTCCTCGTTCGGGCTCTTCGCCCGCACGCGCCGGTAGGCGAGGTCGGGAGGCCTGCTCGACTCCGATGCATCATCGCTCGGCCAGCCCCCGATCCAGTGATCGGGCTCGACTTCCACGAGCCCGCAGCCGCGCGAAGACTCCGCCGGCGCAGCCCGACCCGGAAACCACGGGAAAACCCGGCCCGACGGCCGGAGCCCCCCACGAATCGGCACAGGGGCAAACTCCGCCTCGTTCTCGACGACTTCGCGCACGGTCACCAGCCGATCGCGCCGCTCGCCCAGTCTCGGAATACTCGCGAGCAGCCCGCGCGTGTACGGGTGAAGCGGACGCGCAAACAGCTCTTCCACTGTTGCGTACTCGACCACCCGTCCGGCGAACATCACGCACACAACATCCGCGTTCTCGGCAACGACCCCCATGTCGTGGGTGATC
Organism: Phycisphaerales bacterium; assembly: GCA_016793015.1. Lineage (GTDB taxonomy): Bacteria > Planctomycetota > Phycisphaerae > Phycisphaerales > UBA1924 > JAFEBO01. The sequence continues at coordinate 40,042 of JAEUJD010000192.1, forward strand.
AACAGCACGCTCATCGATCGCGTGTCCTTGAGGCTTCGCAGCAACTCGAGTATCTGCGCCTGAATCGTGACATCGAGCGCCGTTGTCGGCTCGTCGGCGATGAGCAGCGAGGGTCGGCACGAGAGCGCCATCGCGATCATCACGCGCTGACGCATCCCGCCGGAAAACTGGTGCGGATACTGCGAAAGCCGGCTCTCCGGTTCGCGTATGCCCACACCCCTCATCGCCTCGATCGCGATCTCCCTCGCCCTTGCTGTCCCGGCACTCTGATGGAGTCGCACCGCTTCGATGATCTGTTCGCCCACCGTAAACACCGGGTTCAGGCTGCTCATCGGCTCCTGAAAGATCATCGCGATCTCGCCCCCCCGCACCTTGCGCATCGACTTGATATCGAGCGAAACCAGATCAATCGGTCCCGTGCGCGATGCAAAGTGCGCCTTGCCGCCTTCCACACGAGACGACGGAATCAGCCTCAGCATCGTCATCGCCGTCACCGATTTTCCGCTCCCCGATTCGCCCACGATCGCGACCGTCTGCTTCGGATAGATCGTGAACGAAACCCCGTCCGCGGCACGAAACCGCTCCGCCCCCGGCGTGCGCGGCGCAAAGCTCACCGCCAGATCGCGAACCGCCAGGACAGGCGTGCTCATCGCTTCTCCCTTTTGGGGTCGAGCGCTTCCCGCAGCCCTTCACCCACAAAGTTCAAGGCAAGCAACGTCAGCCCGAGCAGCAGACACGGAAACAGCAGCAGCCACCAGTTCGACTGGTACGGGTTCAACTCCGGCAACCCTTCTGCCGCGAGATTGCCCCAGCTCGGCAAGGGGGGCTTCACGCCGATACCAAGGAAGCTCAGAAAACTCTCCTGCAGGATCGCCTGGGGCACTGTCAGCGTCGCATAGACGATGATCGGCCCAACCAGATTCGGCAAGAGGTGCACGATCAGAATCCGCCGGCGCGAAGCTCCGATCGCGCGGGCCGCCTCAACAAAGGGCTGGTTCTTCAAACTCATCACCTGACCACGGATCACCCGGGCCATCGTGAGCCAACTGAAACCGCCGATGGCAATCAGCAGCACAAGCAGGTCCAGCATCGTCCGCCCCGCCTGCGCGATCTCGCGCGGCGGCACGATCTTCAGCGCCTCGGTTTCCAGCAATCGCGTCTGGACAGCATCCGCCGCGAGCACACGGAGCACGGCAGCCCTGTCCGCCGGCAGCCCCTTTGATGCAAGCTCTTCCGCGACGTGCCGATCGATCCACGCGGCCCGCGCGCCCTCGCGGCTCACATACTCCCCCACCACGGCGTCCGCCGCGATCGCGAGCAAAACGACGAGCAGCACATACGGCAGGCCGTACAGCACATCCACGACCCGCATCAGCAACGCATCGATCCGCCCGCCCGCGTAGCCGCTGATCGCGCCGTAAATCGTTCCGATGACCACCGACAGCATCGCCGCGGCAATCCCGATCGTCAGTGAAACGCCGCCGCCCGCGAGCACGCGAATGAAGAGGCTGCGTCCGAGGGCATCGGATCCGAGCAGAAAACGGGGCGCCGCAGCGCCGGCGTCACCGCCGGGCGAACGCTGTGCATCCGGTGCCCAGAACGGAGGCAGCCGGGCATCATTGATGGAACCTTCGTTGTATCGGGGCACCATTGCGCCGTCGTCCGGAGTGGACCCGAGCGTCCACGGCAACGTCAGCACGCACGCCCCGATCATCAGCGCGAGAAATCCCGCGCCGATCAAGCCGGCAAGCGAGCGGGTGGGCGGGTTGTCGCGCCGGGACGCGAGGCGGAGCATGGAGCAGCACGATAGCGAATCAGATGTGTCCGGTGACGATCCGAATCGCACACATGTGCGAAGCTACTCGTCCGGGTCGTCGAGCTTGTACGGGTCGACGGCGGAATCCGCGTCGTCGAAGGGATCGATCTCGTCCGCCTCGGTGTCGTCGTCCGATTCGTCGCCTTCGGCCCGCGGGCCGAAGGGGAACGGCGCTTTGGGCAGCAGGCGGTCGCGGTCGTACTTCGGCTTTTCCGAAGGAGGCATCGAGTCGCCCGGATATTGATCGGCCCAGCGGTCGCGGTCTTCCTGCTTCGCGTAGTACCGGAGCCAGATGAGCGTGTCCTCTTCGTTGCCCGAGCCGATCGGGTCGATGAACTGCACCCAGCCGGGGTTCTTGGGCCGCTTGCCGGCGGGCTTGACAGGCTTTGCGAGCACCGGGCCCGTTTCTCGCAGCGAATCGGTCCAGAGGTGGTCGTACAACTCGCGATCGCTCAGGTGATCGGTGTGGGTGACGAAGGTGTTGCGCTCCGCCAGCGTGTTGATCACCTGCCAGAGCTTGCGATTGAGCTCCACCTCGCCGAGTTCCTCCGCCGGGGGCAGTTGCACCCCCTCGGTCTCGAGCGCCTCGAAGGGGCTGGAGATCGGCGCGGTCTCGTACTCGATCATGCTCGCCAGAAATGCCTCTTCGATATCGGGTGGGATGTCCGCCGCCTTCTCGAACGAGGTCAGCCCAAGCTCCCGGGCTTGCTCGTTCAGCTCGTTGATGCGGATTTCCTGATCGATATCACGCGGACGCGCAGCCCCCTCGCCCGATGGCTCATGTTCCGGACCGTGCTCATCGGGGCTGGGTGGGCGGTTCATCGTGACTTGCTCCCTCGGGTGCCGGCCGAGCGAATCCGCGAAATCAGGGTGACAGGATTCGAACCTGCGACATCGTGGACCCAAACCACGTGCTCTACCAAGCTGAGCTACACCCTGAAAGTGTCGGCAACTGTAGCGGACAGGCCGGTGCAACGGAGGCGATCCGGAACGACCGATTGGGGAGAGATCCGCAGCCAATCGCGTGCGGTTAGCTCCACAAAAAGGAAAGCGCCGGCCAGAGGCGCCGGCGCGGAGGGGTCTTGGTTTGTCGGCCCGGCAGCAGGCACGCCGGCTCGCCATGCAAATCAGAGAGGTAGTTCCACAAACGCCAGCACACGGGGCTTCTGGCCGACCTTCGTCACGTTCGAGCGATCGATGATCATGAGGAAGCGGCGTTCGATGCTGGGGGCCATGGGCTGTGTGTTCGGAAGCCCTTCAACGTCCGACCGCTGATAGCCCCGGGCGATGAACCAGACGGCGTACGTGTCGCTGCGGACGGTCACGCT
>JAEUJD010000220.1 GCA_016793015.1 Phycisphaerales bacterium
GGAGGGGGTTTCGGTTTCACCCCCACCGCAGTTCACCGCCCCCGCCCTTCACACCCCACGCCGCATTGGAATTTTTACGTGCCTCTGTGTCTCTGTGGTGAATGTCTTTCAGTCTTTCTCAGCCTGCGTCGCCAGCTCCCGATGCAACCACGTCCGCGCATACGCCCACTCTTCCTTCACCCACGTCGCCGATTTCCCCATCGCCTGCGCCGTCTGCTCGTTCGTCAGCCCCGTGAAGAACCGCAGCATCACGATCTGCCCCTTCACCGGGTCATACGCCTCTAACTTCTTCAGCGCCTCATCCAGCGCGAGCATCGTCTCCGCTTCCGGCTCCGTCGCCAGCAGCGCATCATCCATCTCGATCCGTTTCTGCCCGCCCCCGCGCTTCAGCCGCCCGCGATGCCGCGCCCGCTCCACCAGAATCCGCCTCATCGCCTGCGCCGCCGCCCCGAAAAAGTGAGCCCGGTTGCTCCACGAAACATCCCCATCGCCGACAAGCCGCAGATACGCCTCATGCACCAGCACCGTCGGCTGAATCGTCACCGCCATCGCATCGCCCACCAGCTGCGCCCGCGCCATCCTTCTCAACTCTTCATACACCAGCGGCAAGAGCTCATCCGTCGCGCGCGAATCTCCCTCCCCCGCCATCTTGAGTAGCTGCGTCACATTGGCACGAGGATCAACCTGCAAGCCGCACCTCCGCGCCGTCCGCAGGACCCTCAGCCAAACGCTGATGCGTCGAACAGCCGGTCCTCTCCTCAGCCCAAAGGGCTGAAGTTGAGTAGCCGGGGGTGAAGCAAGTCTTCGAGCGCCACCCCCGGAAAAGGCGCGCAACGCGCCGCACCCCGAAGGGGTGCTGGTGCACTCGTTACCAGTCTCGCATGCATGCCCCCCCACCGCAAGCCAGATCCAAAACCACCCCCCACCCATCTCACAATCGCCGTGAACCCTGTTCGTATCGCTCCGCACTCCGAGTTCCGCGCTCCGCGCTCTTGCCACTCCGCACTCCGAATTTGCCATTTGCCATTTGCCATTTGCCATTTGCCATTTGCCATTTGCCATTTGCCATTTGCCATTTGCCATTTGCCATTTTGAATTTTGTATTTTCTCCCCCGTTCCCCGCCCTCCCCTCCCCCCAACGTCGCAGGCCCGTCCGAGCCGCCACTTTCAAGCGTCTCGGCCCTCCAAGGCCCACCCGCGTCCGCACACCGAAGGGGATTCAAATGAAGTTCACGACCAAAGCCACCACACTCGCCGCCCTCGTCCTCGCCGCCGGCAACGCCCTCGCCGTCAACACCTTCTGGACCGGCGCATCCGGCGACGGCCGCTGGAACAACTCCGCCAACTGGAGCCCCGCCCACATCCCCAACAACGGCGACGCCGTCTACATCGGGTCCAACGGCCCGGTCATCATCGGCCAGAACGAAATCGGCGTCGCCAAGAGCCTCTCCTGCACGATCGAGATGAGCGTCATTGGCAATCTCTACGTCACCGACACCGCCATCCTCGCCGGCCACACCTTCATGTACGGCACCAACCCCGGCATCCACGCCACCAACATCGAGATCAGCGGCCAGTTCGAGTTCTTCAACGGCACCCTCAGCCGCTACACCCAGAGCGGCACAACCCACATCGCCTCCGGCGGATCCATGAACGTCCGCACCAGCGCAAACGTCTCCGTGACCACGTTCCTCAACGTCGACGGCCGGATCGATATCAACGACGCGGTCCTCAACGTCACCGGAGACGCCAATTACCCGATCGGTTTCATCGCAACCGCCGGCGGCACAATCTCCATCAACGGCAACAGCACCATCCACGGCAACGCGTTCTCCTACCTCGCCAGCGACGGAACCGTCGCGCTCACCGGTTTCCAGGCTCTTCCGAAGATCGACGCCGACATGAAGTTCTTCAACGGCCCCTACGCCGTCCTCCGCGTCGAAGGCGGCTGCTACGCCCAGGTCGGCAACCCCGCGCAGGTCGCCTTCCCCAGCGGCGCACTCAACAGCGGCTACTGGTACATCAAGGACAACAGCACCCTCCTCTTCCCCGACGGCCGCAACGTCACCAGCATCGATGCCGCCGGCAAACTCATCCTCGAAGGCCCCAACTCCGTCTTCCACAACATCAACAAACTCAACAACATCAGCGGCGTTCTCTCGCTCCGCGCCGGCGCCGACCTCAACATCAGCCAGCCCACCGGCGGCACCCTCACCCAGCAGGGCTTCATCGATCTCGCGCCCGGTTCGATTCTCTCCGTAGACGGCTCCTTCTCCTGCACCCCCGCCAGCTCGATCACAACCTACCTCACCGGCATGACCCCCGGCCAGGCCGGCACCATCTACGCCCGCGACCAGGCACACCTCGACGGCTACTGCCTCGCCGTCTTCGACACCGGTTTCAGCGCCCCCGGCAATGACTCCGCAGTCACGATCGTCGACACCAACCTCGGCGGCTCGGGCCGCAGCGGCGCCTTCGCAAACTTCCAATCCTCCAACGCCCCCGGCCACTCAAACGCCCTCTACGACGCCAACACCGCCAAGGTCACCCTCTCCTGCCGCGCCGATCTCAACAACGACGGCTACGTCGACGACGCCGATTTCGTCCTCTTCGTCTACGCCTACAACATCCTCGACTGCACCGATTTCAACATGCCCTACAACTGCCCCGCCGACCTCAACAGCGACGCAGTCGTAGACGACACCGACTTCGTCTTCTTCGCCAGCGCGTACAACGCCCTGCTGTGCGAATGATCGTGAACGCGGAGCGCGGAACTCGGAGTGCGGAACGAAAGACAATCAGGTATTCCACGAGCCGCGCGGCCACCCAGCCGCGCGGCTCTTTATTTCCAACCACTTCGTTGCGCCAGCCGCTCCATGCCCTTCATTCCGCATTCCGCACTCCGAACTCTCCCCTCTTCTCCGCAAATCTCCGCACCCTCCGCGCACTCCGCGTTCTCTCGCGAATCCCTCTTCTCCGTGCTCTCTGTGGTCTCTGTGGTGAAATCTCTTACGCGCGAACCAGCCGCTCACCCATCTCCCCCGCAAACTTCTTCATCGCATTGCGGGTATCCACAACAAGCTTCGCATGCTTCGCCACCGTGCCGTAATCAAACGCCGTGTGATTCGTCGAGATCAGCACCACATCAAACTTCGCAAGGTTCTCAGCAGTGAGATCCACGCTGTGCATGTCCAGGTTGTACTTCCGCACCGGCTTCGTGTACTTCACGAACGGATCGCTGTAATCCACCTTCGCGCCCATATCGAGCAGCAGCTCGATCAGCTCATACGTCGGGCTCTCGCGCGTGTCCGCGATATCCGGCTTGTACGCCAGCCCCAGCACCAGCACCTTCGCCCCCTTCGTCGCCTTCCCCTGATTGTTCAGCGCCGCCGCCACCTTGTGCACCACATAGTGCGGCATCGAATTATTCACTTCGCCCGCGATCTCAATAAACCGCGCCGGAACCTTGAATTCCTTCGCCTTCCACGTCAGATAGAACGGATCGATCGGAATGCAGTGCCCACCCAAGCCCGGCCCCGGATAGAACGGCATAAATCCGAAGGGTTTTGTACTGGCTGCTTCGATCACTTCCCAGACGTTGATGCCCATCGCATCCATAATCGTCTTGAGTTCGTTCACGAGAGCGATGTTCACGCAGCGGAAGACGTTCTCGAACACCTTGCTCGCTTCGGCGACTTCGGCGGTTGAAACGGGGACGACGGTTTTGATGGGGCCTGTGTACAGCCTCGTCGCCAAATCTCCGGAGACCTTGTCGAGGCCGCCCACCAGCTTCGGAATCGTGGTGGTGCTGTGACTCTTGCGGCCCGGGTCTTCGCGCTCGGGGCTGAACGCTACAAACAGGTTCTCGCCGAGCGTCAGTTTGACGCCCTTCTTGGCGGCTTCCTTGATGATCGCCGGCAGCATGTCTTCGCGCGTCGTCCCGGGGTACGAAGTCGACTCGAGCACCACCAACTGGTTTTCTTTCGCGTTCTGCCCGATCATCACGCCCGTGTTGACCACGTAGCTCAGATCCGGCTCGCCGTGCGTGCCCAAGGGCGTCGGGACGCAGACGATGATCGCGTCGGCTTCGCTCAGGCGCTTGGCATCCGTCGTCGCATCAAACTTCGCGCTGCCCACAAACTGCTTGCACAGATCGCTTCCCAGGTGCGGCAGGTAGTTCTCGCCCTTCTTCAGCAGCACGGGCTTCTCGGGATCGATATCGAATCCCAGAACAGGGAATCCCGCCTCGTGGAATGCCGCGAGCAAGGGAAGGCCGACGTATCCGAGGCCGATGACGGCGACCTTGGCCTGACGAGATTCGATCTTGGTCCGAAGTTGCTCAGCGTGCGACATGCCGCGTGATCTCCCGATTGCCTGTTTCTCTGAGACGAAAACGGTCATTTCAACCCCCCAAAATCGTCCTGAAAAAAGGGGTCCGACTATAGCGATGGCCCCCCACCTTCAGCCGAAACGGTGTACCACGTTCTTCCGATCCACAATCCAGAATCCGCGATCCGAAATTGCTTTCCCGCTCCGCATTCCGAGTTCCGCGCTCCGTGCTCCATAACCTCTTGCCCATGCCCGACCCGTCCGCGCCAATCCGCACGATCATCTGCGAGCCCGCACTCGCGAAGTATCGGCTTCCGGCGTGGCGGGCATTGGCCTCGCGCCCCGGCATCTCGCTTCATCTTGAATACGCCAGCGACGGGCATGTCCCCAATGTCGATCCAGTCGGCATTGACGGACATTTCACGCCAGCCCGCAAAGTCTTCCAACGTCCGGAACTCTTCTGGCACCCGGGTTATCTGGCCGCGCTCGATCGCACCCCCACTGCCGACGTCGTCATTCTCAACTGGAACGTCCGCTTTCTCGACAACCCGCCCGCGATCCTCAAGGCCCGCCGCAAGAAGATGGGCATCGTCTTCTTCGGACACGGCGCCTCGAAAAACGAAACGCCCGCGCGCAAGAACATCCGCAACGCGCTCGGCCGCCGCGCCGATTGCATCCTCGTGTATTCCGCAACGGTCCGGAACGACCTGATCAAAGATGGCTTCGCCCCCGATCGCGTCTTCGTCGCGCCCAACAGCGTCGATCAGACCGACATCCAGGCCGCGCGGCGGGATTGGTCCTCGCGCCCGCGCGATCTCGAAGCCTTCCAACGCACCAACGACCTCAATCAGAGCTCTCCTTCGCTCCCCTTCCCGCCGCCCACGCTCATCTTCTGCGCTCGCCTCGATCCGCTCCGCAAACTCGAATTGCTTTTCGAGGCATTGCCCGAGATCGCCAAAACGCACCACGGCACGCAACTTCTGATCATCGGTGGCGGCGAAGACGAAATGCGCCTCCGCGAGATCGCCTCCAAACTCAACCTCCTCAACCCCGCCAACGCGCAGTCGCCCCGAGTCCGCTTCCTCGGCCCCATCTACGAAGAGAAAAACCTCGCCCCCTGGTTCCTCTCCTCCGACGTGATGGTCTTCCCCTCGCACATGGGCCTCAGCGTCCTGCACGCGATGGGCTACGGCGTCCCCGTCATCACCTGCAACGACGCCAGCAAGCACGGCCCCGAATACGACGTCATCAAGCCCGGCATCAACGGCGATGTGTACCAGGACGGCAGCGTCCCTGATCTCGCTTCACGCGTCATCGCCCTGCTCAACGACCGCGTCCAGCTCCGCGCCATGTCCGCCGAAGCGCTCGTCACCGCCACCCGCGATTACAGCATCGAGAAGATGATCGATGGCTTCGAAGCCGCCATCCGCTACGCGAACGGCCGCAGAGCGAAGTAGCACGTGGCACCGCCCCCGTGGCACCGCCCCCGTGGCACCGCCCCCGTGGCACCGCCCTTCCGGGCGGTGTGTCTTTTGATCGGAAGCCGAGGCCAAGACATCGCCCCGAAGGGCGATGCCACGATGATCCTCCGAACACAAACGTCGCTAAGTGTCTGATTGCCATGCATTTACGGACACTCATCCCCCTTCTCCCAGAAATACCAAACAAAGTCCTTGCAGACGTGTTCCCTTGATGGTAAACTACCCGGCAGCGTTTTCTACTCCCTCTTCTCACACTACTGGAGCCTTCCGATGCCCGCCCGCACTCCGCGCAAGTCCGCGCCCAAATCCGCCCCCAAATCCGAGATCGACAAAGCCCCCGCCTCGCCCATCACCCCCGTCCGCTCCCCTGCCGATTCCGGTTCCTTCCCCAACCCCGACGCAAAGCTCCGCGCCGACTACATCCGCCGCGTCACTCGCCTCGGCGTCAAACTCAACAAACGCCCCACCCAGCGTCAACTCCGCGATCTCGCACGCATCCGCGACGATCACACCCTCCGCCTCTTCGGCAACTACGCCGCCCTCTTCCGCGCCGCCGGCCTCCGCGCCCAAGTCCGCGCCAGCGCCATCGCGTCCGTCTCCGCCGACGACATCCTCATCGACTTCCAGAAAACCGCCGCACGCCTCGGCCACTTCCCCACCGTCACCGAATACCTCAAGCAAGGTGGCGGCTACTCGTACAACCTCATCATGAAATACTTCGGCGCATGGTGGCGCGTCCGCCTCGCGCTCGAAAACCGCTCCGGTCACGACAACACCTGGCCCGCAAATCCCCGCATCACCCAACTCGCGGCAAAGTCCCCAGCGCAGTCCGCTCAGCTCGACGCCGCCGCTGCCGCCTCACTCCCCCCACACCTCATCCCCCACCTCAGCGGCATCTCCATGTACCCGCCCGCCGACGACCGCCCCGTCTGCGGCACAGTCCTCAACTTCCGCTCCATGCTCCACGAACCCACCAACGAACAAGGCGTCGTCCTCCTCTTCGGCATGATGGCCGAAGAACTCGGCTTCATCATCGAAAACGTCCGCACCGCCTACCCCGACTGCGAAGCCAAACGCCGCGTCGGCAAAGACTCCTGGCAGCGCATCCGCATCGAATTCGAATACCTCAGCAGCCGCTTCAACCACCCCGAAGATGGCTGCGACCTCATCATCTGCTGGCGCAACGATCGCCCTCACCCAAAGATCGAAGTCATCGCCCTCGAACAAATCCTGCACGACCGCCGCAAACTCCTCCTCTCCGAAGCCCCCGCGCAAAGTGCCGCGAATGAACCCCCCGCACCAACCGCCGCCACGCCGACTGCCGATTCCCCGCCCCCTGATGCCTGATGCCCAATGCCCAATGCCCAATGCCGAATGCCGAATGCCGAATGCCTAATGCCTAATCCCTAATGCCTAATGCCCAATGCCCAGTGCCTCTCTCCTCTCTTTGACAAGTAAATACGCCCGCCCGCCCGCGGCACACGTTGCACCCACCACCTTCTCATCGCGCGTGGCATCGCCCTTCCGGGCGATGTGCCTTTGCAGTGCCGAACCCACAGCCTTCTTCGCATCGTCCCCTCGCCCCCTTGGGGCGCACGCCCGTTGCCAGACGTTTCAACGTCTGGTCCCCGCCCTCCCCAAACTCCCCCTTCCAGCATCCCTGTCTGCGAGGCAGACACAAACCAAGCACGCCTTTGTATTTCGCCCCGTTCACCTACCCGCAAAACACCCGCTCGCGGTGAAACGCCAGATACGCCCCCTCCGGCCGAAACCGCTCCGGCATCCGCACCTCCTGCCCCTCGTGCTTCGCAAACATCCCGTCCCACACTTCCCGCGGCAGTCCCTTCTTCAGTTTCTTCGCGTACCGCACCTCCAACGCATCAGTCAGCGTGAACAACCCCGCACTCAAACGCCCCAAGTGCAGAGCCTTTCGACTTCGTCACCACTGCCCAACACCATTCGCTATTCTGCTGAGCCACATGACGCAACCACTTGACTCCGGCTCTGCTGTTTCCGGTCTGCATGACCGATTGCTGTCACTTGAACTACGAACCGCGCTCGCTTCGATGGGCGACGATCGCATTGCGACATTGGCCGACGTTGACTCTGGCGAGGCACATGACGCCGTTGCACAGTATCTCGAACTGCTTATTGCCGGCACTCTCAGCAGGCACAGAGGTGAAGAGGGCGTCAGGAGGCAGCGCGAGATAGTCCGTCGCATTCTCACCGTTCTTTCAGACGAGATGGAGCCCGACTGGGCCGAAGGCAAGTCCCTAGCCGATCCCCTACAGCGTCTGCTTGCTGTTCACGCCAGATCGACTGTCGCCCCCCTTCGCCCGGATACACCACTCGCGCGATCCTCACTTCTCACCGGAGCTCGGGGTGATCCAAGCCTCTCGCTTCAACTTCAAAAGGAAATCGCAAACGCCGACCGTGTCGACATTCTTTGTTCTTTCATCAAATGGAGCGGCCTTCGTCTTTTGCTTCCGGCACTTGAATCACTCGTAGCATCGCCAACGAGCGGCGCGCCGAGATTACGGGTCATCACTACAAGCTATATGGGGGCCACGGATCCCAGGGCGGTGGAAGCCTTACATCAGTTGCCAAACACGGACGTTCGGGTCTCTTACGACACCGCACGGACCCGGCTACACGCGAAGGCGTACATCATCCATCGAGCGACCGGATTCGGTAGCGCTTACGTTGGTTCAGCGAATATTTCCGGCGCGGCACTCTCTGAAGGACTGGAGTGGACGTCCAAGATCAGCCAGTTTGAGTTGCCGTACCTATGGCAGCGTATCAATGCCACGTTCGACGCCTACTGGAACGACCACGAGTTTGAGCGCGTTTCCCCCGACACCCAGCGCAAGTTTTCCGAAGCTATTCAGCACGAGAGAAACACCGGCGCGAACGATGGCGCCGCATTCGTCGCGTTCGATCTCAAGCCGTTTCCATTTCAAGAGGAAATCCTGGACCAGATCGCTGCGGAGCGGGTGGTGCGCAAGAAGACCAACCACCTCATCGTCGCGGCAACGGGCACGGGCAAGACCATGGTCGCCGCGTTCGACTACAAACGATGGTGCGCCTCCAGTTCACCCCGCCCTACCCTGCTCTTCGTTGCCCACCGGGAAGAGATTCTTCGGCAAGCGCTCGGAACGTTTCGCGCCGTACTGCGAGACCAGAACTTTGGCGACGTGCTTGTTGGTGGCTCCAACCCCAGCCAGCACTCGCATTTGTTTTGCTCGATCCAAACTTATGCGAGCCGCGAACTGTGGCGTCAGCCTGCCGACCAATTTCATTACGTTGTGGTGGATGAGTTCCATCACGCGGCCGCACCAACTTATGGGCGTCTGCTAGACCACATTCGTCCGCAGGTTTTGCTCGGACTCACAGCAACGCCGGAACGCTCGGACACGCTTGATGTGTTTCGATGGTTCGACGGAAGGGCCACCGCTGAAATTCGACTTCCCGACGCCATCGGTCTTCGCCTGCTCTG
>JAEUJD010000028.1 GCA_016793015.1 Phycisphaerales bacterium
GTTGGCGATTCGCTCTCCGACCTTGCGATCGCCGAGCGCGTCGCGTACTTCGCCTGTCCGAGCAACGCCGACGAGAAGCTCAAGCCCCACGCGCAGTACGTCTCGAACCACGAAGAGATCGAAGGCGTACTCGACATCATCGAGCACCTCGGCCGGCTGCGCGATTCCTGATTGTCTTGAACCCAACGGCCAGTCGATCCACCTGCGCCGTTCGGTCAATGCGCGACCGGCCCGGGCTCAATCCTTGATGCTTCCCGGATCCTTCTCGTGCTCGATCGCCGTGATCTTCTCGATGCGCCGGGTGTGACGACCGCCCGCGAAAGGGGTCGCGATCCACTGTTCCACGATCTTTTCGATCAGCCTCTGCCCCAGCAGGTCCGCCGACAGGCACAAAATATTCGAGTTGTTGTGGCTCCGCGAGAGCTGCGCCGTGATCTCGTCGTGTACGTTGGCGGCGCGAACTCCCTTGACCTTGTTCGCTGCGATGCTCATGCCGATGCCGGTGCCGCAGATCAGCACGCCGAGCTCGATCTGCCCCTTCGCCAGCGCGTTACCCACCTTGAACGCCGGCTCCGGATAATCGCACGGTTCACCCGATGCGTCACCGAGAATCTGCACCTCGTGCCCTTCGCTCCGAAGCTTCTCGGAAAGCAACTTGATCGACGCCGCTCCGCGATGGTCCGCGCCCAGTCCGATCTTCATGACTTTTCTCCGGCCGCCCTGACCCTGGGCTTCGCCACCTTCACACTCTCGCCCGGCAGCAGTCGCTGCTCGGTAAACCGCTGAAGAATACCGAGCCGGATGCGCTCCGCGGTCTTGCGGTACGCATCGAGCCCGGCCCCGATCGGGTCCGGAATATCGCCCGAGCCGTCCAGCAGCATCACCTTGTCCTTCGCGTCCGGCGCGATCAACACCGCCGCTTCCCGGTGCGCGCGTGTCATTGTGAAGACAAAGTCGGCGCTCCGGATCATCTCCGCTGTGAGGCCACGCGATCGGTGACGCGCTGCTTCGCGACCTATTCCCATGCCCGCCAGGGCCTCGTCACCCTCCGGCGTTGCGGGCTCGCCGTCCGATGCTGATGTCCCCGCCGACTCCGCTCGCACCAATCCGCCCCCGTCCACAAAGGACCGCGCAAGTACGTCGCGTGCGATCCGCTCCGCCATCGGGCTGCGGCAGGTGTTCCCCGAGCAGACAAACAGCACCTTCGTCGTCACGGCATTATCAATTTCACGCGCTGTCAGTGCGCCCTCCGACTCGACCCGATAGCCCCCCGCCTTGGTCAGGCGCAGGGCCGATGAAATCCGTCCGTACGAGGTCGCGCCATCATCTATACAAAGCGCAACTCCCGCGGCCTCGAGGCTCAGCCCGAGATCGGCCCCGTCGAGCAATCGACCGCTTGCGCTGATCGCGCTCGGAACCCGATCCATAGCGACCGGTACCTTCGCTCGCGCCAGCACCTCGCGTGCAAACCCGTGATCCGGCACACGCACCGACACCATGTCGCCCGCGATGAACGCCCCGGAGATCTCTCCGGCAACGGACTTTGCCGCGACCCCCTCGACAAGCAACCGAACCGGCCCGGGCATCAATTTCGACATGATCCGTTCGTGCACCGGGGCCTTGATTCGAAGCGCCTTGATCACGCTTGCCGCGTCCGGCGCGTGCCAGGTAAACCCGTTCGGGCCGACTCCCTTGGCCGAAATCGTGCGCTTGACACCGGGAGCAAAGGCCGCCAGCCTGCCCAGGGTGTCGGGCTCCGCGGCGCTTGCAGCGAGGCCATACACGGTTTCTGTCGGAAAAATCACCAACTCCCCCTGCTGGATCAGGGACGCGGCACGGGCTGCCAGGGCATCCCGCTCCTTTTCCGTCAGAGATTGCAAACGAACGATTTCGGACACCCTCAAAGGTAGACAAGAAAAGGCGGCAAACGCCGCTCGGTTCGGTAGATGCACGGCCCGGCAGGTGGAACCCGTACGCCCCCCGCCCGAATAGGATGGGCGGTCCTTTCGTGAGGGCTTCGGGATTTTTGCCGCACCCACGCCGATCCGGCTTCATCCGATCGGGCTTCCTCGGCAAGTAGGACGGTCGATTATGAATCCAACCACACAACATCCACAACGCGATCGTCACGCCTTCACGCTCATCGAATTGCTCGTCGTCATCGCCCTGATCGGCATCCTGATCGGGATTCTGCTGCCCGCGCTCGGCGGAGCACGCAAGGTCGCCCGCGCACAGGCGACCCGCAACATGCTGAGCCAGATCGCCGCTCAGTCCGCCGCCTTCGAAACCGAAAACCGGCGCGCCCCGGGCTACTTCTCGCCCCGCGAAATGGGAATGTTTACCAACACCGGCCAGGGCAACGGCACCGACGGTAAAGGGATGACCGCGATGCAGAACATCCTGCTCGACCTCAGCGGCAAGGACGCCATCGTCGTCGGGACACCGCAAAAGAACGCCAGCGACTACCTCCAACAGGTCGGTCCGCTTGGCAATCAACCGACGGATCAAGAGGTCCGTGTCAATCCCACGTTGATTGGCACCGGAAAAACCAACTACTTCAGCCCGGGTAAGAAAAACCTGGTCAGCTTCGAGGCCGGACCAACGGCAAATTCGCCCCGTGTTGGTGTGAAACTCACAGGCCGAGCCGACGATCTTCAGTTGCCCGATCTGGTGGATTACGAAGGCCAGCCAGTGCTCGCGTGGCAGATGGATGAGTCGTGCAGGCTGCCGATCGACCGCGGCGTCGGCCAGAACACGTTTGTGAGCGTGGATTCCGGTCCGACCGGCAATCTCCCCGCCCGCTTCTACTGGGGCTCCAACTCCGGCATCCTGCGCAGCAAAGCGCAGGGCAAGCTGGCGATCGATTCGACGTACGACAATTCTGCTCAAGACCGTGGCAGCACCAGTCTGCTGGCGTTCGGGATCGGAGGCGACCCGATGAACTACTCCAATACCGGGGCGCTCGCGACGCTCATGGCGCTCGTCGGCAACCCGGGAACGCCCAATCCCACGCCCGATCCCAAGACTGCGAACATCGAGGACATGCTCCCCGCTGCGCCGCGTGGCAAGATCATCTTCCACGCGCCCGGCACCGATGGCATCTTCCTTTCTCAGAAGGAAGGCTCGCGGTTCTTCAAGGGCAACGCTCGCTCGGTTTACTACGGTGTCGGTCTCAAGGACACGGGCAATCCCGGTGCGTTCTACACCGACACAGCCGGAAAGCCGACTTCCATCAACTTCCTCGATCGCTTCGACGACATCGTGATCGCGAACTGAATCACCGAAGGCCCGAACACTGCTGAACGCTCGCTCCGGGCTTCTTCCCCACAGAAGAATGCTGGGATCGGGCGTTTTTTCTGTGCCGCGTTACCCGCCAACGGGAGGGCATCGGCGGTTCATTAGACTCGCTACAGCTTGCCGGGCAGCACTCTCCAAAACTGTTCCGTACGAATGGCTCGCATCCGCGCTGCGTGCACGCTGCTCTTTCTGGCTGTCGGCGTTTTTCTGTCTTGGGAACTTCCAGAAGCCGGCTTTACCATCCCGCTCTCGCCGGTAGCGTACCTGCTCCTCGCGGCAACCCTCGGCGCAATCGCGCTCGGTTTTCCCCTCACCAGCCGAAGCGAACCAACCCTCGTGGTTCGCACGCCGGTAGTTCGCGCCCCGGTGGTCCTGCTTTGCTGTGGAGTATGTGCGTTCGGACTTGGATGGGGCCAACTCCGCCTCAGGACTGCTGCGAGCGAGCTTTCTCTGCTGCTTGCGCCATCGAGCAAGTCGTCGACGATCCGACTGACGATCCTCGAGAACCCGCGCACCAGGCCCGACGCAACATCGTGGTCCTGTCTCGTCCGCGTGCGTTCGATCGTGACCGACGCGGGCAGCACGCCCATCAACCGCAATGTCTGGCTCACCGTGAAGTCCGCCACTCCGCCCCGGCCTGGCGACCGCCGGATCGCCATCGCGTCGTTTCGACCGATTGAACCTCCCCGAAATCCGGGCGAGTTTGATCTCAGGCGCTGGGCAAACGATCGCGCGATCGACGGTTCGCTGTTTGTCGCATCCGCGCAGCTCATCCGGCCGGACGAATCACCCGCCGGGTTCTTCGAATCCTTCTCGGATTCAATCCGTCGTATGCACGGCGCCCTGCGGGCCCGCGCGAGCGACACAGTGGACGCACTCGCATTCCGCGCCTCGCCCGATGCACAGCAACTGCTGCGGGGCCTCCTGCTCGGGGAGAATCCGCCCGCGCCGTCGGAAGGGCTTGCCGCCTTCTACCAGCTCGGGCTTGCCCACATCCTCTCGATCAGCGGTTTCCACCTGATGGTCTTCGCTGCCGCGGCCCTGCTCGCGCTCCGCCTTTTCGGCGATCTCGGTCGCCTCGAACCGCTGCTTGTCGCCGGGGCGATCCTCTTCTTTCTCGCAATCGTTCCCGCAAGTTCGCCCCTCGTGCGCGCCGCGACCATCCTGCTTGTCCTGCTCGGTGCCGAGTGCTTCGGTCGTCGCTACGACCGCCTTACGCTGCTCTGCTGGACGGCGGTCGCCGTGCTCCTGTTCCGCCCCAGCGAACTCTGGTCGCTCGGTTTCCAGCTCAGCTTCGGCCTCACTGCGGCACTGCTCGCGCTCGGACAGCGTCTCACGCTCCGGCTCTTTCCGACCCCGCTCGGTGTACGTCCTCGCACGCACTGGATGTGGTCGCACGTGCGTCGTGCCGTGATTGCGATTGTCGTGACCGGCATGCTCTGCTGGGCGCTCTCAGCGCCCTGGATTGCATCCAACGTCGGCATCTTTAATCCGCTTTCGATCCTGACCGCCGTTTTCATCACCCCCTTCATCGTGCTTGCCCTTTGGATTGGGTACGGGGCACTGATCCTCGGGATGGCGATTCCACCCCTCGCCCCGCTCGCTTCGGCACCGATCGGCGCGCTCGCCGACTTTTCCATCGCAACGGCCCGCTGGTGGGATTCCCTCCACGTCGCGGTCATCCGGCTTCCGCCGCTTTCACCGGTCTGGGCAATTGCAGCGACCACTGTTCTCACGCTCTGGTTCGTTCGCGGTCGGCTGCGGCTGCCCCGCTTCGTGGTGCTCGCGGGAGTCCTCGTCGTCTGGGGCACGCTCGAGATGATCCTCCTCCACCGCCTCCCCTCCACTATCACTGCCCGCGTCTACCTGCTCGACGAATCGCCCGCCAACTGCACCATCATCCGCACGCACCACACCTCGATCATGGTGAACGCCGGCACATCCAACCCCACCGGGCAGGGACGCGATCTTGCCCAGGTCGCCCGGCGGATCGGGGCCTGGCGACTCGACACGCTGATTCTGGACGCCAGCGACCCGCTTGCCGCGACGGGCGCTCCCGAAGTGATACGCAACCTCCGGCCTTCGATCGTCATCATCGCTGGAGAGGCAAATGCGGCTCTGGTGCAGCCCCTGATCTCAACCGCCGGCGGATCTGGGGCAGAGGTTCGATTCGCCAAGTCACTCCAACTGGCCTTGGAGCCCCTGGGGCTGCCTCTGGATGGGTTGCTCCCTCATCGCACCGAGGGCACCTCGCGCGGGATGGCGATTGTGGACATCCTTTCCACGCCCCAATAACCACCCAAAGACCCGCATGTGGGCCTATCCCGAACCCTTCGAGGCACCTTCGGAAACTCCGGAAAGCCGTTCGCCGATTCTCGTGTAAGATATTGCGTATTCTGGCCTTCCGTATGTTTTCGGGGGCCTTGTCTCGGGTCGGGGTGGATATCGATCATGCCGGCGTTTCATTCCATCGCGATTGCGTGCTCGGCAATTTTTGCCTGTGCGATCGCACAGGCGGAGCCGGTGTACAAGGTCGTGGGGATCCCGCTGCTCCCCGGCGCGACTTCGGGCGAGGCCGTCGCCGTCAACAACAAGGGCGTGGTCATCGGGCGCTGCCGGATCGGCGACAACTACTACGGCTTTCAATACGACGCTTCCGTTGATGTCGGACCGATCAACCTCGGGCTGCTTGGGCCGAGCGAATTGCACGGACTTTGGGGGATCAACGACGACGGGTGGATCGTCGGCACAGTGCAGCACGAGGCCGATCCGTTTGACCACGCCGTACTCATAGCGCCCGGCGGCACGCGGATCGACATCACACGCGACACCACGGTTCGGACGCCGATGGGCAGCGCGCAGGCTCGGGCGATCAACTCCCTTGGCAGCATCGCCGGCACGAGCACCTTCGACTGCTCACTGACACAGTCCACAGACTTTGGCAGTCGCTGGAGTCCGGGCGGGTTCTTCGTAACGCCTCTGCTTGGCAGCAACTTCGAGTGCGCGCCGAGTGCCGCGTTCGCCATCAACGATGCGGGCACGCTTGCCGGACGCGCCCTGATGAATGCCGGCACAATCAGCGAGCCGGTTCTGGTTGATCGCCCGTTCACATGCGACGACGACGGCCAGGTTCCGCTGCCCACGTTCTCCGGGCCGCTCGAGACAGGCTCTGCGCTCTCGATCAGCAGCCAGGGCGATGTCTGCGGCGTGGTGCAGGATCTCTTGGATTCGGGCCGCATGCATCCCGCGCTCTGGCTCGGCGGAGCGATCACCCGATTGCACTCGCTGGGCGGCTACGCCGATGGCTCGTGCGCGTTCGGAGTGAACGGAAACGCCGACGTGGTGGGCCGCTCCGGCAACGAAGCCTCGGGCGAGGCCGTGCTGTGGGCATCGGGAAACCCTGATCCGCTCGCGCTCACATCGCTCACGCAGCCCGCGCTCCACGCGCCCGGTTACCGCCTCGTCACGGCACTCGCGATCAGCGACGGCGGGTTTATTGTCGGGCGGGGCGTCGGCATCAGCCCGGGCGAATCGAGCGGCAACTCGGTCCCATTCCTTCTGCTCCCGTGCGAACCGGTCATCATTCAGCACCCGCTCGCTCAAACTTCCTGTCTGCTCGGTAATCCCGCGTTCTCCGTGCGCGCCGTCGGAGCCGGGCCGCTGAGCTATCAGTGGCGCCGGAATGGTGTGCCGCTCGAAGAAGGTTCTCAGCACTCCGGAGCGCTGGTCGCCGGTGCCCGCTCGCGGATCATGCGCATCTTCGGCTTCAACTTCGACGATGCGGGCGACTACGACGTTGTCATCTCCGGCTCCTGCGGCAGCACCACCACGCCCGTCGCCAACACGCACGTCTGCCGCCCCGACCTCTCCTGCGATGGCATCGTCTCGGATTCCGACTTCCCGATCTTCGTCGGCGCGTACGAGATCCTTGACTGCGCCGACCCCGCCATGCCCGTCCGCTGCCCCGCCGACTTCAACGACGACGGTTTCGTGGACGACAGCGACTTTGTGCTGTTTGTGCAGGCGTATGAAGCGCTCTTCTGCCCCTAAAGCGGTTTGCCTTCGGGTCCGATGCCCGCTCTCGTCGCTTGGCCTGGTAGGGCAAGGTCTCGCTCGCAAAGACGGCTTCGTTGCAAACGCTTTGGATAAACTGATCCGGTGATCATCCTCTTTGGCGCGGCCATCTTCATTTCCGCTGTCCTGCTCTTCCTGGTCCAGCCGATCGCGGCCAAACTCGTGCTCCCCATTCTCGGCGGCACGCCCAATGTGTGGAACACGGCAATGGTCTTCTTTCAGACCATGCTGCTGCTGGGATACTTCTACTCGCACCTGGTCTCCCGCCGTCTGCGCCTGCCAATGCAGTTTGTCGTGCACGCCTGCGTCATGGGCTCGGTGCTGCTCGCACTACCAATCGGGCTGCCTTCAGCGGCGTGGGCCGTGGGATCGGGCTTTTCGCCACCGGCCTGGCTGCTGATGACGCTCCTGCTCATCGCCGGATTGCCGTACTTCGCGGTTGCGACAACGGGGCCGCTGCTTCAGTCATGGTTCGGGGCGACGGACGATCCGCGCGCGAAGGACCCGTACTTTCTGTATGCCGCGAGCAACGCGGGGAGCCTCGTCGGCCTTCTGTGCTTCCCGTTTCTGGTCGAGCCAAACTTCATCCTCTCAGGGCAATCCGAAGTCTGGACGGTGGGGTTTGCGATTCTCGGTGCGCTGGTGCTCTGCTCCGGGCTGATGGCGCTGCGAAACCGCACCGAACACCACGAATCCGTTTCGGACGTTGTGCGCGAGCCGATCCGGTGGCGGCGCCGATCGCTTTGGATCGCGCTCGCCGCGGCACCGTCCAGCCTGTCACTGGGCACAACGACCACGATCACCATGGATGTCGCGGCGGTACCCCTCATGTGGATCATGCCGCTCTCGGTGTACCTGCTCAGCTACATCCTCGCGTTCTCAAGCTGGTTCAGGGTCGGCGCGGTGGCCGCCGGGCGTGTTGCGATCGTCTCGGTCATTGCTGTGCTGGTGATCCATGCGTACGGAACAAAGTACCCGCTGACGTTCGTGATCGGCACGCACCTGGCAGCGCTCGGCGCGTGCGCCTACGCGTGCCACCGCCGGCTCTATGAACTGAGACCATCCACATCGAGATTGACCGAGTTCTATCTCCTCGCGGCCATCGGCGGAGCGCTCGGCGGCGCGTTCACAGCGCTCGTCGCGCCCCGCTACTTCACGTTCCTGATCGAGTACCCGATCGCGATGGGTGCGTGCATTCTTCTCGTCGCGCCGGCCGCCATGCACGGCCGACACTGGTGGCAGAAGCAGCTGGCGTACGCAATCGGCGCGGTCGCCATCGTGGTGACGCTGGACGCGCTGCTCCCCCGGTTTTTCGGAACCGAGAGCCTGCCCGGTGCGCGTGCCGCGATGATCGCCGTCGTCTGCGCAATCGCGGCGATTGTGCTGCCCGGGGCCAATTACCGCATCGGGCTGATCGTGCCGGCCGTGTTCATTTTCTCGATCGTGCAGCAGCACCTGACGGGCACGATCGCGTACTCGGGGCGCTCGTTCTTCGGCACATACACAGTCCGGAGCGGGCGCGACACCATCGGCCTGCGCCACGGCACAACTCTGCACGGCATGCAGTTTCGCGATCCGGCCAAGCGGAGGGTCGCGAGCAGCTACTACCACCAGAAGGGTCCGCTCGGCGACATCTTCGCCGAACTTCGCTCGCGCGGGCAACCGCTGCGTGTCGCGGCGGTCGGGCTTGGGGCGGGCACAGTGGCGGCGTACGCGGAGAAGGGCGACACTTTCACCTTCATCGAGATCGATCCGCTGGTGAACAGCATCGCGCAAAGCGACGCCTTCACCTATATCAAAGACGCCCGCGAGCGCGGCGCGACGATCAAATCCATCATCGCCGACGGGCGGCTGGCGATCGAAGCATCGAGTGACTCCTACGACCTCATCATCCTCGACGCGTTCAGCTCCGATTCGGTGCCGGTGCACCTGCTCACGCTCGAAGCGGTCGCGATCTACAAATCCCATCTCCGCCCCGGCGGCATCGTCGCGTTCCATACATCAAACCGCTACTTCGACCTCGCCGTGATGTGCGCCCAGGTCGCGCTCAAGAACGAGATGACCTTCGCCATCCGCTTCGATCTCATGAAGGACGAGAACGCAGAAGCGGAGCGCTCATCGTCCGACTGGATCGCGATCGCGAGCGACCCAAAGACGCTCCGCCCTCTGCTCGAACGGCCCGAGTGGTTCCAGCTCCGAATCGATCCGCACGGGCGGGTCTGGACCGATTCCTATTCCAGTCTCTTCGATGTTCACTGGAAATAATCGCGCACCGTCACGTTCCGCCGGTGCAAGAATCCTGCGATGGACCCGCTCCGCATCGGCATCGTCAAGTTCCTCAACACCGTCCCCCTCGTCGAAGGGCTTGACAAGATTTCGCGGCTCTCGCTCGTGCCCGCGCCGCCCTCGCGCCTCAGCGACATGCTGGTCGCCCAAACCGCTGATCTCGCGCTTGTCAGCATCATCGACGCGGCACTCGCCGCCTCGCCGCTCGCGATGCTCTCCTGCGGCATGATCGGCTGTGACGGACCGACGCTCACGGTCCGCGTCTTTTCGTCCATCCCACTCGACCAGATCACAACCCTCCACGGCGATACCGACAGCCACACATCCATCGCTCTCGCCCGCATTGTCCTTCTGCGGGCGTTCGACCGACGCGTCAAGATCGAACCATTTGACACTTCAGGTTCCCGCTCGCGCGAATCCGATTGGCCCGAAGCCCTGCTTCTCATCGGTGACAAGGTCATCACGTCCGGCCCGCCCCTCCATCGGTTTGCGTACCAACTGGATCTCGGCGAGGCGTGGAAGAAGCTGACGGGGCTTCCGTTTGTCTACGCGCTCTGGATGTGCCGGTCAGCAGATCTTGAGAATCCGGATTCATGCTCCGCAATCCGCCTCGCCGAATCGCTGCTCGACCGCCAGCTCCGTCACAACCTCACACGACTCGATCGCATCATTCAGGACCGCGCCGCCGAGTTTCGATGGCCCCCGGACCTCGCGCGCCAGTACCTCGGTGATCTCCTCCGCTATCAGGTGGGCGATAACGAGCGAATAGCTGTCGCCCGTTTCTTCGAAGAGGCCCTCTCCTGCGGCATCCTCACCCCGGAGCAAGTCGCCCGCGTGCGCTGGGCGTGACGGACCGGCCCACGCACCGACCGGTGCCCGCTCCATTCCCGCGGGGTGCGGCTTCGGGCTTCGAGAGCAGAACGCTGAGCCATTCCCATGCCGACCTGGCCGAAACTCAAGTTCCCGCTTCTCGCCGATCTGGCGGAGCAACTCCGATACGCGCCGAGGCCCGCGGTCGTGAAGGACATCCAGCGCACGATCGAAACGATCGAACTGCTCGATGCAAAGACCGAGTACCCCGCTGAGTGGGTCATATTCCGCATCACCGGGTATCGCTCGGAACAGGTGTCGGATGCGGTCGTGGGCGCGGCGCTCGGCCCGCAGCTCGCCCGACTGGTCGAGCTGCTCAGCGCGCAGTCGCGACTGACCGCCGACGATCTCAAGCCCCTCGGACCGGGTTTTGATCAGCCAGCGCTGTTAAAACGCTGGAGTATCAGCCGCAAATCGCTCGAGCGCTATCGCGCCCGGGGCCTCGTTGCTGTGAGGCTGCTCTCGCCCGGAGGTAGAAGCTCGCTTTTCTTTCCACGCGCCACCACGGAATCATTCGAGTCCGCTCATGGGCACACGCTCAAGCGTGCCGCGGCATTCACCCGGATCGATCCCGCCGCGCGCGAATCGCTGCGCGCCCGCGCCGAGAAGCTCGGACGCAGGGCGTCCGTCCCGCGCGCCCGCCTTTCTGCTCATCTCGCCAAACGCACCGGGCGCTCTCGCTCGGCGATCCTGCGGGTGCTGCCCGCGCTCAAGCGGTCCGAGCGACGCCCGCGTCAATCGCCCAAGGCACGCCTTCTTCTTCTTTCAAAGTGGGAATCCGGGATGGGCCCTGGCGAACTCGCGCGGCAATCCCGCAAATCGCGCCCCGCCATCATCCAGTCGCTGAAACTCGCCCGTCAGGACCGCCTCGAGCGATGGGACCCGAGCACGCGCTATCCGCATGAATCGGCGTCGATCGTGGTGGCCTCCCTGGCCGAGATCGAAGCCCGCTTTCCCCGCAGCGCATCCGTGTGGCATCCCCCGGCCGAACCCGATCTCGACTCTCTGCTCGATGCGATGCGCTTACGCGATATCGCCGATCGCGAACACGAACACGAACTCGTCCTTGCGCACCACACCTGCATGCAGATCGCGGATTTGCGCCGACCATTCTCGGCCGACCGTCTTGATCTTGCAGAAACCGCCCTGCGCTGGGCCGCCAAGCTCCGCGCCGCGATCATTCGGCCGCATCGGATCGTCATAGTCGAATCACTCGGCGCGCTTGTCGGTGCGGGCAACGACGATGGCGTCGACCTGCTTCGCGTCGATCCGGCACTGCTCCTCTCGGCACTGTTTCACGGCGTGCACGGTGCGGCGCTCGCCATCGAAGGCTTCACGCCCGGGAGCTCTCGGCGCGCAATCGCGGGCGGCCTTGCCGGCCCGATCTCGCTCGCCGTCGGCCGTGCTCTCTCAAACTGGACAAAGTCGAATGAACGCGAGTTGCAGGCGCTCCGGGCTCGCCCCTCCGTCCGCGCTGCCCGCTCGCTTGGCGCGATCCCGGACTGGACCGAACAGGCTTCCGGTTGGCAGAACACCCTTGCCCCCGCCCGCTTGCGGGTGCAGCGTTCCGATCTCGAGGCCAACTCCGCGCGTGTACTCGGCCTGCGATACGGCTGGCAATCCACCCGTCCGCACACCGTCGCCGAGATTTCCCAAAAGCTCGGCCTCCCGCGCATCCGTGCCGCGGCGAT
Organism: Phycisphaerales bacterium; assembly: GCA_016793015.1. Classification (GTDB taxonomy): domain Bacteria; phylum Planctomycetota; class Phycisphaerae; order Phycisphaerales; family UBA1924; genus JAFEBO01. The sequence goes on from JAEUJD010000028.1 coordinate 12,219, forward strand.
GATGCAGGCCATACTTCGCGGCACGCCAGCCTGAAAGCCCCCGTCTCAATCGTCGCGGAGACTGCCTCCCCGCTTGATCGACCCGCGCCCGAACTTCTCGATGATCGCATCGGTGGCCTTGTCGACTTTCTTCTGCTTGCCCGATGAGCGAGTCTCGATATCCCGCGCCGGAACCGAGGCGAACAGATCGAGCTGTTCTTCGCCCGAAAGCCCGTGCAGACTGACACCCATGAGGCGCAGCGCGCCGCGCCTTTCATTCAGCCACTTCGCCAGAAGGTCCGACGCGACGGCCCAGATGGCTTTCGTCGAATCGGTCGGGGCACCAAGCGTGGCGCTCCGGGTGAATGTGCTGAAATCACCGAGCCGGAGCTTGAGCGTCACGCCGCGGCACGTGAGTCCGTCCTCGCGGAGACTCCGAGCCACCTCTTCGGTGAAACCCAGCAGCACGGTGCGGAGTTCGTCCGGATCGGCGATGTTGTCGAAGAAGGTGCGTTCCTTGCCGATGCTTTTCTGCTCGCGCTCAAGACGCACAGGCCGATGGTCTTCTCCACGCGAGAGCCGCAGCCATTCGCGTGCCTGCTCGCCGAATCGGCTGACAAGGCGTTCTTCGCCGAAGGCACGCAGATCGGCGATGGTTTTGATTTCGATCTGGCGGAGACGATCCTGCGTCTTGGGGCCGAGGCCGTAGATCACGCCGACGGGCATGAAGGCCAGTTCTGTTTCGGCGGCGCGCGGATCGAGGATCTTGAGCCCGTCGGGCTTGGAGAGATCGCTGGAGAGCTTCGCGAGAAACTTGTTGCCGCTGATTCCCACGCTGGCGGGGAGATCGACGGCTTCGCGGATTCTCTGCTTGATCGCGCGGCCGATTCTCTCGAGCACGGAGAGGCCCGAAATCCCCCACTGCTTTTCATAGATGTGCAGAGCGCCGGTCATTTCCATGAAGGCTTCGTCGACCGAGATCGGTTGCACATCGGGTGTGAACGAGCGGAGCACTTCGAAGACGGCTTTGGAAGCGGCGCTGTACTTGCCGTAGTTTCCTTTTACGACGATCGCGGTCGGACAAAGGCGAAGAGCCTGGGCCATCGGCATCGCGCTGCGGCAGCCGAACTTTCGCGATTCGTAGCTGGCGGCGGCGACGACGCCCCTGCGGCTCGAACCGCCGACGAGAACGGGCTTGCCCCGGAGCGCCGGTTTGTCACGCTGTTCGACGGACGCGAAAAAAGCGTCCATGTCGACGTGCATGATGATGCGGCCGGGCCAAGGCATCTCGGATCTTTGTCTCCAAAAAAAAAAGCCCGAGGTTTGCTCGGGCTTGAGGGATCGGACGCTGGGATGACTTACTGATCGTGCCCGGCGAACTCCGGCATCTCGTGGCCGGCATCGCGGAGGGTCTTCTCGCGCTTGGCGAGTTCAAGATCGGTATCGACCATCATCGCCGCAAGCTGCTCGACCGTGGTGGTCGGCACCCAGCCGAGCTTCTGCTTGGCTTTGGTCGGATCGCCCAGGAGCAGATCGACCTCGGCGGGACGCAGGTAACGCGGGTCGAAGGCGACGAAATCCTTGAAATCAAGCCCGGCGTGGCTGAATGCCAATTCGCAGAACTCTTTCACGCTGATCGTCTTGCCGGTCGCGATGACGTAATCGTCGGGCTTCTCCTGCTGGAGCATCATCCACATCATCTTGACGTAATCGCCGGCGAAGCCCCAGTCGCGCTTGCTGTCGATGTTGCCCAGGAAGATCTTGTCCTGGAGGCCGAGCTTGATGCGGCCGACGGCGCGGGTGATCTTGCGGGTCACAAAGGTTTCGCCACGGCGGGGTGATTCATGGTTAAAGAGGATGCCGCAGGAAGCGTGCAATCCGTACGACTCTCGATAGTTCACCGTCGCCCAGTGCGCCATCATCTTCGCGCACGCATAGGGCGAGCGGGGGTAGAAGGGCGTGGTTTCTTTCTGCGGGGTCTCGACGACCTTGCCGTACTGCTCGGACGAGCTGGCCTGGTAGTAACGCACCTGCTGGCCGCTCTCCTGCTGGAAGTCGCGGACGGCTTCGAGCAGCTTGAGCGCACCCATCGCGACCGTCTCGGCCGTGTAGATGGGCATGTCGAACGAGACGCGCACGTGCGACTGGGCGCCGAGGTTATAAACCTCGTGCGGACGCACTTCGCGCATCAGCTTGCTGAGGTTGTTGGCATCACAAAGGTCGCCGTAGTGGAGCTTGAGCTTGCCGTTCTTGGCGTGCGGATCCTGGTAGATGCCGTCGATGCGGCCGGTGTTGAACGAAGACGAGCGGCGGATGATGCCGTGGACTTCGTAGCCCTTCCCGAGCAAAAACTCGGCAAGGTACGAACCGTCCTGACCGGTGATGCCGGTGACCAGAGCGCGACGCGGGGTGGCCATACTGCGAATCTCCTCAACTTCCCGAGCGACGGGCGATGTGCCTGCCGCGAGTTCAAACCTGTCTGCCTGTCGGGCCGAGTCCTACGACGGCACAGCGCCCGAGGTTTGGTCGGAACGCCGAAAACCGATCCGCGGCCAATCCACGGATCCAACGGCCCCTCTCCCAACAGGGTCCACGTCCTTATCGACCGAAAACCCGCCTTCCTTGGGCCGGCCCGCGGCCAACGTCGATCCATTTACGAATCGGCGGCTCCGAAGGGGGAAATGCTAGGCGGAACCCCCCTTGCGGTCTGTGAAACCAAGGCCCTAGGGCTGGACGCCCAGTTCGTGTAACGTGAAAAGCGACTCGAACAAAAGCCCGGCTTTCTCCACGTTTTCGCGGGCCCCTTCGAGCCGATCGATCGTCGCGATAACCGCAATGACCTTCGCCCCAGCCTCCCGGAGGACTTCCACGGCTTCGAGAGCCTGGCCCCCCGTGGTCGCCACATCCTCGAGGAGGACCACAACGTCGCCCTTCTCGATCGCGCCTTCCAGTTGCTTGGATGTGCCGTAGTCCTTTTTCTTGTTGCGGACGAAGATCACAGGCAAGCCTGTGGCGAGGCTCGCGGCCGTCACGAGCGGGATGCCCCCGAGTTCGGCCCCGGCGATGCGATCGATGTTCAGGTCGAGCCTTGTCTCCATCGAGTCCAGCCGCTCGGCAAACAACGGAGCGAGCTGGCCCAGCAACTCCGGCCGGGTCGAGAACAGGTACTTATCCAGGTAGTACGAGCTCGTCTTCCCCGAGCGCAGGGTAAACGTGCCCCGCAAGAGCGCGACCTGAGCGATCTCCTTTGCCAGCGCTTCTTTCGACATGGGCCAAGAGTAGCGTCGCCCTTTGGATCGTCCGGCGGCGCGGGTAGACTCTTGCGGTGGCGCATCGCCTTGTCATCACCGCTTTGTTGATCGCCGCGTGTGCTGGCGCGATGGCCGCCGAGCCAGAAATTGAAGAGACCTCGACGCCCCTGACCCCTGCGGAAACCGAGCCAGATCCGTGGCTGGGCGATGACGAACCGCTGCTGGCCGGCCCCCGATTGGCCGACGGACCGGAAGATCGCACGCTGGTCCGCTTTGAGTTCAACGGTAACCTCCGCCGGCTCGACCGCACGCCGGAAGAGGCGGCGCTCGATGCCCTCAATCTGCCGGGCGAGGCCCGCGATCAGGCGGATGAAATTCTGCAGATTCGCCGGACGGCTCTCGATGAGTTTGTTCGGAGCGATCTCGACATTCTGCTCGCCGTGCAAAGCGCCCGCCAGGCGGGCAACAAGCCCCAAGCCCCGGTTCTCGTCGAGGCCGTGGCAACCCGCGTCGAAGGGATCAACGGCCCGATTCCCCTCCGGCAGGCCGTGGCACGGACGCTGCCCGAATCCGAACGTCGCGAGTTCCATCGGATGATCGATGAATACTGGCGCGCACTCGTGCTGGACGAGGCCCAGCAGGCGCAGGCCCGCAAAGAAAAGATGACGCTCGCGCAGGCCCGCACGCGCGTCTGGTTGAACGCCACCGGCACCGAAGTGCGGCGGGCATTTGAACGCCAATACAAACCGCGCGAGAACGTGCTGACCGAGCTGGCACAGCGGCTGAGCCTGAGCGCCGATCAGGAAGCCAAAGTGGGGGTACCGATTCGGGAATTGGCCGATCGAACAAAATCCAAGCCAAATGCACGCGAGGTTTACGACCTGACCCACAGGGTGCTCCCGCAATTGGATCCGGCCCAGCGTCGGATTTGGTCGTGGATTTTGCTCGGTGTTTCGCCCGTATCCGTGGACATGATGCCCGATGCGGGTTGAACCTTTCACGGGTTTCCAGCGCTTGATTCTGAATGGCCACAAGGTCCGGATATCTATTTGAACCGGGCCTCGGAGGCGGCAGCCCTTCGATTGGCTCGGAAAAGAAGCCTTTGTTGAGGGTTCTGATGGCAGAATGGCGTCTTGGACTGAGAATGACCGGAAAGATCGTCGATAGCGAGCCACTGCCGCCGGGCGAAGTGCCCCAGTTTGCGCGGCCCTTGGAGAATCAAACGATGAAGAGCGGAATGAACAAACTCGGCGTGCTGGTGGCTGTGGCGGGTCTCGCGCTTTGCGCAACGGCCCAGGTGACGACCCCCCCGGCGCAGAAACCCGAGGGCTGGCCGAAAGAGACGCCGATCCAGGCGCACGAGACCAAGCACGAGACGATCAGCGCTGAAGAAGCCGTTCGTCGCGGAATGATCGCTCCGAACTCGACCACCCCTACGGCGAACGCGCCGGCCAATCCGCAGGTGCAGCCCGCCGCGGTCCCCGCGCCCGAGGCGCCGATGACCAAGGAGCAGATGCACACGAACTATGACCAGTGGGAGCGCGACGGCTCCGGTCACGTGATCAAGCTCGACCGCCCGCTCCAGTGGGCCGCGATCGAGCGCAACAAGACGATCACGCCCGCGACCCGCAAGAAGATCGAGGCGTTCATCGAACAGCGTCGCGCCAAGGTCGAAGCCATTGTTTTCGAGAACATCGACAAAGTGCGTCAGCTCGACAGCGGCGTGCTCGAGACTTTCTCGATGGGCGAGCGTGAGAACCTCCAGCAGGTGCTCGCCGCCACCAAACCCTTCCAGCCGCTCGGCCAGTTCGCGACCGAACTCAAGAAGGCCGACCTCTTCACGCAGAACAACGTTCAGCAGCACCAGATCATCGTCGACGACTACCGCCGCCTGATGCTCGACGACATGAAGCGCGATACGGCGGCTGCCGGAAGCCCCGGTTCGAGCACCGACCTCGTTTCCCGCGCGATGTTCCTGACCATGGCCGACGAGGCCCGTCAGGTCTATTACTGGATGCTCGCCGACAGCGTCAACAACGCCGCCGAGCGCGTCACCGAGATCGGCGTCTCCGCCGAAGTCGCTCCGCAGGTCACCGAGTTCTTCACCCAGGCCAAGAACTCCAAGGACGAGTCCGAGCGCATCGCCAAGATGCGTCAGGCCGTCGCGCTGATGACCCCGGAGCAGACGCGTGCACTGGTCGCGCCGGTCGTCAAGCAGTCCACGGCTGCCGCGTCGCAGACTTCGGGCCAGGCCCCGAACAACGCGACGACCGATGCCAGCAAGGCCGGCGATCGGTAATCCGGCACTTCGTGGGTCGTTCCGGCGATCGGGCGCGCACCGCGTCCGGCGACGGCAAACAATGCCCCCGAGATGACCAGCCCCGAAACGCTCTATCAAAAAGCCGTTCAGACGGCAAACCAAGGCAACTACGAGCTCGCGCAGATCTTTCTGCGCGAGCTTTTATCTGCGCACCCCCACGTCGCCAAGGCCCATCACCTGATGGCCACGACGATGATGAAGATGGGCACGCTCGATAAGGCCTTGCCCCACGCGCGCCTCGCGGCACAGCTCCAACCAACCAACGCCGCGTCGCGCTGGGTGCTTGGCATCTGCCTTTCCAACGGGGGCGACCTCGTCAACGCGATTCGCGAATTCCGGGCCGGCTGCGAACTCTCTCCCAACGACCCGCAGGCGTGGAACAACCTCGGGCAGTCGATGCTCGAAGCCCGCCAGTACTCCCAGGCCGAAACCGCGCTCCGGCGCGGGCTGGCGCTCACGACCTCGATCCCGCAGCTCTCGATCGGCCTCGCGTGGGCTTTGTTCCATTCGGGGCGCGCCGAAGAAGCGCTCGCCGTCGCGCAAGCGCAGAACGCCCGAACGCCGAACGAGATCCCCATCCTCGCGATGATCGCGATTCTCTCTCTGTACAAGACCGATGCAACCAATGAGGACCTCCGCCTCGCACACGTGGAACTCGGCCGTCGCGTCGAAGCGACAACGCCCCTTAGCCCGATCCGCGTGCCCGACCCGACGCCGGCAGATGTCGACCGCACGCTCCGCGTCGGATTCATCTCTCCCGATCTGTACGGCCACTCCGTCAGCCGTTTTCTTGAGCCGATCCTCCGGCACTGCGACAGAACCAAGCTGGTCCCCGCTCTCTACTCGTGCTACCACCTGCGCGACGAAATCTCGGGGCGCCTCGAGAGCATGTGCGGCCTGTGGTGCGACGTTTTCAAGATCGGGGATCAGATGGCCGCGGGCGAGATGCGCCGGCACGGCCTTGACATCGTGATCGACCTCGCCGGGCACACTCCGCTGAACCGTTCGACGCTCCTCTGCCACCGACCCGCGCCGATCACGATGACGTACCTGGGCTACCCGCACTCGACGGGGTACACCCGCGCGGACTATCGCATCGTCGATTCGATCACCGATCCGCCCGGGGAGAGCGATCTGTGCTCGACCGAAAAATTGCTCCGGCTTGATCCGTGCTTCCTCTGCTTCGTCCCGCCCTTCGAGCCGCCGGAGCTGCCCGATCCGGTTCTCGAAGATTCGACCCCGATCACCTTCGGCACGTTCAACAGCGCCGCGAAGTTCTCTCCGTTCATCGTCGGTGTCTGGGCACGCATTCTCAAGGAGATGCCCGAGTCGAAGCTCGTTCTGAAGAGCTACCAGTTCTCCGATGAAATGGCCCGCAAGCACGTGCTGGGGCTGATCGAAAAGAACGGCGTCGATCCCGCCCGCGTCGAGCTGCTTCTCCAAATCCCGCAGACCAACGAACACCTGCGGGCTTATCACAAGATGCACATCGCGCTCGATGCCTTCCCGTATCACGGAACCACGACGACCTGCGAAGCGCTGCTCATGGGCGTCCCCGTCATCACACTCGCCGGAGACAGCCACCGCTCGCGCGTGGGTGTTTCGCTCTTGAACGCTGTGGGCATGCCCGAGCTCATTGCCCAATCCGCCGATGAGTACGTCCACAAAGCCGTGGCTCTCGCCCGCGATCGCGCTCGTCTCACGCAGTACCGTCGCACGCTGCGGGCCCAGATGGAATCGAGCGTCCTGATGGATGGTCCCGGCTTCTTCGCCCGATTCGAGAAGCTCCTCCGTGACGTTTGGCGTGCAAAGTGCCTCGCCCCTCGATAGCCATCGCGGATGCATTCTTTTAACTAAGTCATTTTAAAATAAAGCTTTACGAGAAGACGAGGCGTGGCTCCCGGCCCGCGAGCCACCGTCGCGCGCTACCATCACCCGAATGTCCCCCTCCGGCGCGATCGTTCCCGGCCAGCCGCTCCCTTCGGGTGAGCGGGAGGCTGAAAGTGCGAAGGCCCCCAGCCCCGAAGCAGCCGCGCGCCCGGGTCTTTCCATCTCCGATTTTCTCTCCGACGGCTCGCTCGTCCGCCTGTGCGACGAACTCACCCGCCTTGCCGGCGTGCGGGTCGAGCTGCTCGACGCCAAGGGCCGCGCCATCCGCATGAGCGAGCGGGGATGGTTTGTCGAGCAGGGCGAACCGGTGCCGCTGCCTGATGGCGCCATGAGCGTTCCGCTCACGGTCGAAGGCCGCTCCATCGGCGCCTTCGCGGTCTCGGCGTTTGCTTCCGATCAGTCCGATGAAGAATCGCGCCAGTCTCTTCATCGCGTTGTCACGCTGCTGGCCGCGACAACCTCCGAGCTCTGCGAACACGAACTCGATCTCCGCCATCGCGTCAAAGAAGCCAGTGCGCTCTACAAGCTCAGCACCATGCTGCCCCGCGCCACCAGCGTCGATCGCGTGCTGCAGGTCGCGCTCGAACTCGCTCTCGATGTCCTCGAGCTCGATTGTGGCGGCGTCGTGCTCGTTCCCGAAGAAACCGAAGAAGTTTCCGAGATCCGGGGTTCTACCGAAGAAGACCTCGTGCTCATCGCCAGCAAGGGCTTGAGCGATCAATGGCTCGACGACCCGCGCCCACTGAGCAAGGACCGCCTTTTCGACCGCCTCGCCATCGGGGGCGAACTGGTCATCAGCGAGAACCTGGCGGAAGACGGCCGCGTCTTCGAGCCCGAGCGCTTGAAAGTCGAAAAACTCGGCGCCGCCATCCACGCCGGGCTCGCGTTCCAGGGGCGTCCGATCGGCGTCATGCGTCTCTATTCGCAGAATCCACGCACGTTTGAAGAGTCCGACAAGCGCGTCCTCCGCTCGATCGCCTCGCAGGCCGCCGTGGCCGTGCAGCAGGCCCGGCTGCTCAAATTGCAGGAAGACGATCAGCGCATCCAGCGCCAGCTTGCACTCGCGGGCGACGTGCAGCGGCGCATGCTGCCACGCTTTGTACCTGCCGCAACCAAAGACTTCAAAAACCTCGACATCGCGGCCAAGTACATCCCGAGCTTCGAACTCGGTGGCGATTTCTACGACTTCATCGGTCTCACCGGACACATGGGGATTGTGGTCGGCGACGTCGTAGGCAAGGGAGTTGCCGCGGCACTCCTCATGTCCGCCGTGCGGGCAAGCCTTCGCGCCCACGCACAAGGCGTCTACGACCTCGACGAGGTCATCAGCCGCGTGAACATCGCGCTCTGCCGCGACACGCTGGATAATGAATTCGCCACGCTGTGGTACGGCGTGCTCGACCCGGTGAAGCTGCGCCTGACGTACTGCAGCGCGGGCCACGAACCGCCCATGATCGTCCGCGTTCCCGAACATCGCGCCCCGGGCCTCGCCGACATCGACGAGCTCGCCGTCGGCGGCATGGTCGTGGGCATCGATCGCAGCCAGCGTTATCAGCGAGCCGTCTACGACATGCACCCGGGCGATGTGCTCATCGCCTACACCGATGGCGTGGTCGACACCGTGAACTTCGATCGCCAGAAGTTTGGCAAGAAGCGGCTTCGCGCGTGCATTCTCGAGATCCTCAAAACGAATCCGAAGGCAACAGCAACCGATATCACCGAGCACATCCACTGGAGCTTGCGTCAGTTCGCGGGGCTGGCCCCGAGGCCGGACGACGAGACGATCGTGGTGATGAGGCCGTGGGCGAAGACGTAACACGTCCGGCGGCTTGGGGCGACTTTTCAATCAAGCGCCGCCGCCGCCTCAAACTTCGGCGTTGGATTCGTCAACGCCAGCATCCGATCGAGCGCCTTTAACGCATCCCGCCTCGCCTCCGGATGCACCGTGACCGCATTGATCACCTTCGGCTTCCCGTCCTTGCCGTACATCCCCGCGAGATGATCGAGCACCCAAAGCAAGTGAGGCTGATCGATCCGGAACATCGTGGTGCACAGGCACTGGCAATCGCTCAGAATCCGCACATGCACGCCCCGCTCCTTTGCTTCGCGGGCGAGCCGGTTTACGAGATGCACTTCCGTCCCCACCGCCCAATGCGAACCGATCGACGCTTCGCGGATCGTCTTGATGATGAATTCTGTCGAACCGGCCAGATCGCTCTTGTCCACCACTTCCTTGCAGCACTCAGGGTGAACCAGAATCGTGGTGCGCCGATGCTCCGGATGCGCGAGGTCGTCGGCTCGGATCTGGTCGCAGTGCTCGGGACGGAACAACTTGTGCACGGAGCAGTGCCCGGCCCACAGAATCGCCTTCGACCGCAGCAATTGTTCCGGTGTTGCACCGCCGAGCTCATCGCCCTTGTTTGCCCGCTTCGGATCGTAAAGACAGGACTCCGTTGCGACATCGATGCCGAACTTCGCCGCCGTGTTGCGTCCGAGATGCTGATCGGGCAGGAACAACACCTTCGCATTCGGATGCTGCGACATCGCCCACGCAAACACCTTGTCCGCGTTCGAACTCGTGCAGCACGCTCCACCGTTTGCACCCACAAACGCCTTGATCGCCGCCGTGCTGTTCACATAGGTGATCGGCACAACCTTGCCACGCCAGCCCTGTGCCGCGAGCGATTCGTGGATCGCATTCCACGCTTCGACCGTGTCGTCGTAATTCGCCATGTCGGCCATCGAGCATCCGGCGGAGAGATCGGGCAGGATCACGCTCACCGAATCGGGCGTGAGCATGTCGGCGGTTTCGGCCATGAAGTGCACGCCGCAGAAGACCACCCATTTCACGGGCCGATCCTTCGGGGCACTCGTCGCGAGCCGCGCGGCGATCTGGCTCAGCTTCAGCGAATCACCGATGTGATCCGCGTGGGCGATGATCTCATCGACCTGGTAGTGATGGCCGAGAATGACGAGAGAAGACCCCATCTCCCGCTTGCGCTGGGCGATTCCCGCAGCGAGTTCCTCGCCGGTCATCTTCGTGTATTTCTCAGGTAAGGATGGTTGCCAGAGCACGACAGTTTCCAGCGGCCCACCAAGGCTTCAGAAACTTTAGGTTTGCCGCGGCATCCAGACCGCACGCGGCAATCAGGCCGCCAGCCGCGCCTTCTGCACGCTCTTGAACTGCACCGCCGCGGCCTGGCGCCCGCCGTCCATCGAGATAATCCGGAGCACCCGGCCCGGAATCGACGAATCCTGGCGCACGACCGCGCCCGAGTTCCATCCGACGATCACCGAGATGTCGTCGCCCACACTCAATTGCCGACCGGCATCCAGCCACACCATCGCGCCGCCGACCGAGAAATCGTGCGTGCACGCCGGGATGTACAGCCTGCTTCCGAAGTGAAAAATCTTGCACGGCTTGCGGACATACATCCGGGTGTGCTGGCGCCGATCCGCGCCGACACCCTCCTGCGCCGCATCGATCGACTTGGGCTCGATGCGCGCGATCGGATCATGGCCGGAGTTGCCGTTTGGGTTGTTGCTTGGATTGTTGATCTGGGAGTTTGACGGGCTGTTGGTGGACATGCCGCTGCTCCTCGTTCGACCAGCCGCAATCGGGCCATCCATGGCCCTTGTGCACCCGACGCGTCGGTGGTCGCTTCGGGTTCGCGGTCTGGCGGACCTGAGCGCATCGGCTTCGGGGGCCGGTCCACTTTCGCGGACCTTCCGAAAATCCATCGTTTTTTCGAGCGTCAAGGCCGGATCAATGCAAATGCCGCGCTCCAACCGATACTCACGCCGTGCAAATCAGTGTGCTCCTCCCATCGCTCGGTTCGCCCGACCGCCTCGCCCGGTGCTTCGATGCGCTCGGAGCACAAACCCTGCCTTCCGACCGATTCGAAGTCCTCTATTGCACCAACGAGAAGGCAGGAACCGACCAGGCCGCCCGCTTCCGCCATGTCCCGTCCAGCGCCACATCTCTCGCGGCACGGCGCAACGCCCTTCTCGCTTCGGCACAAGGCGACGCCCTTCTCTTTCTCGCCGACGACGTCGTCCCGCTCCCCGACTGCCTCGAAGGTCACCTGAACGCCCAACAGGCACTCTCCGGCAAACCCGCCCTCGTCGTGGGCGCCGCCCCGGCCGTCATCCGCCTTCCCGACCGGCTGCTCGATCGCGTCGCCCGCGAGACCTCTCTGGTTTCATCCCTCGACCAGATGGAGAAGCACAGCGCGAGCATCGAACGAGACTGGTCCTTCCGGAACGCCCTCTTCCTCAATGTGTCCATCCGCGCGATGGATGCCGCGGGCATGCGTTTCGATGAATCTGGTGAACACAGCGAATACGCCGACCTCGAATGGGCCTGGCGCGTGACCTCGGCGCGTTCGCTGCCGGTGGTCTACCGCCCCCAGATCCGCGTCCGCCACGATTCCCGCATCGAGCCCGACGCGTTCCTCGATCGCGAGTACTCCCGGGGCATGCAGGCGTACCACATGGGCCTTCGCTATCCGCGATTCGCCAAGGCGCTCTTCGGGCGCGAGATCGGCCAGGCCGATGAACTCCGCTACAGCCGCGCCTTTGTCGAAGCCGAGCGCGGGCTTGCCGAGCAACTCCGGCAGGAACTCTTCGCCCTCGCCGAGGTCAGCTCTGACTCCGCAACCCCGCAGGCCGTCGAATCCATCTACAACGAGCAGTCGCTGCTGAAGCGCTGGACGTGGCGCCTGGGGCTGATCGCGTCGGCCAACGCCGCGCGTGCCGTGGCAACTTCCCCGCTCGGGCTGGCCGCGTAACGTCGAGCCTGTGGACTACCTCCTGGTTTGCACCGTCGCACTGATCGCATCCGCGCTCACGCTGGTGTCGGGCTTCGGGCTGGGAACGCTGCTCATGCCCGCGTTCGCCGTCTTCTTCCCGCTACCCGCGGCAATCGCAGCCACCGCGATCGTCCACCTCGCGAACAACCTCTTCTCGCTCGGCCTTGTCGCCCGTTACGCCGATCGCCGCGTGCTGATCGCCTTCGGCATCCCCGCCACGTTTGCCGCGCTGTTGGGGGCCGCGACGCTCCGCCTCCTCTCGGAAGTCGCTCCGCTCCACACCTGGCACATCGGCACGCACGCGTGCGAGATCACCACCGTCAAACTCGTCATCGCGGTCCTGATCATCGGGTTTGCGCTGCTCGATCTGCTACCGGTCTTTTCAGGCCTGACCATCGGCCAGCGCCTGCTCCCCCTGGGCGGAGCGCTCTCGGGCTTCTTCGGCGGGCTCTCCGGGCATCAGGGAACCTTGCGTGCCGCGTTCCTCATGCGTGCCGGACTCTCGAAAGAAACCTACGTCGGCATGAACGCCGTCTGCGGCGTGCTGGTGGATATCGCGAGATTGCTCGTGTACGGACTCGCCTACTTCACCCTGAAGGCTTCGCAATCTTCGCGGGGAGGTGTGAGCCCGCTCCTTGTCGGCGCGGCATGTCTCGCGGCGTTTGCGGGCTCCTTCGTCGGCTCTCGCCTCATCAGGAAAATCACGCTCGAATCGCTCCGCTACGGCGTGGCCGTCTTGCTGATCGTGAGCGGGATCGCGCTCGGGGCGGGGTTGCTCTGACCAGCCCAGTCTCGCCAGTCGCGGATAGGCTTCGACATGCTCCGCACACTGCACAGCACGGGCGTGTTCCGAACTTTCTCCCACGCGGCATTGATCGCTCTGATCGGCTGCGCCGGCACAAATTCCGCCCCGATGGGCGACAAGCCGCTCAACGTCATCGGAGAATCCTTCGGCACACAGTGGACCGGCATCGCTGTCTCGAAAACCGGCCGCCGCTTTGTCAGCAGCCCCAACTGGCACGACGGTCACAGCTGGTCTGTCGCCGAACTCAAGCCCGATGGAAGCGTGACGCCCTACCCGGATCTGTTCTGGAATCGGTTCAACGAGAATCTCACGCTGCCACCTTCATCGCAGTTCGTCTGCGTGCAGTCCGTATATGTCGATGCAAGGGATCGGCTCTGGGTGCTCGATCCCGCCTCGCCGAAGCTCGCCGGCGTCCTCCCCGGCGGCGCAAAGCTGGTGCAGTTCGATCTCACAACCGATCGCGCTGTGCGCGTCATCCCGTTCGATGATTCCATCGCGCCAACGGCCAGCTACCTGAACGACGTGCGCATCGATGTCCCGCGCAACACCGCCTACATCACCGATTCCGGACTCGGGGCCATCGTGGTCGTCGATCTCGAAAGCGGCAAGGCCCGGCGTGTGCTCGCGAACGATCCGCGCACCAAGGCCGAGGACATCATCCCCATCATCGAAGGACGCGAGCTACGTTTCTCGGGCGGCCCAAACGCCGGCAAGGTGCCACAGATTCACTCCGACGGCATCGCGCTCTCCACCGATGGCCAGTGGCTCTATTGGCAGGCCCTCACCGCCCGCACGCTCTACCGCATCCCCACCGATGTGCTCCGCGACCCCACCAGCACCGACGAGCGAATCGCCGGAGCCGTGAAATCGCTCGGCCCCTCCGTCATGACCGACGGCATGGAAATCGACTCCCGCGGCACGCTCTACTTCACCGCCCTCGAAAAGGGCTCGATCATGACCCGCACGCCCGATGGCCTCATGCAAACCATCGCCAGCGATCAACGAATCACCTGGCCCGACAGCTTCGCCTTCGGCCCGGGCAGTTCGCTCTATTTCACCACGGCCCAGATCAACCGCACCAGTTGGTTCAGCCCCAGCGGAACAATGCCTTCGACCCCGTATTTCGTGTTCCGAATTCCAGTGGCTCGCTGACCACGCCGGGCGGGATGGTCCGATGTACCTGATAACCTGCCTCAGCCTCTGAAGCAATCAGATTGAAAGCGGAAAGAACGGAGTCTTCGCGATGCAACTCGTCGGACAGGGCGGATCAGCGCCACGCCACCTCTTTGTGATCTTCGGTGCGACCGGCGATCTCTCGTATCGCAAGCTCATCCCCGCCCTGTACCACGTTGATCTCGATCCCAATGCTCACGAGGGACACGCCATCCTCGGTGCCGCCCGTGCGTCGCTTTCGGACGATGAGTTTCGCAAGGCCGCAGTCGAAGCCCTCACCGAGCACGGCATCGACAAGGCCAAGGCAGACGCCTGGGCAAAGAAGACGCTCTACTTCCAATCCCTTGGCGAGAGCGGCCCTGCTCAGTACAAAGCCCTCCGCGAGCGCATCGAATCACTGGAAAAACAACTCGATCTCCCCGGCAATCGCGCCTTCAACCTCGCGCTTCCGTTGCCCGCCTTCGCCCCCACCGTCGAACGCCTCGCCGAAGCCGGCCTGAACAAGTCGCCCGGGTGGACACGCCTCGTCCTCGAAAAGCCATTCGGCCAGGATCTTTCGAGCGCCAAGGCCCTGAACGCACTTGTGCACAAGTACTACCCCGAAGATCACGTCTACCGCCTCGATCATTATCTCGGCAAGGACACGGTCCAGAACATCCTGGTCTTCCGCTTCGCCAATTCGCTCTTCGAGCCGATCTGGAACCGCGACCGCATCGAGCGCGTCGAGATCACGGTGGCCGAGCAACTGGGGGTCGAAGGCCGAGGCGCGTTCTATGAAAACGCGGGCGCGCTCCGCGATATTGTCCAGAATCACATGATGCAGCTCCTCGCGCTGGTCGCGATGGAGCCGCCCGCACTGATCGACGCCGAGAGCGTCGCGAACGAAAAGGTCAAGGTCCTCAAATCCATGCTGCCGGTCGATCGCGACCACGTCGTCTACGGCCAGTACGGCAAGGGCACGATCGGAAACGAGGTCGTCCCCGGCTACCTCACCGAGCACGGCGTCGCGCCCAATTCGCTCACCGAAACCTTCGTCGCCTGCAAACTTTCCATCAACAACTGGCGCTGGCAGGGTGTGCCCTTCTTCATGCGGACCGGCAAGCGCCTCTCGAAGAAGATGACGCGCATCGTCGTCACGTTCAAACGCCCGCCCGTCGCCATGTTCGACAGCTACGGCGCCTGTCTCTTCACGCAGAATCGCCTCGAACTCCTGCTCCAACCCGACGAAGGCTTCAACCTCACGGTCGAGATCAAGAAGCCCGGCAACGGCCTGCAGCTCCAGACGCAGAAGATGCACTTCCGCTACTCCGAAGCTTTCGGCAAGCTCCCCGAGGCGTACCAAACGCTTCTGCTCGATGTCGCGCGGGGGGACCGCACTCTCTTCGTTCGCGCCGACGAGATCGAGACCTCCTGGGAACTCTTCACCCCGGTCCTCGAAAACAAGCCCGCAATCCAGACCTACGCCTCCGGCTCTTGGGGCCCATCGGCAGCAACCGAGCTCGTCGCCCGCTACGGCCAGTGCTGGACCGAGCCCTGAGACGACTTCCATAAACGCCTTTCGCGCCTTTGCATTTGTCCTTCCCCGTTGCCAACGGGGGGAGGTGGCATCGCGCAGACTCTGCGGACCGATTGACGCGAAGGGGGTTTCGGAAGTCCGCGCGGCGAAATCTCGCTCACGCAACCATCCAGTCGATTCGAGACCAACTTTCGTGAGCGTGCCTGCCTCGAGCGGCACACCACCCCACAGGCGATTAGGTCTTTCCCTGTTTTCAGCTCGCGCGTTATGCTCCGCGCATGGCCCACGTTGTTCATTCCTACGTCGATGTCCCCGCCACCGCCCACGCCTGCGCCGATCGCGTCGCCCACCTCCTCCGCGAACTGATCGGGGCCCGCGGCAGCGCCCACCTCGCCCTCTCCGGCGGCAACACCCCGAAATCGATGTACGCCGTCCTCGCCGGCCTTCCAAACATCGACTGGAGCCGCGTCCACTTCTGGTGGGGCGATGAACGCTGTGTCCCACACACCGACAAAGACAGCAACGAACGCATGGCCCGTGAATCGCTCCTCTCCAAGATCCGATTTACCGAGTCGAACGTCCACGGCGTGCCCACCACGCTCAGCCCCTCCGAGTGTGCCGCGGCATACGAAGCCGAGCTCCGCCGAACCTGCGACACCGATCCCATCTCCAAAATGCCCGCGATCGACATCCTTCTGCTCGGCATCGGCGACGACGGCCACACGCTGAGCCTCTTCCCCCGCTCCCCCACCCTCGCAGAGGCAACCAAGGCCGTCGCTTCCACAATCGCGCCGCCCACTTCGCCGGTGAAAGACCGCGTGACGCTCACCTTCCCCGCGGCGCGTGCCGCCAAGTACCGCATCTTCCTCGCGGCGGGCGCAGACAAAAAGCCCGTCGTCGCCGGCTGCCTCGCCAACCCGCCCGCAGATCAACCCTCGGCACGCGTCGGTGACGCCGAGTGGTTCTTAGACGCCGCGGCGACGCCGTAAACAACGACCGCGTCGGCCTCTTCTCCCTGCTTTCCTATCATTCCCTCTTCTACACGGAGCCCGCAATGAGAGCAATCGTCACCGGCCAGGTCGGAATGGATAAGAAGCCGTACCTCGACGCCGTCGCCAAATTCGCGGGTCAGCAGGGCGAAACACTGCAGGTCTACCACGTCGGCGACATCATGTACAAGGAAGGCTCCGATGTCCGCCCCGGCAAGATCCTCGATCTTCCCCTCAGCCGCCTGAACTCGCTCCGGCGTGCCGCGTTCAAGGACATCATCACCGACTCTCGCGATGCAAAGAACGTCATCGTCAACACGCACGCCACCTTCCGCTGGCGCCACGGCCTGTTCAGCGCGTTCGATTTCGACCAGATCGCCAAGTTCAAGCCCGATCTCTTTATCTGCCTCGTCGACAACATCGAGGTCGTGCACGAACGCCTCCACAAAGAACACGACATCGATGCAACGCTCAAGGACTGCATGGTCTGGCGCGAAGAAGAGATCCTCGCGACCGAACTCATGAGCAAGGCCATCCCCGGCTCGCAGTTCGCCATCATGGCGCGGGGCCGACACGAGAGCACCACCCGCACGCTCTTCCGCCTCACCTGCCGCCCGCAGATGCGCAAGGTCTATCCCAGCTTCCCCATGAGCCACGTTGTCGACATGCCCGACGTGCTCGCCGAGATCGATCAGTTCCGCGCCGCCCTCGCCGAGCACTTCATCACCTTTGACCCGGGTGATGTGGATGAAAAACTCCTGCTCGAACGCTCCATCGCCGCCGCTCGCGAGGGCAAGGAATTTCTCGACGTCACCCCCCACTCCTACGGAGGCAGCAAGGCCGCGACCGGCTCGCCTCTCCGCGTCCGCATCCGCGAAGTCCTCGACATCGCTGGCGATATCGACGGCCAGATCTACATGCGCGATTTCAAGCTTATCGATCAGTCCGACATGATCGTCAGCCTCATCCCCGAGATTCCCACCGCCAAGGGCACCGATTTCCCCGGCCTCTCCAGCGGCGTCGAGCGCGAACTCCACCACGCCTTCGAGCACACCAAAGAAGTCTTCGTCGTCTGGAAGCCCAAAAAGGCCCCAAGCCCGTTCATCACCGAAACCGCAACCAAGATCTTCACCAGCGTGCCCGAAGCACTCCAGTACTTCGAACAGAACGGCTATTTCGGCGAGAAGAACCTTTTCGGAAACTGACCGGGCGTTCTCCTCAACACCGAGTCCCGCACGGCGCGCAATCGCGTTGGTTTTTGCTTGAATCCGACTCCCCCGTTTGGTTAGTCTGGTCTGAGCGGGAGGGTTGAATGCGAAATCAAATGAAGCGTGCGTGTGCGATCGGAATCTTTCTACCGTGCGTCTGCGCTGCCGCCGACCCGATATGGCAGAATTCCAACTACTTCACCAACACCAAGGCCACGGTCATGGCCGAAAGCCCGTTCGATTTCCTGAACGATTCACAGGGCGGCAATTACTCGGGACTCTTCCCACCACGCGACGACACCTACGGCGCAAACGCCATTCTCCCGGACGGCGACGGTGAGTCGATCGCGTATTGCCGGCTCGCGTACAACTTCAACGGCAACATCCTCTCGGTCAGCGCCAGCGTTTCCGCCGACGTCGACCCCGGCAATTTCATGATCGGCGGCACCGCCGAATCCGTTTCCAAACTCATTGTCCAGTTCGATCTTCCCGCCGGCGGCAGTTACCGAATTGTCGACGGCTCGTTCACGGGCACGCACGCGAGCAGCGGAGCCTCGCTCTTCGGGAGCGGACCGAGCCCGATCGTTTCCTTCGGCTCCCTTGGCGATCAGCCCAACGGCGAATCCGGAACGCTCGCTCCCGGCGGATACACGCTCGAGGTCGGCGCTTCTGCAGACAGCAACTACCTCTTCTTCAACGGCCTCTTCGCCGATGCCTCACTCTGGTTCGATATCGAAATCATCGCGGCATCCGCCTGCCCCGGCGACCTGAACGGCGACGGCTTCGTCGACGATTCCGATTTCACCATCTTCGTCCTCGCGTACAACCTGCTCGATTGCAACGACCCCGCGATGACCCCCGGCTGCCCCGCCGACTTCAACGCCGACGGATTCGTCGAAGACGCCGATTTCATCCGCTTCGTCGCCGCGTACGACGACCTTGTGTGTCCCTGATTCGAACCTGATTCGTACCTGATTCGTCCGCGACTCAGACCTCATTCGGCCCGCGCACAGCATTGACCTCTCGCGCGGATACGCAGCCCATTCTTTCAATCCCGGAGTCCAGCATGAACGCCCGATCCGTTGCCCGAAACCTCCTTTCCGTTCTCGTCCTCTCGACCCCCCTCGGCTCCGCACTCGCGCAGCAGTTCATCGACACCACCTTCTTGGATTCGCAGTGGACCGGCTTCAAGCTCGACGACAGCACCCCCGACTCCGACGCGGTCTTCAGCGGCATCCGGGGCTCCGGCGGAAACCCCGGCGATTGCCGCGTGATTGCCCACAATTGGCAGGTCGTCCCCGAGGGCGTGAGCGTTCTCTTCGGCCACTGGAAAAAATCTCTCCCGGTTGAAGCCGCGTTCTTTCGGCGCCTGCACATTTCCTTCGATGTCCGCTGCGATTCCGCCCCGAACGTGAACGCGATCGGCTTTGGCCCGCTGCTCGTGCAGAGCGGCCGAACCTTTGTTGCCGGGGGCACCACTGCCCTCGCGGGCAGCCCTTGGAAAAACTACCAGGCCGAACTCTCCGCAAACGACTGGAACGAAATCGGCGGAGGCGCCAAGCCCGACTTCTCCGATTCCGCCGAGCCGATCTTCTTTGGCTTCTACTCCGGCAACGGGGGCAGCGGCTTCACGGCACGCCTCACCGCATCCGGTCGCGTGGACAACTTCCGCGTCCGCGCACTCCGCTCCTGCCCCGCCGACCTCAACAACGACGGAATCGTCGAAGATGCCGATTTCACCATTTTCGTCGCCGCGTACGACATCCTCGACTGCGCCCACCCCGACATGCCCGGCGGCTGCCCCGCCGATCTCAACTTCGACGGCTCGGTCGAAGACCAGGATTTCATCGTCTTTGTCATCGCGTACAACGACCTGATTTGTCCTTGATTCCCGCACACTCTTTGGGGGACCTCATCATGCACACGCTCTACCGCCTTGCAGGCCTTTCGCTGGTTGCCGCTCTCTTCTCCGCCGGCGCGATGGGCCAGACCTTCCTCGGGCCCACGCCCTACCTCTGCTCCGGCGATAGCCCCTGGCCCGTCACCTCGCCCGGTTACTACCTCGAAACATTCGAGGACAACGCTCTCAACACGCCCGGAGTCACGGGCAACGGCAGCACCGCCGGCCCCGGCGGCATCACCGATTCGGTCGACTGCGACGACGGCGTCATCGACGGCTTCGGAAAACTCGGCCACTCCTACTACGCAAGCGGAAACCCCGGAATCACCTTCACCTTCAATGCCGCGGCACTCGGCGGCCACTTGCCCCAGCGCGTCGGGATCGTCTGGACAGACGGTGTTCATAACAGCACCCCCAATTCCGTCCACTTTGAAGCCTTCGATGCCGCCGGTGTCCAACTCGGCGAGATCACCGGCTCTCACCCCGACAATTCCGTCAACAGCGAAACCGGCGAAGATCGCTTCTACGGAATCGAATTCGCTTCGGGCATCTCCAAGATCCGCATCTGGCAGACCGCCGGCTGCTGCGGCATCGAGGTCGATCATCTCCAATACGGCTTCATCTCAACAAGCTGCCCGGCCGACCTCAACGGTGATGGATTTGTCGACGACGGCGACGCGGTGATTTTCTTCGCGGCGTACAACATCCTCGACTGCGCCGACCCAGCCATGCCCGTCGATTGCCCGGCAGACCTGAACGGTGACGGCACCGTCGACGACCTTGATTTCCAGGTGTTCTCGCCCGCATACAACCGCCTTGAGTGCCCGTAAATCACGGCCCACCGCGATCGAATCGCCGCAACCAGTTCCGGCCCCCTTTGTACATCTCTGCGACTTCCGAAGGCGCGCAGTCGGGTCGGTGGTGGCGAGGCCGCATGGTGCGGCCGCGACATCCCTCCGGCCCACCGGAGAGCCTGCGATGCCAATCCAAAGTCCCGCCGTCCTGTTGCTTGCT
>JAEUJD010000044.1 GCA_016793015.1 Phycisphaerales bacterium
GGCAGTCCACCTGGTGGTGGATCATCCTCGGGCCGATCGTCGTCTACATGTCGTGCCAGTTGCTCGACGACTATCTGCTGACGCCGACGATCCAGGGCAACACCACCGGCATGGATACTCCCACGATCGTGTTCGCCTCGATGGCGGGCGGCGCGCTGATGGGGGTGTACGGCCTGCTCATCGCGATCCCGGTGGCGGCGTGCATCAAGATTCTGATGCACGAGGTCTTCTGGCCGCGGTTCAAGGCGTGGGCCGAAGGGCGGGCGCGGGACTTCCTGCCGATTGAAGATAAACGCTGAGACGGATTCCATCTGAACTCTGCGTGAACGCGATCGGACCGGGGAGACGGCCGGAACCCCCTTCGCGTCAATCGCTCCGCAAAGCCTGCGCGATGCCAGCTCTCCCTCTGGCAAAGGGGAAGGACAAAGGCGGGGACACGCAACGTGCGAATGAAACTCGACCGCGTGGTCAGTGCATCCACTGCGCGGGGACGTCGCCGTGGGCGGCGAAGATGCGGGAGCGGATGCCGCCTCGGCCGCGCCAGTCGGTGCGGATGAGGAGCCATGCGGGCTTGGTGAGCGCTGCGAGGTGATCGCGGATTGTGTTGGTGACGGCTTCGTAGTAGATGCCCTCGTTGCGGAAGGATTGGTAGTAGAGCTTGAGGCTCTTGAGCTCGACGCAGGTGCCGCCGGCTTTTGCGCCCTTGGGCTGGTAGACGAGGGTGACGGACCCGAAGTCGGGGTGGCCGGTGACGGGGCAGACACTGGTGAACTCTTCGTTCACGTGTTCGATGACGAAGGGCGTCTCGGCGGGGGTCGGGAAGGCTTCGAGTAGTTTCGAATCGGGCATGGGAATCCGTCCCGCGAATTAGCGATACTTATTGATGAGGTCGATGACGTAGGTTTGGCGCGGATCGAGCTGGACGCTGGTGCGCAGGTGCTGGAGGGCCTCGGCGCGGAACGCATCGTTCTGGCGCTTGGAGAACTCGTACTCGTTCAAGAGGCAGACGCCGATGCCGGTCTGTCCGGGGGCGTAGTTCGGGTCGATCTCGACCGAGGTGCGGAAGTTCTTGAGCGCTTCGTCGTACTTGAAGAGCTTGAACTCGGCGTAACCCATGCGCTCGTATGCCGCGGCGGAGGGCTGGATCTTGATGACCTGATTCAGCGTGTTGACCATCTCGTCGTAGCGGCCGACCTTGCCGAGGCTGTTGGCGAGGTTGAGCAGCAGCGGGGGCGAGAGCTCGACCTGTTCGAGGGCCTGGCGGTATTCGTTGACCGCATCCTGGTGGCGGTTGAGCGCGCCGTAAATGGAGCCGAGGTTGGCGTGGGCGGGGCCACTCTTGGGGTTGATCTGGACGGCGCGCTGCGCGTAGGCGAGACCGCTGCCGGGTTCGTTCATTTCGAGGTAGGCGGTCGCGATATTGAGGTTGGCATCGAAATCGTTGGGCTTGATTTCGAGAGCCTTCAGATACGCGCGGACGGCATCCTGCAACCGATGCATGAGTTGGAGCATCAAGCCCTGGCTGTAGCGGGGTTCGAAGCTCTGGGGCTGGAGGTCGGCGGCCTGGCCGTAGCGAACCGAAGCGGATTCGAAGTCGCCCTGCTTGCGGTAGATCTCGGCGGCACCGATGTAGGCCTGGGGGAGGCTGGGGTTGTTTTCGATTGCGCGTTCAAACTCAACGAGCGCGGGCTTCAACATGCCCGAGTTGGCGAGTGCCTGCGCCTTTGCGAGTGAGGCGTTGGCGACTGAATCGCGAGTCTTGGGCGCTGCTTCGGGCACATCGTGGACGACGGCGGGCGAATTGGATGCATCGCTCTGGTTGGTGGCGGGCCCGCTGCCTCCACCTCCGGCGCAGCCGGTCAGTGCGGCGGCTGTGCCGGCCAGCAGGGTGAGGGAGAAGGAACGGTGGTAGTTCGTGAAGTGGCCTTGGGTCATGGCTTCCTTGGATCGGCTATTTTCAGGGGGTTTCTGGACCGTGACTTGCCGGACTCTGTTCGGATCGGGGCTTTTGGCGGGGTTTTTTCATTTCGAGGTCTGGTTCGGGAGACCTGGGCCGTCACGGTAGCGGGCATGTTCGAGCCGGTGCGCAAGCAATGCAGCAGGCCGAGGTTGATTGCATCCCAGGAACGCCCCTTTTCGTCCTCTCCCTTGGGGGTTTCTAGGATCATGGGTACGCGGGCGAGTTTGGGGTGGTTCACGAAGGAGGCGAAACCGGAAGCGGAAAGGGCGGCTGGGGTCGGTTTGCCGCCGATTGTGCCGTACCCGAGATGGTCGTGGCGGTCGAGTTTGGAGCCGACCTTTCCCTTGGAGTCGTTGAGGTGCATCGCTCGTAAGTTGGCGATGCCGCAGATGTTGTCAAATTGCTGGATGGCGGCATCTGCGCTTTCGCGGGTGCTGATGTCGTACCCGGCGGCGTGCATGTGGCAGGTGTCGAGGCAGAAGCCGACGCGGGCGGGGTCGGCGGACTGGTCGATCGCGGCGGCCCGGATCTGTGCGAGTTCTTCGAACTTGCCTCCGAGCTGCGAGCCGGCGCCGACGGTGCCTTCGAGGCAGACGACGGTGCGGAAACCCCTGGTGCGTTTGAAAAGCTCGCCGTAGGCGGTGGCGATACGGGAGACGCCTTCGGCGGCGGTTGAGGTGGTGAATGCGCCGGGGTGATGGACCAGTATCGGGATCTCGAGCGCTTCGCAGCGTTCGATCTCGAGCGTCATCAGATCGACCGATTTTTTCCAGAGGTCATCGTCGGGACTGGCGAGGTTGGAGAGGTAGCCGGCGTGGCTGACGACTCGGTCCTGCCAGCGGAGGCGGCGGAGCTCGGTCAGCCAGTCTTTGACCGCGACGGGATCGAGCGGCTTGGTCTTCCACTGCTGCTGGTTTTTGGTGAAGACCTGCACGGTGTCCATGCCGTAACGCTCGGCTTCGAGGAGCGCCTGGTGCATGGAACCGGAAATGGAGAGGTGGGAACCGAACAAGGAAGGAGGTTAGGGGAGGTAGGGGAAGTAGAAGGGGGGCGAGCAAAGGGCTAAATAGCAAATGGCAAATTGCAAATGGCAAATGAAAGGCCAAGGTGACGGATTCGGTGGACTTAGGAGGGTTCGGTGATTTCGATGATCTGATTGGCGGGCTGGTTTTTGAGGAGTTGGGTTTTGCCGGAGGGCCAGCGGATTTCGATTTCGTTGATTTGCTTTGCATCGCCGAGGCCGAAGTGCTGGGTGAGATCGGATTGGCTGCGGAAGCCGCTGCCGGCGTTGACTTCGCGGAGCTGGTTGACGGTCGAGTTGCGAATGGTGGCGCGCACTGTGATGCGAGCGCCGATGGCGGCGCGGTTGGAGGTTGTGCCTTTGAGTTTTACTTTTACCCAGTTCGACGGGTTTGGGGTGTCGTTGTGGAAGAGCTTGGTCAATTCGCCGTCGCCGGGGCGGACGGGCCATTGGCCGAGCAGGACATCAACGCGGCCGTCGTTGTCGTAGTCGGTGAGCGCACAGGAACTGGCGTAGAAGACTTGGTCCGTGAAGCCGGGGAGCGCGATGCGTTTGAAGGTTCCATCGCCTTGATTCTGATAGATGAACGAACCGGCGCCCCAGTTGGGGACGATGCAGTCGAGATCTCCGTCGTTGTCGAGGTCGCCCCACTGGAGGAGGCCGGCGTTGGTGGAGAAGAGTGCGGCATCGCCGAGTTGTGCGGGTTCGAGGGTGGCGCCGACATTTTTGAAGAGGAGCGCGTTGCCGCCCTGGGCGCAGGCCATCGAGAGATCGAGTTGACCGTCGTTGTTGTAATCGACCCAGCAGGAACCGGAAACCGGGAACGGGTTGAGATCGAGGCCGGCGATCGTGGCGGGAACGAGGTTCCAGTCGCCGGTGTTGCGGAAGAGGGCGGCCTTGCCGCTGTTGTTGGGCATGAAGAGATCGGGCTTTCCGTCGCCATCGAGATCGCCGAAGTACGCGCCGCCCGTGGAGGATTTGCGCTCGGCGACTTCGCGGGTGATGCGGGTGAAGCCGCCTTTGCCGTCTCCCTTGTAGAGGAAACTGACATCCGGACCTGCGTACGCGTTGTTGCACATGAGGAGATCGAGCGCGCCATCGGAATCGACGTCGGCGAAGACAGAGGAGAAGGCGTTGCCTTTGTCGGTGTGGACTGGAGATGCCTCGATGATTTCAAAGCGGCGATTGCCGAGGCCGCGAGCGAGGACGGAGCCACTACCGAGTTGGCAAGAGATGACGGCGTCGAGATTGCCGTCGTTGTCGAAGTCGGCCCAGGTGCTGCCGCTCCCGTAGGTGATGGCGTTGGTGAGCGTGTTGTTTTCGTCGAGCGAGAACTGGCCTTTGCCGTTGCCCCAATAGAGGCGGCTGGGTTGGCGCTCGGGCTTTTTGGAAACGTCGTATCCGGCGGTGACGAGGATGTCGGCGTTGCCGTCGCCGTCGAAGTCGAGCATGCTGACGCCACCGTTGCTTTTGTGGTCGGAGGTGAGGTGGCCGGCGTCGATGGGTGTGAGTGCGATTTGGGCGGAGGCGAAGCCGCGTGTGGAGAGGAGGCAGGCGATCGCGAACTTGGTGTGATTCATGACAGTGGCTCCGGAAGTTGAGAGAGCGGAGGGAAGAAGAGCGAGATGGAGGACTGTCCGGAGGATTGAACCGGGAGGGGCGGGCTTGGTTTCGGGGGAAGGGGTGAGAACGAAGGGAGAGGGAGAAAAAGGCACACCGCCCGGAAGGGCGGTGCCACGTGGGCGGTGCCACTAGGATCGGAAATGGCTGATTTTCTGAAGGATCGGATCGGTGTGGTTACGGGTGCATCGTCTGGAATTGGCGAGGCGGTGGCGAGAGCGCTGGTGGATGCCGGATGTCCGCTGGTGCTGAATGCGCGGCGGAAAGAGAAGCTCGAGTCGCTTCGGAAGGAACTGGGGGATGAGGATGTTGCGATCGCGGCGGGGGACTGCGCGGATGCGGGAGTGATCGCGCACATGCTCGATTTGGCGAAGGAACAGTTTGGCGGCGGGAAGGGGAAGATCTCACCGAAGCGCGAGGCGGACCTGATCGTGATCAATGCCGGACGCGGACTGGGCGGGACGGCGCTGACTTCGGATGAGAGTCAGTGGGATGACTTGATTCGGACGAACATCACGGCGGCCGCGCGGTTGATACGGGCGGCGGGGCAGCGGCTGCTCGCGTCGGTGCCGGAGAGCGAGATCCGGCACGACGGAAAGTGGCTTGAGAGGCCGCGCGATATCGTGATTTTGGGGTCGGTGGTGGGGAGGCACGTTTCGCCGTTTTCGAGTTTTTACTCGTGCACGAAGGCGGCGGTGCAGACACTGGCCGAGGGGACGCGGCGCGAGCTTGGGCCGAAGGGGATCCGCGTGACGCTGGTCGAGCCGGCTTTTGTGACGAGCGAGTTCCAGGCGGTCGCGGGGTACTCGCCGGAGTGGTACACGCAGATGGTGGAGAAGTTCGGGCCGATGCTGAGCCCGGCGGATGTGGCGCGGGCGATTGTGTTTGCGGTGAGCCAGCCGGCGCATGTGCACCTGAGCGATTTTTTGATCCGGCCGACGAGGCAGGAGTATCCGTGATTGTGGGCGAAGGTGCGCGCGGCTTCGAAGTGTGAGCGGAAGTGCGACGCGAGTTCGGCCTGGTGCCCGAGAGAATCGCGGTCGTGGCGCGGCGGCAAGCTTCGATGCTGGAGTGGCTGGAATCGCGGCGCTCGGTGATGGTGGTTTCGAGCGTTTGGATTGCGTTGAGGCGGCTGCGGAGATTCTGGCCGACGGCGCGGAGGTGCAGGGCGCGATTGGCGGAGCGCATGTACTTTCTGGCGAGGTCGGAGTCGAGAACTTCGGCGACTTCGTACCACGAGGACTCGTACGTGGCGGCGATGTAGTTGAGGTTGTGGCCCTTGATGAAGAAGTCGGAGAGGATGGAGTGCATGGGGAAAGTCCAAATAGCAAATGGGTAAATGGCAAAGAGCCAAAAGGGGGAAGGGGGAAACGCGGAGGGGCGGAGGGGGCGGAGTTTCGCGGAGAGGAAAAGGAGAGTTGAAACAAGGGGGACTGGTGAGGGGACAGGGAGAGAGGCGGGGGAAGGAGAAGGCAGAATTCGAAATTTGAAATTTCAGATGGCGGAGCGGGGAGAGGGGAGGGCGGGGCGAGAAAACTTGGGGGTCTATAGAGGGGGCGCGAAGCGCGAATGGCCGGAAATAACCGTAACTGCGACGTGGGTGAAATCGCGCGCAAGTGTTTACGCGGCTAGTGGATAAATTGAATTGTGCAAAATGGAAAGAGGGGGTGCGTTGTCGCACTGCTTTGGCCCGCCAGGG
>JAEUJD010000065.1 GCA_016793015.1 Phycisphaerales bacterium
GGGATGTCCATGCTGCCCGGGCCCGGCCGGGCGGGCAAGGTCGGATATGAACGTCTGCTTACCGGGGTGCGCGGATTCGTGGAATTGCAACCTATTGGTGAGGAAGCAAAATTCCTTCCGGAGAATGTCTTCACCGCCGCGCCGACGAAAGGAATTGTCGCGGGTGGATTTAACCTGGGGAGCCCTGACATAGAAATCACAATTGACGACCTTCGAAAATATGCGAAGGTGCCAATCAATTTTGAAGTTAAAAAACTCCCGGGCAGGTGACCCGCCAGATGTTGTGTATCTAGACGCCCAGTTCATCCGCCACCGCCTCCAGCGTCTGCTCGCCCGAATCGCTTCCATCTCCGGAGAGCTGATCCACCGTCTTCGCCGTTGCGAGCGGTTTGCCCATCGCGTCGGTCAGCGCGATGCCGTCCATCGTCTTGATGACCGGAATCGGGTTCGCCTGGGCGTGGGCGGTCATCTGCTTTTCGAGATCGGTGCGTTTGGCTTCGTCGAGCTCGGCCCACTTGCCTCTGCCGCGGCATTTCGGGAAGCGTGAGCAGCCGAGCCAGAGGCCTCGGACTCCGTTGCGGAGATTGAGCGGGGCTTCGCAGGTTGGGCACGGGAGATCGGTCGCGAGTGGCGGTTGTGAAGGAGCGGTGACTTTGCCTTTCTTATCGATGTTGAGCAGGCCGTCGCAGGGCTTTTCTTTGTCGGAGTAGCCGGAGCAGCCGAGGAAGGGGCCGAAGCGACCGACGCGCTTGGTCATGCCGCGGCCGCACTTGGGGCACATGACATTGATGGTTTCGGCGGCGGGGCGGGGCTTGCCGTCGCGGTCGATGGGCGTTGCGTAGGTGCAGGTCGGGTAATCGGAGCAACTGAGGAAGCGACCGTTCTTGCCGAACTTGTAGACGAGAGGTTTTTGGCAGGTCGGGCAGGTGTATTCGGATGGCTGCGACTCGGCCTTGGCGTGGACGAGTGATTCCTCGGCGTTCTTCAGGTCCTTTTTGAAAGGGCCGTAGAACTTCTTGAGCATGTCGATCCAGTCGAGATGGTCTTCCTCGACCTTGTCGAGCTGCAGTTCCATCTCGCGGGTATAGCCGACATCCATGATGCCCGGAAAACCCTCAATCAGTTTGTCGGTGACGACCTCGCCCAGGTCGGTGGCGTATAATCGGCGCTGATGATGATCGACGTACTTGCGTTCCTCGATGACGCGGATGATGATGGCGGAGGTGGAAGGCCGGCCGATGCCTTCAGACTCGAGCATCTTGATGAGGCTGGCTTCGCTGAAGCGCGCCGGAGGCGATGTGAACTTCTGAAGCACGCTTGCCGCGAAGGGGGCGAGGGGCTGGGCTTCTTTGAAAATGGGAAGGGTTTGCTCTTCGCCGCCACGGGGGACGCCGGTGACTTTGTAGTGGCCATCAAAGATGAGAATGCGGCCGGTGGTTTTGAAGGTGACGATTTTCGCGGGGGATGGGTCGGTGCCGCCCGAGATGCGGATACTGGTGGAATCCCATTGCGCCGGAACCATCTGACACGCCACGAAACGCTGCCAGATGAGTTCATAGAGGCGGAACTGATCGTCGGAAAGTGCGCGGCGGATCTTCGGATTCGATGGGGCGAGGTCCGGATTGGTGGGTCGGATGGCTTCGTGGGCTTCCTGCGCATCTTTGTTGGAGGACGAGAAGAAGTTGGGCTTCTCGGGCAGGTACTTGTCGCCGAACTGCTTGCCGATGTACGCGCGGGCGGAGTTGAGCGCTTCGCCCGAGAGGTGCGTGCTGTCGGTACGCATGTAGGTGATCAGGCCGACCGGTCCTTCGCCGGGGATGTCCACACCTTCGTAGAGCTGCTGTGCCGCACGCATGGTGCGCTGAGCGCCGAAGCCGAGGCGGCTGCTGGCGGCCTGCTGCAGGGTGGAGGTGATGAAGGGCGGGGCTGGGCGCGTCGTGGTGCGCTTGGTTTCGATCGACTCGACTTTGTACGGAGTCTTGGGGTCGATGTCGCCGGTGATGGTGCGGAGGAACTTGGCGGGGCCCTTGCCGCTCGGGTCGTCGGTGACCTTGACGGCTGGGCTCTTCACGCCGGCGAGTTTGGCGATTTCGAGGGCGCGCTCGCGGACGGCTTTGTTTTGATCTTCACTGCGGTGGTCGCCTTCTTTGGGCGCGAAGATGTCGATGGGCTTGCCGCCAACTTCGATGAGTTCAGCGCGGAAGCCGTTGTTCTCTTCGAGCCAGTGGGTCTGCTGGGCGACGGTGGGCGGGTTGTTTTTGTCGTCGCGCTGCGCAATCAATTTTTGCCAGGCGGGCGCGAGGCCTGCTGCTTTGGCGAGCTGATCGGTGAAGTTGGCCTTGATCTCGTAGTACTCATCGGGCATGAAGGCGCGGATCTCACGCTCGCGCTCGACGACGAGGCGGACGGCGACAGACTGAACGCGGCCGGCGCTGAGGCCCCGCGCGACTTTCTTCCATAAAAGCGGCGAAACCTGATAGCCCACGATGCGGTCGAGGATTCGCCGCGCCTGTTGCGCGTTGACGCGGTCTTCATCGATCGGGTGCGGGTTGTTGAAGGCCTTGGTGATCTCGGCTTTGGTGATGGCGGGGAAGATGACGCGCTTGGCCTGCTTGCTGGTGATGCCCAGTTCCTGCGCGAGGTGCCACGCGATGGCTTCTCCCTCGCGGTCCAAGTCGGTTGCGAACCAGATCTGGCCGTCGCCGGACTGAACGTCTTTGGCGGCACGCCGCAGATCGGAGATCACGTTGGCGCGATCTTCGTTGATGACGTAGGTGGGTTTGAAATCGTGTTCGAGGTCGACGCCGGGAACCGGGTTTTTCACGCCCTTGGGGTTGCGGCTGGGCAGATCGCGGACGTGGCCGACCGAAGCGAGGACGACGTATTCGGGGCCGAGATAGCGGTTGATGGTCTTGGCCTTGGCGGGCGATTCCACGATGACCAAGTTCTTGCCCTTGGCGGAGCCGGCTTTGTAGACGGACTTGAAGACGCGTCCGCCTCGGCCGCCCTTGCCACCCTTTGCGAAGCGGCCTGCGGGCTTCTTGGCCGCAGCCGGAGCCTCAGCAACTGCGGTCGCGCCGCCTGCTGCGGATTCGGCGGGTGCGGGAGCGGCTTTTTTGGAGGGTCGTTTGGCCATGGTGGGTCTGAGTAGAGGCGAACGGCGTGCCGGGCGTTCAAACGCGGGGGAAGGCCGGGAATCGAGTTCTGGAGGGGCTTGGTGTGAGGAACCCAGCCTGAGTCGACTGCCAAACCTTCGGCGATTGACCCGGTTGAGCCTGAAGTGGCATTCCCGGGAACGTTTATAGATAAGGAAAGAAAGAGGGGGTTGTCAAGGGGCGAATTGAAAGGTGTCGGTAGTCTATCAGATTTGATCGGTTTTTGGAAGGGTATTTGCGGGGAATCTTAAGATATTCGCCGCAATTTATGCGGCGAATAGGCGATATATTCACCGCAAGGAGTGCGGTGAATATGGCGTACATCCATGAGCGGGAGGATTGGCCGAGGTTTCGGTGGGATGACGGCCTGCTTGCGCCCCTGCTTGCGCGGGTGCGTCATCAGCAGGGG
>JAEUJD010000083.1 GCA_016793015.1 Phycisphaerales bacterium
GGAGGCTTTGCGCAGAATATCGAGAGTGCGCAGCCGGTGCGTCGATATCCAGAATTTTTCGCCCCGCGCCCGGCTTCGCTGGGATGGCCGTTCAACGTGTCATCACAAGGATTGCCGCGGAACAATCCAGCGCGACAAGCACCGGAAATGACTTTTCGGAGTATACGCACCGGCAGCGGGTGAGGGCTCATGGTGCGCCTTGATACGCCGGAGCGAATTCAACTGAAGGGCGATCGCTTTAACCATTGGCTCGCCGCCTCGTCGTGGAGATGACGCACTGCGGCGTGTGAGGGATCTTGGACACCCGGGCGGTCCGATCGCCTCGCGTGCCGGCTGGAGCAGCCTACACAGAATCGACCGACGAAACTCTCGGGGCTCGTTCATGGAGGCAGGATGTTTCGAGACGCAGAATCTGACAAGTTGCGATATGCTCGCCCCGTTCCGATCGTCACACCCGAGGATTCAATGAACGGTTGCAGACACTTACTCATCACCCTGGCGTTCGCGGCCGCTGCGATGTCCTCCTGTGATCGCAAGAAAGAGGAGAAGGCGCCTCCCCCGCCTCCGGAAGTCCTTGTGATGCCGGTCAAAGCGGTCGATGTGCCGATCTGGTCCGAATGGGTCGCAACGACCGACGGCGCCGTCAACGCCAAGATCCGCGCGCAGGTCACCGGCTATCTGACGACCCAGAAATACATCGAAGGCTCGGATGTGAAAAAGGGCGATATCCTTTTCACGATCGACGACCGCCCGTTCCGCGCAGCGCTCGATCAGGCCAAGGGAGACCTCGCGCAGCAGCAGGCCCGCCTCGGCAAGGCAACGATCGACGTCAACCGCTATACGCCCCTGGCTGCTGAACAGGCAATCAGCCAGCAGGAACTCGACGACGCCATTCAGGCGAAGCTTGCGGCCGAAGCCGCCGTTGCCGCGGCACAGGCCGTGGTCGAGAACGCACAGGTGAATCTCGGCTTCACCAACGTCACCTCACTCATCGACGGAGTTGCCGGTCTTGCGAACGCGCAGATCGGCGACCTGGTCGGTCCGAACGGTTCGGAACTCACGGCCGTTTCGACCGTGAACCCGATCAAGGCCTACTTCACTGTCAGCGAACGCGAGTATCTGAACTGGACGATGCAGTACAAGACCGACGCAGAACTCGAAGAAAAGAGCAAGAGCCTGGCGTTCGAACTGATTCTTTCCAACGGAACAACGTGGCCCTACAAGGGCAAGTTCTACTTCGCGGATCGGCAGATCGACGTGCGCACGGGCTCGATCCGCCTTGCCGCGATCTTCGAGAACCCGCGCAACCTGCTCCGGCCGGGTCAGTTCGGACTGGTGCGCACCACCGTTCGCACGCAAAGGGACGCGATCCTTGTTCCGCAGCGCGCGGTCATCGAAACACAGGGCCTGTATCAGGTCATGATTGTCGAAGCGGGCGACAAGGTCGGGGCGCGCCCGATCAAGGTGGGAGATCGGATCGGGAGCGACTGGATCGTGACTTCGGGGCTCAGCGCCGGCGAAACGATCCTGGTTGAAGGCCAGCAGAAGGTCCGGCCCGGCATGGTGGTGCATCCCAAGCCGTACGTGCCGTCATCCCAAGAGAAGGCCGCGTCGGCCGAAGCGACGCCCGCACCGAAAACCGATGCGCAATCGGCACCCGCTCGCCAAACGAACGGGGAGAAGCGCTAACCCATGTCCAAGTTCTTCATCAACCGCCCCATCGTCGCGATGGTGATCTCGATCATCATGGTCATCATCGGCCTAGTGAGCATGGTGCGCCTGCCGATCGCCCAGTTCCCCAAGATCGCCCCGCCGGAGATCTACATCAGCGCCACCTATCCCGGCGCCGATGCCCTGACGATCGAAAAATCGGTCGCCACACCCATCGAGCAGCAGATGAGCGGCGTCGACAACATGACGTACATGTATTCGCTGAACATGAACAGCGGCAACATGAAGCTCTACGTCGATTTCGACGTCGCGACGGACCCGAACCAGGATCAGATTCTCTCGCAGATGCGCGTGACGCAGGCCAACAGCCAGTTGCCTCAGGCGGTGATCAACCAGGGCGTGACGGTCATCAAGTCGGTGACGAGCCCGCTGGTGCTTTTCGCGCTCACATCGCCCAAAGGAACGTACGACCAGACGTTTCTGGCCAACTACGCGTACATCAATATCAACGACCAGTTGCTCCGCGTGCCGGGCATCGGCCAGGTACAGGTCTTCGGCGCAGGTCAGTACGCGATGCGCCTCTGGGTCCGGCCCGATCGCCTCGCCAAGCTCGACATCACGGTTCCGGAGATCGTCAACGCCGTTCAGCAGCAGAACACCGTCAACCCCGCCGGGCAGATCGGTGGCGACCCGATCCCCGAGGGCCAGGAATTCACCTACGCCGTCCGCTCCACCGGTCGGCTCGAGACCGAAGAGGATTTCGCCAAGATCGTCATCCGCGCCAACACCGACGGCTCATTCGTTCGCGTGGGCGATGTTGCACGCATCGAACTGGGCTCGCAGAACTACACGCAGAAAGCCCGGCTCAACGGCGGCCCGGCGGCCCTGGTGGCGATCTATCAGCTGCCCGGCTCCAACGCGGTCGCCGCGGCGGCGCAAGCCAGGCAAGTCATGGACGACCTGGCGAAGCGTTTCCCGCACGACATGGAGTATGTCGTCGCACTCGATACCACGCTCGCCGTGACCGAAGGCATCGTCGAGATCGAACACACGCTCTTCGAAGCGATCATTCTCGTGATCATCGTCGTGTTCATTTTCCTTCAGGGATGGCGAGCCACGCTCATCCCGCTGATGGCGGTTCCGGTTTCGCTCGTCGGCACGTTCATGGTCTTCCCGTTGCTCGGTTTCTCGATCAACACGCTGAGCCTGTTCGGTCTTGTGCTGGCGATCGGCCTGGTGGTGGACGACGCGATCGTCGTTGTGGAAGCGGTCGAGCACCACATCGAAAAGGGCAAGACGCCGAAAGAAGCGGCGCTGCAGGCCATGTCCGAAGTGTCGGGCCCGGTTATCGCGATCGCCGTGATTCTGTCGGCCGTGTTCCTGCCCACCGTGTTCATCCCGGGCATCACGGGGCGGCTCTATCAGCAGTTCGCGGTCACGATCGCGATCTCGGTCATCATCTCGGCATTCAACGCGCTCACGCTGAGCCCCGCGCTCGCCGCGATGCTTCTCCGCCCGAAAAAGGAGGGCGGACGAGGCCCACTCGCGATGTTCTTCCGCGGGTTCAACCGGTTCTTCAACGCAACAACCAACGGCTACGTGAGCATCTGCCGCTTGTTGATCCGGCGCTGGGCGCTCGCGATCATCCTGCTGGGGGCGATGGGTCTTTCGGCCGGCTGGTTCGGCAAGCAGCTCGCTCCATCATTCCTGCCGGATGAAGACCAGGGCTATCTCTACGCCGCGATCCAGTTGCCCAATGCCGCGAGCCTCCAGCGAACCTCGGCCGTGCTGGCGCAGGCGGAAAAATTGGTGATGCAGGTCCCAGGCGTGCAGCACGTGACGACCGTTGCGGGATTCTCCCTCTTCAGCAACGTCAACAACACCTACAGCGGCTTCTTTTTCATCACGCTCAAGCCGTGGTCGGAGCGCAAAGACCCCTCGATGAGCTACAACGCCATCAAGGGGAACCTCGCGAAGATCTTGGGCTCGTACCCCGAGTCGCTCGGCTTCGCCTTCCCGCCTCCCGCGATCCCCGGCGTGGGCACATCCGGCGGTGTGACTTTCATTCTGGAAGACCGGGCCGGCAAGGACTTCAATTTCCTCGCCGAGCAAACAGATACCTTCATCGCCGCGGCACGCAAACGCCCCGAACTGGCGAGCGTGATCTCGACCTCGCTGCTGCAGATCCCGCAGATCTACGCCGACGTCGATCGCGACAAGGTGCTCAAGCAGGGCGTCGATCTCGGGCAAGTCTTCCAGACCATGCAGGCGTTCATGGGCGGCGCGTTCATCAACTACTTCAACAGGTTCGGCCGCCAGTGGCAGGTGTATGTCCAAGCCGAGGGCGACTATCGCACGAACATCGAGAATCTCGGCCAGTTCTACGTCCGCAACAGCATGCAGCAACCGGTGTCGTTGACGTCGGTGACATCGACACGTGCCGCGACCGGCCCCGAATTCACCATGAGGTACAACCTGTACCGGAGTTCGCAGATCAACGCCGCGGCGGCTCCGGGCTTCAGCAGCGCTCAGGCGATGCGGGCGCTCGAAGAAGTCTTCGCCGAAACCATGCCCCCGGAGATGGGCTTTGACTACATGGGCATGTCGTACCAGGAGCAGCAAGCGCAGAAGGGCGTGAGTTCGGCGGTCATCTTCGCGCTCTCGCTGCTGTTTGTGTTCCTGATTCTCGCGGGGTTGTATGAAAGCTGGTCGCTGCCATTCTCGGTGCTGCTCAGCACGCCCATCGCGGTCGCGGGCGCGTTCGC
Source organism: Phycisphaerales bacterium (assembly GCA_016793015.1). Lineage (GTDB taxonomy): Bacteria > Planctomycetota > Phycisphaerae > Phycisphaerales > UBA1924 > JAFEBO01. The sequence goes on from JAEUJD010000083.1 coordinate 4,437, forward strand.
GGGCCTGTACTGGCGCGGGATGGAGAACATCATCTACGCCCAGATCGGCCTGGTCATGCTGATCGGTCTGGCGGCGAAGAACGCGATCCTGATTGTCGAGTTCGCCAAGATGAACTACGAGCAGGGTCAGCCCTTGATCGAAGCCACGCTCGACGGCGCGAAGCTGCGTCTGCGTCCCATCCTGATGACGTCGTTCGCGTTCGTGCTGGGCTGCGTGCCGCTGGCGATCGCTTCGGGCGCGGGCGCGATCTCGCGTCAGGTGATGGGCACGGCCGTGATCGGGGGCATGCTCTTCTCGACACTGATCGCGATCTTTGTCATTCCCGCCGGGTTCTACATGGTCGAACGCATCCGTGGTGTCAAACCCCACGACCCCGCTCCGCCCATCGAAATCGGCGGCAAGCCGGCCGGAGAACACGGCCATGCGTAATTTCCGGCCCCGCCCCGCCCGACTGTTTTCGCTCGTCACGCTCGCGGCCGTTGGCGTCGCTGTTTCGTGCCATCCCGTCGGCCCGGACTACAAGCGCCCCGAAACCCAGTCGCCCGAAGTCTTCCGGGGCCAGCCCGTTCCGCAATCCGCTTCCCTTTCCCAGACCGACTGGTGGGACATTTATAACGATCCCGCCCTCCAGGCACTCATCCGCGAAGGACTGACCAACAACTACGACACCCGCATCGCCGTCGCGCGCGTCGAGCAGGCTCGTGAACTCGCGGCGCAGGCCCGCTCGCTCTACTACCCCACCGTCAACTACCAGGGCGCGATCGCGGGAGGCCGCAACGATTTCGCCGGTACGCCTGTTCTCAACAACGGAGTTCAGGGCGGCACGGGATTCGGCATCATCGGTGCCGCATGGGAGCTTGATGTCTGGGGCCGCATCCGGCGCCTGAATGAACAGGCGCTCGCGGAGTATCTTGCCACCGACGAAGCGAAGAACGCTGTGATGATCACCGTGCTCGCCGACATCGCGACGGCATACTTCCAGCTTCTCGAGCTCGAACTCGAACGCGAGATCGCGATCCGCACCACCGCCTCCTTCGCCGAGAGCCTCAAGCTGTTCACGCAGCGATTGAAAGGCGGCGCAGGCTCGAAGCTCGAAACCTCCCGCGCCGAAGCGTCGCTCGCTTCGGTCGCGGCCCGCGTGCCCGACCTGGAGCGCCAGATCACGCTCAAAGAGAACGAGATCAGCATCCTCCTCGGGCGTGTCCCCGGCCCGATCAGGCAGGGCAAGCCCCTCGTCGAGCAGACAACGCCCCCCGAAGTTCCGGCGGGAATCCCGTCCGAGCTGCTCGAACGCAGGCCCGACCTGCGCCAGGCCGAACAAAGACTCCGCGCCGCCAATGCCGCGATCGGCGTCGCGCAGGCAGAGTTCTTCCCCAAGATCGGCCTGACCACGTACTTCGGCAAGGTCAGCAGCTCGATGGGCGACCTGCTGAATCCCGTTTCAACAGCATGGTCCGCAGGCGGCAACCTCGTCGGCCCGATCTTCACCGGCGGGCAGCTCGAGGCCAACCTCGCGGAAAAGAAAGCCGCGTGGGATGCCGCACGCCTCACTTATCAGCAGACCGCCATCATCGCGCTGCGGGAAGTCGCGGACGGCCTGACGGATCGTGAGAAGCTCGCGCTCGTCCGCGTCGAACAGGAACGCAGCGTCAAGGCATTTGCCGAGGCCGTGGACGTCTCGATGAAACGCTACTCGGCGGGCAAGGCATCGTACTTCGAGGTGCTCGAGGCGCAGCAGCAGCTCTTCCCCGCGGAGAACACGCTCGCACAGGTTCGCTTCAGTCAGCTCGCCACGATCGTGCGGCTGTACAAGGCCCTAGGTGGTGGGTGGACTCCGCCGAAGGATCGAGCGGCACCGGAGCCGGCACTGCCCGCTGTGGAGGACGATCGCAGCGCGCGCGCCGATCCAAACTAGTCGGGCAAACGCACTGGATTCATCTCTTCGCGTTCGCTTCGGATCCATCCGCCGGTTCAGCCTCGCCCGCACCGCTCGGTGGCACGATCTGATCCGACTCCGCGATCGTCTTCATCTTTTCGAGAAGCATGCGCACGGGCCGCCCGGTCTCACCCAAGTCCTTCGCCCGATTGACCGCCGCGATGTACAGCGCCGTGCGGCGCTCCCTGGCGTCCGGCGCCGCCGGATCGACCGTGAGCAACTCGCCGCACCAGCGGAAAACATCCATGTAGATAAACCACTCGTCGTTTGCCGGCAACATCCTGCGCCAGCGTGGCTCAACCGAGTCTAGATGCTCGAGTGCCTCCCGCCCGTTCTTCGCGCGCAGCAACCACAGGCACAAAGAAGACTCCAGCATCAATGATTCGATCCCGTCACCCTGGCCCTTTGCCTTGGCTTCAGCGATCGCTGATTTCGCCGTTGCGACCCGCCTCAACCAGAGCTTTTCCGTGTCTGTCACGTCACCCGCGGCGCGTGATCCGAAAGTCGATTCCAGAAACGTCAGGCCGTGCAGCCAGTTCGGGCCGGCCGCGTCATCGCTCGACATCCGCAAGTACTTTGCCAGAAGTGCGGTGACCATGTTCGCATCCTGTAGCCGCTGCTGCTGGTCGAGCGCCTTCTGGCTGAGCAATTCGTTCGCGGCGATCTCCCTCTTCACTTCCGCGTTTCCAACCATGTAACCGGTGCACATCACGAGAAGAATTGCGCCCACGGCGCCGATCCCCGCAAACGCCCACGCGCGGGGTGACCGCTTGACCGCAAGCTTGTACCGCCGTCGAAGTGAAGGCCGCGTCCATCGCAGCGGCTCGTGGGCGAGCCACGTCTCGAGGTCGTATACAAAGCGATCCGCGGACGCGTAGCGGTCATCCGGATCAAATGCGAGAGCGCGGAAGACGATGGCCCGAAGGTCCTCATCTGCGTCGGCGAGCGATTTCCCCAACAACTCGTCCCGGTTCGCGGCACCGCCGCTCAGTAGTTCGATCGCTGCCTGCTTGTTTGCCCCGTTCGGACAAGCGCCGGTCAGCATCCAGAAGAGCACACCGCCGAGCCCGTACACGTCATCCTGCACTGTTGCGGAAGCGCCGCGATACTGCTCGGGCGACATGAAGCCGAGCGAACCCGACCGATCGGATGTCGCGCGGGAGTTGAGGTTGTGACTGATGCCAAAGTCTGAAACCTTCGGCGTGCCATCATCGAGCAGGAGCACGTTGCCCGGCTTGAGATCGCGATGCACCAATCCCGCCGAATGCGCAGCTTGGACGCCCTTGGCAATCTGGACGGCGATCCGAGCTGCACTCTCCGCACGATCTGGCAGCGTTTTGCCGCCCCACTTCTTTTCGAGGGATCCGCCCCGCACAAACTCGAACACCAGCATCCAGGTCCCGCCCGGCCCCGGCACTTTGTCGAGAGCTCGCACAACGGCCGGGTGGATCACTTTCCGCGCCCGGATCGCTTCATCCGCCACAGTCCCGACGTGCTTTATTGCCACCCATGCCGGGCTCCCGGGTTCGGAAAGCGAGCGGTCCTGAGCAAGGTAGACCGGACCTTCGGAGCCAACGCCCAGCAACTGATGCAACTGGTACCGCGACATTCCGTTCGCCATCAGCGGACCGACATCAAACGGAAGTGTGATCGCCTCGCGTCCATTCTGCGACATCGCGAGCGAGGTCGTGCTCACCATCGCTTCGCCGAGGGCGTGAGCGGTGCGGATCGCCGGGCCGAGCGCGGGATAGGCACTCGCAAGGTTCGCGGCGGCTTCGTCCGCTTCGACACCACTCCGCCGCATCGACTGCAGGGTCACTTCAATCGCGGCATCGAGCGCGACGGGCCGTGCAGCAAGATCCGGGACGGCTCGCAGGAAAGGCTCAAGCCCGAGCGAATCAATTCCCGAGCAGTTCTCGACAATCACGTCCGCCAATTCGTTGTCGGACAGATACGAAGACGCCGCGAGCAAACGCGACAACCCGCTCATCGACTCGCCCGCGGACGAACGCTTGACGGAAACAAGTCTTAACATACTTACTGCTCCTGATCCGCGGACACCCGCAATCGCATGCGTATCCGCTCCCAGCGCTTTCGCGCCGCCGAGGGCTCCATCGACAATTCAGATGCGATCACCTGCAATTCGATTCCCATCAACCACATTGTGAGGATCTGTCGATCAATCGGGTGTTCGAGCGAACGCAGCATCGAATCCAATTCTGCTTCCATGCCGTCCGGGGCCGCACGCTCGGCCCGCGCGAATCGGATCCGCCACTCTTTCGCGACGTCCGAGTCCGGACCTTCCACGCGCTCGAGATGCTGAAGGATCCGCGCCTTGTCGGCAAGCGCGTGATCGCCGATTGCAAAGATCAGCGCCCAAAGCTGGCGCTCGCTCGCTGCCCGAACTTCGCCGTCGCTCACCATCTTGTCGAACCGTCGCGCGATCGTGGAAACGAGCTCTTGTGAGTCGCAGAGGCGGCGCATCGCCCGCCCCATCTTCTGTCGGTACCGCCTGCGGATGAGCGCTTCGTTCTGCGTCAAAAACTCCGCGGCGGCGGTCCGATCACCGGTGCGAATTCGATCCAGCGAATCCGGCTCGGAGTTCTCCGGCCCTTGCGGTACCGGACCCAAGTTGTCGGCGAAGCGTCCCATCACGAATGCCCAACTTTCGATAACGCCCACCCCCTCCACGGGAATGTAGAAATCTTACCCGATTTCCACAAGTCTGTGTCACACGACCCCTCTTTGTCCCGCCCATTCCATGTCTCTGAGGTTGGCGCCTCTCAGACACATGGAGAATCGTTATGGGAAGGGTCCTTTTTTTACGGACGATCCTGCTGGTGGTCCTCTGTCTTGGAGCCATCGCCCCCGGGTCTGCTCGCGCCTCTGCCGAGCCTCTGGTTGTCGCAGTCACACAGGATTTCTGGGATGAACTCGAATCCTGGATGGATCAGCTCTGCTCCTTTACCAATTGCGACCTCGGCCGCGAGCACGATCCTGCGAACCCCGCCGAAAGCCTCGCGATCTCGCTCATCCTGTCGTTTCGCACGTACGGCACGGAGCAGGATCTGGCGCTGAACGACCGCCTGTATGGCCAGGCCGTCTCGATCAAGCTGCTGAACATGCTCGGCGAAAACCCGGAGTTGTTCGAGCCCGAGGTGCAGAAAGCGCTGACGCAAACGCTGGTCGGAATCCACGCCGACCTTACAAAGAAGTGATTCACAGTTACAACGCGCGGTATTCAAAGCCGAGCGCGGGCGTGTCTTTCAGGCCAGGTCCCCGCCGATGGGCGCGGGAATCGGGTTGGGGGGGGGGTTGGTGGACGGGCTTGTTGCGGAGAGTTGGGGTGGGGAGCTGGTGTGGGCAATTTGCCGCGATGAAGCACGCGCGTGCGTGCCGCGGCAAGAAAACGGAGTCAACATGTCGGACATTCGAAGCGCGTTGCGCATTACTGAGTCTGTCGAAACTAAACCCGCGTGCTCGCTCGATGCGATACGCGATCGCCTCAGGCTCGCACTCAATGGCGAGAGCTGCAGGCGGATTGGCATACGCACCAAAACGCACCCGGAAACGGTGCGCAGGTACCTCTCCAACGGTCACCCGTCGGTGACTTTTCTCAGCGAGATCGCCCGTTCATACGGCATTTCGTGCGAATGGCTCCTGCTTGGGACGGGTCCGGCCCGCCCGCAGGACGTGGCGGCAGAAGTGCTTCGAGCGACATCCCTTCCCGGCCTGCTCCGATGCATCGCCGAAAAACTTGCGACAGCGGAATGCCAACCTGAGCAAGCGGAAGAACCAGTCGGCCGTTTCCGCTACGCCTCCACCACCAACCTGACACCCGCGCGCCGCGCCGCCTCCAGCGTCTCGAATCAGTGCACCTCGACCTGACGACGGAAAGACTCCTATGTCCCAGCAGAATTCACCCCTCCGAATTCATATCGGTCACCCACTCGGCAAGACAACCAAAGCAGCTCGCAACTTCGCCGACGCCCTCGACGGACTGGGCGGCGGCACCGTCGTCGCGTCGTGCTCAGCGAACCTGCAGCTTGACCAGCATTGGCACGCCCGCGCGGGTGAGGTGCTTCGCTCCGCCCAGTGGCTGCTGCTTGTCTTCAGCGAACGGTCGCTCGACCGGGATTGGTGGCTTTGGGAGGCGGGCTACTTCACCGCCGTCAACCCGGCTTCGATGAAGCGCATGGTGTGCCTGCACCACCCCGACCTGAACGTGCCACGCACACTGCACGCCTGGAGCACGATTCCGGCCACCGCCTCGCACGCGGATTCGCTGATTCGTGAAATGCTGGCTTCACACCCGAGCGCCAGCGGTCGCTCGCTTATTTCAGGCGTCGAAGGCAAGGGAATACGCCTGCTTATCGATTGCCTTGTGCAATGCTGTATCCCGGGCGCACCCGTCACTGCGATCAACACTGCGCACCCGGTCTGATTCGGGCGAGCGATCACGCCAGATCAAGGCTGTTCTGCACGCCCAGCGTGGCGTAAATCTCTTTCGTCGCCGTCGAGCGATTCAGCGTGTAAAAGTGCAGGCCCGACACCCGGTGATCCAGCAAGTCGCGGCACTGCTCCGTCGCCCAATGCACCCCCACCCGCCTCACCGCCTGCTCATCGCCCCCAGTGCGGTTCAGCGCACGAAGCAGCGGCGCGGGATAGCGTGCTCCAAGTGCGAGCTCGGCCATCTTCCGCATCCCCGGCATCGAGGTGATCGGCATGATTCCCGCGATTATCGGCAGGTCGATACCCGCCAGCCCGCACCGGTCGCGGTAATCGAAGAAATCGTGGTTGTCGAAGAAGAGCTGCGTCACGATGAAGTCCGCGCCCTCGTCGCACTTGGACTTCATCCGCTCGATCTCGACCACGCGGTTGGGCGTGTCGGGGTGCCCTTCCGGGAAACCCGCGACCGAGATCGCAAAGCCGCGTTTGTTCGGATGGCGGCCAGCCTCGTTGAACTTCCTGATCGCCCGCACCAAATCGCTCGCCTGCTTGAAATGCTTGTACGGATCTTCGATCACCTCCCCCGGCTTCACCTTGGGCGGATCGCCCCGGAGCGCCAGTATCTTGTTGATCCCCGCCTCGGCGTACTTCTGCAGGATCTCGTCGATCTGCTTTTCATCGTGCCCCACGCACGTCAAGTGCGGCATCGGATCGAGCGGCGTCTGCGTCTTCAGCCGTACCACAAGGTTGTTGGTCAGATCACGCGTCGAGCCGCCCGCGCCGTACGTCACACTCACAAACGACGGGCGCAGCTGCTCCAAATCCGTGATGTGCTTGTACAGCTCTTCCGCGCCGTCCGCAGTCTTGGGCGGGAAGAACTCGAAACTGAACGTCGCCCGCTTCTGTGCGAAAACATCGCGGATATCGGCAGGGCCCGGCTTGATCGAATTCGCCCACATCGTGCGGTTCTCGCTTCTTGGCGGGTCGTTCCTCGGCCCGCGCCGGACTTCGAAAAGCAGGACACCGAAGAGCAGTTCCTGAAAAGAGCCCCGGACGCTCTCGCGCCCGGGGCTCGATGGTTTTCAATCAATAGCGATAGTGATTCGGCTTGTACGGGCCTTCGGTGGGAACGCCGAGGTAGTCAGCCTGATCCTTGCTCAACTTGGTCAGCTTCACGCCGAGCTTGTCGAGGTGGAAACGGGCGACGCGTTCGTCGAGGTGCTTCGGGAGCGTGTACACCTTCTTCTCGTATTTGCCCGAGTTGTTGTGCAGCTCGATCTGAGCCATCACCTGGTTGCTGAAAGAGCAGCTCATCACGAAGCTCGGGTGGCCCGTGGCGCAGCCGAGGTTCAGGAGGCGGCCCTCGGCCAGGATCATGACGCTGTGCGCCGGCTTGCCCTTGCTCGCCGGGAAGACCCACTCGTCGTACTGCGGCTTGATGTTGATCGTCTTGATGCCCTTGAACTTCTTCAAGCCGGCCATGTCGATCTCGTTGTCGAAGTGGCCGATGTTGCCGACGATCGCCTTGTCCTTCATGCGCGACATGTGCTCGACGGTGATGATGTCCTTGTTGCCCGTCGCCGTGATGAACACATCAGCGCGCTCGAGCACATCCTCAAGCGTCGTCACTTCATAGCCTTCCATCGCCGCCTGCAGAGCGCAGATCGGATCGATTTCGGTCACGATCACGCGGGCGCCCTGGCCACGCAGCGACTGCGCGCAGCCCTTGCCCACGTCGCCGTAGCCAAGGATCACGCAGATCTTTCCGCTCAGCATCACGTCCGACGCACGCAGAATCCCGTCCGTCAGCGAGTGGCGGCAACCATACAGGTTGTCGAACTTGCTCTTGGTCACGCTGTCGTTCACGTTGATCGCCGGGAACGCGAGCTTGCCCTGCTCCATCATCTGATAGAGACGGTGCACGCCCGTCGTCGTCTCTTCCGAGACTCCCCGAATGTCCTTGATCACCTTCGACCAGCGGCCGGGGTTCTTCTTCTGCTGCTGCTCGCAGAGCTGCAGGATGTAGCCCCATTCTTCCGGGTCCTTCGCCTCGTTGAACTTCGGCACCTTGCCGGCCTTCTCCCAGTCAGCGCCGCGGTGCACGAGCAGAGTCGCGTCGCCGCCGTCGTCCAGGATCAGGTTCGGGCCGCTGCCGTCGGGCCACATGAGCGCCTGATCGGTGCACCACCAATATTCTTCGAGCGTCTCGCCCTTCCACGCAAACACCGGCACGCCCTTGGGGTTGTCCGGAGTTCCGTCCTTACCAACAACCACCGCGGCCGCAGCATGATCCTGCGTGCTGAAGATGTTGCACGAAACCCAGCGCACATCAGCGCCGAGCTCGACCAACGTCTCGATCAGCACCGCCGTCTGAATCGTCATGTGCAAGGAGCCCATGATCTTCGCGCCCTTCAGCGGCTTCTTGCCCTTGTACTCGGCGCGGATGGCCATCAGGCCCGGCATTTCGGTTTCCGCGAGACGGATCTCGTTGCGGCCGAAGTCGTGCAGGTTGATGTCCTTGACCTTGTAGTCCATGGCCGCCACTTTGGCTTTGCCGCTTTCTTTGGTCAGTGTCTTGGGTTTGGTCGCGATGCTCGTCATTCCATCCGCTCCTGAATCAATGGGTCCACAACAAACCGTTCAAACCCCCTGGGCACTCCGCCCGGGAGCTGTGATCAACTACTTCTTTCGTCCCCCGATGCTTCCACCCGTTCCCACCTTCGCCGTCGCCACAAACAGCCCCGGCCCGCGGGCGTCCGGATCGACCGGAAGCTCGCGAAAACTCATCGGCTCAAGCCCCGCCGCCACAAAGCGAGATTCGATGTTCTCCCGCGAGAACCCAAGGTGCTGGTGCCCCATCAGGTGCCGATATTCGCTGCGATCGTGCCGGACCATATCCACCACCAGCACACGTCCGGGAACTCCGTCGCCGTCCGCTCCGCTCCGCAGAATCCGCGCCGCCTCTTTCAGCGGCAATTCCGGCTTCGCAACGTGGTGCAGCACAAGCCCGAACGCCGCGACATCGACACTTCCCGCTGCGATCGGCAGGGTCGACAGTTCGCTCTCGATGAACTCGACGTTCTTCACGCCCTTGAGCCGCCTCTTCGCGGCATCGATCATCGGGCCCGATTGATCCACCGCGATCACCCGCTTCACCACCGGCGCAAGCAACTCCGCGATATTCCCCGTCCCGCACCCAAGGTCCGCAACGACCCACGAAGCCGCGAACAACTCGAGCAACGCATTCAGGGTAAACCGAGTGCCGAAAAGCTCCTGCCGCACCTCGTCCCACTCGCCCGCGACACGCCCGAAATACGCCTGGCTATCCGTTCTTCGTTCATCGAGAACCGCGCCAACCCGCCTCACATCTTCCGCATGTTCCGCCCGATCTCCCTGCGCCGGCTGATCGCGAATCGTCAACCACAACGCCCGCGCCGAAGTCGTCAGATCATCGAGCACCATGCGATAAAACGTCGCCGTGCCCTCGCTCCGACGCACGATCCAGCCCGCATCCGCCAGCACCTTCAAATGGCGGCTGATCGTCGACTGCGGACTCTGGAACACCTGCGCCAATTCGCCCACCGACAGTTCGGCCCCTTCCAGAACGCGCAGCAGCCGAAGCCGGGTCTTGTCCGCCAAGACCGCCAGTCGCATCGCCACGGGAATGTCCGAGAGCCGCTCTTTCATCCTTTTATCCGGATGAATGGTAGAAAGGACTCGCCGGCCGGTCAAATCCTGTCTACCGCTGACCCCGATGCGCCACCGAAGCGAAGGGAGGCCAAAGGCGGGAGAAGCACGTCCGCCCAAGGGCCCGCGGCTATCGGCCAGCCGCACGACCTATTTCTTCGTAAACACAGTTTCGCGTCCCCTGCGTTTCAGCGTCATCTGCTTCTTCGCTGCATCGAATTCGATGACGAGGCCCATTGGTTCGCACTTGAACGCGTCCCGCGCAGTGGCTTCGAGTTGGGCTGCCGACTTTCCTTCGGGCTGCACCGTAAGAACGGTACCCGTCCTCGAAATCGTGAGCTTCACCGGCATGTTCGGGCTCGAGTACTCTCCGACGTACAGGTCCAGTACATCCGTTGCGACCGATACCGACTCAAAGATGGGGATCTGAAACGGCCTGCTGCGGGCGATCGCAAGCGCGTCTTCCACAATTTGCGCGATCGGATATCTCATTCCGTTCGTTGTGTAGGCGATCGCCAGTTTCTCGTTGGGCAGATACAGCAGCAGGGCCCTGAAACCATCGATAGCACCCCCGTGCCCATACAGCGTTTGGCCATCGATGGAATACCTCTGCATTCCGAGCTCCGCTTGCGTCATTCGATCGAGGGTCGCCTTCGTCACCAACTGCAGGTCGAAGAGAGCCTGGATGAACTTCGCCAGGTCGGCGGGCGTGGAGATGATCGCTCCCGCGCCGCCCGGCACGCTGAGATGGGTTTGCGGTTCGGGGGTCCATCCCGTGCCGTATCGATACGATTGAACCTCTTTCAAACTGAAATCGATCTTGCCGGTGCCGAGGTACGTGTCGGCGAGCCTGATTCTGGAAGTGATTCGCGCCTTGAGCGCTTCCTGATAAACCATGCCGGTCACCTGCTCGATGATGTATCCGAGCAGGATGTACCCCGAATTGCTATAGCCGAACTTCGCATCAGGCTCGAACTCCGGCGCTCGCCCCGATATCCGCGCGACCACGTCATCCCGTGACTTTGGCTCGACTTTCCAGTTCCGGAATTCCGGATCTTCCGTAAGGTCCGAGATTCCGCTGCGATGGGCCAGCATCTGTTCGATCGTGATTTTGGGTGCGTTGGGAACACGGGGAAAGTACCCGTCGAGTGTGTCCGTCAGTTTTAGTTTGCCCTCTTCAACGAGCTGGAGAATCATCGTCGCCGTGAACATCTTCGAGACCGAGCCGATCCGGAAGCGTGAGAACGCGGTGAGCGGCTTCTCCTCGCTGCCGTTGACCTCGCCAAACCCGATCGCGCGTGTGTAGGAAATGACGCCATCTCTGGTGATGGTCATGCTCCCCATCGCTTTGTCCTTCTCAGATAGCCGATCGAAGTACCCATCGAGTTTGTCCTTGTCCACCGGCTGCGCAGATGCGCCACGCCAGCCGGCAATCGCCAAGAGAAGCACGAACAGGACTCTTGTTTTCACGGCACAGGCCTTTCCTGAAGATTACTTTGCACCGCAAAGCGAAACCGCGGAGTCGTTCATGCGGGACGTTCCCGGCATGCCTCGTGTTCGCCCGATGCCCGCTCTTCGTCCAATTTACTTTGCGTTGCAAAGTCGGTTGCGGGAATCAAGCCCCCAACCCGAATTTCCGCCGGGCCGCCCTACCCGGGCGACCACCTCGCGTCCGCCGCTCGAAGCCCCGACCGCGACTTCTGAGCGTCCGCGACCACGCTCTCGAGAACACCGATGTATTCGGAAAACCGCCGACGACCGGTTGCGGTCAGCCGATACGCCGTCTGATCCCGGCTGCCCCTCACGCCCTTCCCGACCTCCACCAGCTTCGACTCGATCAGTACCGCCAAGTGCCGACTCAAGTTTCCGTCGGTCAACGAGCACATCTTCTTCAAATCGTTGAATAGCAGGCCTCCCCCGTGCGCCGCAAGCGACGCGAGAATGCCGAGCCGCGCCTTCTCGTGCAAAACCCGATCGAGCCCTTCGTAGGAGAAGCGCCCCGGGCGCCCGGACGCCCGCTCGCCCGGCTGTTCATCTGCGATCTGAACATCCTTCATTTCACGGCGACGGGGCATCGGATCGCTCCAGATTCCAGTAAAGCACAAGCGCGCTCAGCAGCTGTCCTCCGCCGAAACTGATCCCCATCTGCCACGCAGAAAGCACGCTCGCGCCACGCCCCCACCAAAGGCACGCGAACCCGCACACAACAAAGAACGTGCCCACCCAGAGAATCTGCCGCGGCAAAAGCCGATGCGCCGCAAACACACCCAGCCCGAACAGCAACGACCACAGACCCGGCAACATCCACGCCACATTCGGCGCACCCCGCGCGACGCACACCGTCAGCAACCCGCCCACTACAAGCGACGGAAGAAACTGCTGCGTCAAAAGAATCGTCTGTTCCCGAGCCAGGCCCGGGCCCGCCCGCCATGCTCGCCAGAACATTTCAGAACCGCCTATCGCAAGACTTGTCGCCGCTATTCCAACCCAAAGCGCGAGATAACGCCCCAAATCCGAATCCGGGGCGGCGACCCAGTACGGCTGAAGCAGCGCGCCGGCTACCCCCGCAGCGCCGGAAAACCCAACCGTTGCGGCGCGACAGCCCCTGAACACCTCGCTCCGAACCATGTGCTGTCGAATATCGGCGATCTGCCGGAGCGCATCATCCAGTTGCATAGTCGGGTGTCTCCACTCTCGAGACTACGTGCTTTGCAATGCAAAGTGTTCGGTTCCCCGGCACAAAAATCAAGGGCCGGGCGGGGTGCCCGCCGTCGAGAGCGCTCCGGCACGATGATCCCTTATTCCGGCCGCAGCACATAGCTCGGACCAGGAACTTCACCCAACTCGCGGATCCGCTTCTGGATTTCCTGGTTCCGAGGCTCGATGTACAAGGCCATCCGCAGCCGCTTGAGCTCGTTCTCTTTATCACCCAGGCTGCGATACAGGTTGGCCAGTTCCATCTGAGGCTTGATCGTCTTGACAGGCTCCAGTTTCGCCGCGGTGATCAAAGCGAGCTTCGCTTCGTCCACGTTACCGAGCAGGAACTGGTAATGCCCGAGCCGTTCGTAGTCGCCCGGACGCCCGCGATCCCGCGCTTCACGCGTCAGGAACGTGATCAACTCTTCCCGCTCGTTGCACGCAAGCAAGGCCTGCGCCAGGCCGTCCGCGTACTTCTGGTTGTCCGGGTGCACCGCTAGGCACTGGTACAACTGCTCGCGAGCCAACTGGGGCTGCCCGAGTTTCATCTCCGTCATGGCCAGCGAATAACGCACATCCACGCCGTCCGGCTTGCGCGTGACATATTCCTGATAGTCGCTGAGCGCCGCGGGATAGTTCTCGAGCGCGTAGTTTCGGTCGCCCATCTCGCGAACAAGATCGAGATTGCGCTGCGCCTGGCAGCCGCCAAAGACAAGCGCACTGAACACGAGGGCGACGATGCTGAGAAAACGAGACATGCGAAGAGGCTCCTGACAAACCGTGAAAAAACGTTCCGAGCAGGTGTATCGGTCGCACAGAATACGCGACCGGAATTCCCGACGCCCGAGACCCGTCCGGCCCACTCCCCGTCATGCCGTATTCTCCGGCATGCCCGAATCCACGCCGAAACTGCGCGTCCGCCCCGCCAAGCCCGAAGATGTCGGCTTCATCCTCTCCATGATCAAGGAACTCGCCGCCTACGAACGCGAGCCCGATGCCGTCCAATCCAACGAGCCCTCACTCCGGCAGTATCTCTTCGGCATGGGCTTCGGCAGAGGCCCCTGCGCCGAGGCCCTCATCGGCGAGGTCGACGGCACGCCGCAGGCCGCGGCGGTCTACTTCATGAACTTCAGCACCTGGTCCGGCGCCGTCGGCCTCTACCTCGAAGACCTGTACGTCCGCCCCAACGCCCGGGGACAAGGCATCGGAAAATCGCTGCTCATCGAACTCGCTTCCATCGCCCGCTCGCGAGGCTGCCGCCGCATGGAGTGGGCCGTGCTCGATTGGAACACCAGCGCGCAGGAGTTCTACAAGAACCTCGGCGCGCACGAGATGTCGGGCTGGCACGTCTGGCGTATGGACGAACACGCACTACAACGACTCGCCGATACCACACGGTGAAGACGAGAGAGAACGCGGAGTAGCGGAGTCTGCGGAGGGACGCGGAGAAGACAATTGACCGAAGAGAGAGAGAGAGAGAGAGAGAGAGAGAGAGAGAGTCCATCAGGGGACGCGAAGATCTTTGCTCGCCAATTCCGATCTCCGTCCAACGCCCTTGCCTTTCTCCGCGAATCTCCGCAAACTCCGCCACTCCGCGTTCTCTCGATCCCTTCCTCACGCCGCAACGGAACTTCGCAACCTCGACTCTGAAGCCACCGCCTCAAGCCAGTGCGCCAGATTCGCCATCGGCCACGCGAGATGCCAGTACTGCGACGGATTCGCCGCCGCTGCCTGGATCGCGTCCTCGCGCACAAACTCGCGCAGTCCTTCGCTTTCGAGCATCGCCCGCCGAGCGCATCCAATCCAATTCTGAAACGGCAGCGGGAAACTTGCCTTCTCCCGCCCGATCACCCCATCCGGCAGCACGCCTGCAAACGCCCTTCGCAGCGCGATCTTCGTCTTGCCCACCGCCGGCTCGCCGCTCGCATCAAACTTGTCCCGCATCGGAAGCGATTCCGCCAGCGCCCGCACCCGCACATCCGCGAACGGGGTGCGCCCTTCCACGCCCGCCAGCATCGTCGCGGTATCGAGGCGGAGCAGCAGGCCCGAGAGATTCATCCGCTGCTGAAAAATCAGGTGCGCCTGCAGCGGATCAACATTCCCGCGTTCCTCTGCCCTGGCCTCGCACACGCGGAACTCTCGCTCGAAGACTTCCCTGAGTTCGTCGCCACGCCCGATCCGCGCCAGGAAATCCGGAATCAACACGTCGTCATACGCATCCGGACTGAGCCACGCATTCGCCCGCAACTCAAACCCACCCGGCCCAAGATCCGCATGCTTCTGCACCAGCGGATGCGATCCTTCTCGATACCGCGCACTCTGCATCAGCGCGAGGTCGTAGCCCCCGAACAACTCGTCCGCACCTTCACCGCTGAGCGCAACCTTGTGCCCCCCACCCGCACCGCCCACGTCCGCCCGCAGCATGCTCGCAACTTCAAAGATCGCCACTTCATTCGGCGTACTCAGAGGCACAACCTGCTTCGAAACCATCTCGCCCCACACCCGCCCGAACGATTCCTGCGTCACGGGCGCTTCGTAGTGCCCCGTCCCCAATCGCTCCGCCACCATCCGCGCAAACGCAAAGTCATCCCCGCCCGGCGCGGTCGCACCCTTCGCACCCGAGCAGTACGTTTTCAACTTCGAGCCAGCCGGCAAATGCCCGCACGCCACCGCCGCGATGATCGAACTATCAAGCCCGCCCGACAGCAACGCGCAGAGAGGCACATCGCTCCGCAGGTGCGCCGCGACGCTCTCACGAATCACCGTCTCCACATCATCAAGAGCCGCGCCCGGTGCTTCCGCCACCTCGTGCATCGACACCCGGATCGATTCCCCCGCGTAATTGATCCGCACGAGCTGACCCGGCCGCACGATCGACACGCCGCGGAACAATGTCCGCTCCGCAAAGGTCGTTCGCGAAGTCGTCAGGTACGCCGCGACACCCAGCGCATCCGGTCGCACATCAAACCCCGGCAGCGAGCCAAACGCCGAAAGCTCGCTCGCCACAACGCACGATGCACCTTCGTCTTTCCGCTCCGGCCTCACCGAAAAATACAGCGGCTTCACGCCCAGCGGATCGCGCCCCAGCAGCACCACCCGGCGCGCCGTGTCCACGAAGCAAAACGCATACATCCCGCGGCAGCGCCTCAGCCCCTCCTGCCCCCAGGTCGCCAGCACCTGCAACATCGTTTCCGTATCGCTCGCCGTCCGGAACGAAACACCAATCGCTTCCAGATCCCGCCGCACTTCCGCGTCGTTGTACAACTCCCCGTTATACGCGAGCACGAACCGCCCGTCCGCCGTCCCCATCGGCTGCGATGCAGCATCGCTCAGATCAACCACCGCAAGCCTTCGATGCCCTATAGCAGCGCCCGCGCCCTCCCACAAACCCGATCCATCCGGCCCGCGATGCGCCATCCGATCGCGCATGGCTTCCACCGCCGCTCTTCGAGCCGCCGACAACACCCCATCCGTCGAGAAAATCCCGGCAATGCCACACACGCGTCCGTTCTATCGGATCGCGGCAACGCCGCCATTCTTATTTGGCTCTTTGAGAATTTGGCCCTTTGGCCCTTTCCTCACACCCAAACCTGAATGATCACGTTCGGCTCTTTCAACTTTCCGGTCCACTCGCCCACCGTCGACGTCGAGAACTTCACCTCGTGATCCGGGTGCGCATCCATCCAGTCATTGATCTGCTTATCCAGAAACTCCAGCGATTCGCCGGTCAGTTTCGCGTGAAACGTCTTCACGTGCGTCGCGCCCACGCCCGTCTTGTTGGTCTTGCGCTGCCACGAATCTTCCGTCCGCCCGATTCCGCCCTTCTGCTCGAATGCCGTGATCTTCGGCTTCGCCTCCGGCCCATCGTGCGGCGGCATCACCCCCGAACCACCGCCCGACGACGATCCGCCACCCAAGCCCTGCCCTGCACCCGAGCTCGAAGAGCCGCCCGCTGGTGCCGCAGACCCGAGTCCCGAAGAACCCGGTCTGAACACGTTCCCGCTCTGGCCAATCGGAGGCAACCCGCCCCCACCATTCGTATTCCCAAACGCATCCGGCGATTGCAAAGGCTGACGCATGAAATGCTCCCCTTTGGTGCTAGTGCTGCAGATGGAACGGTTTCAGCATACCACACCGACAAACTTCCAGCGCGGCCCAATTTCCTGCTCCCCGGACCATTCCATTCGGCCCCCCGACGCGCCCCGCGCCCAAACAACCCGAAGCCCCCCGCCGGACTCGACCAATTCCAGGACGCCGAACTCCGCGATCCGAACAACCTCCCCCCGCCCGCCCGAGACCGCGCCCTCGTACGCCAAATACTCCCTCCGGTGGTCGCCGATCCGTTCCGCCGAAAACCCGCCAGCCTTCGAGAGATCGACGCCCACATCCAACCGGAACGTGATCAGCCCAGACCCCGATTCCGCCCGCTCAATCATCCAGTCGAGATGCACCGCCCCATCCGCCAACGTGTGCAGCAGCACGACACTGCCCTGCCTGCTTCCACTTTGCGATTTGCCCATTTGCGATTCCGCTCACACCGCTCGCCGCTTCGGGTCCGCCACCGGCACCGCACTCAACAGCCGCCGCGTGTACTCATCCCGCGGCGAATACAGCACCTCATTCATCGTCCCCTCCTCGACAATCCTCCCCGCATTCATCACCGCGATCCGGTCACACACATGCTGCATGACGTTCATGTCGTGGCTGATGAACAGGTACGACATCCCAAACTCGCGCTGCAAATCCTTCAGCAAATTCAAAATCTGCGCCTGCACCGAAACATCGAGCGCGCTCGTCGGCTCGTCGCACACGATCAACTTCGGCTGGAGCGCAATCGCCCGCGCGATCGCGATCCTCTGTTTCTGCCCTCCGGAAAACTGATGCGGAAACCGATCCACGCAGTCCCCCGGCATCCCGCACCGTTCGAGCAACGCACCCACCCGCTCGCGCAGCCGCTCGCCCCGCTTCTCCACCCCGTGCACAATCAGCGGCTCACCCACGATCGCCCCGATCCGCATCCGCGGATTCAGCGACCCTCCCGGATCCTGAAACACGATCTGAAGCTCCCGCCTCAGCCTTCGCAGCTGCGCGTGCACCGCGCTCCGCAGATCAACGCCATCGAACGTAATCGCGCCCCCTGCTACCGGAATCAAGCCAAGCACCGCGCGCCCCACCGTCGTCTTTCCGCACCCCGATTCTCCCACCAGACCCAGTGTCCGCCCCGATTCGATCTCAAACGAAACACCATCCACCGCGTTGGTCCAGCCGATCCGTCTCCCAAGCAGCCCCGAAAGCCGCGGGAATCGCACCCGCAGATCGCGCACCGCAAGAATGTTCCGGGCGTCCGTTCGCCCATTTGCACCATCCATGATGCCCGCATGTTACCGGCCGCGGCAATCGGGCGCCCACACCCCTTGACGCGCGCCCCGCCGCGTCTACTCTTCCCCCTCTACTTTCCGGGCAGATAGCTCAATCGGTAGAGCACAGCATTGAAAATGCTGGGGTTGCCGGTTCAAGTCCGGCTCTGCCCATTCCCGATCTCGAAAACCGCCGCGTGAATCGCGGCGGTTTTCATTTTCCCATTCGGGCCGCCATGCAGGCCGCTCGACGGCCGTGGTATAACCATGTGCATGCCGTCGAATTCATCCACGGGCCCCTCTCCCACGAACACCCCACCGGCCGGCGCACCCGCGTCTCCACCGCGCTGGTCCCGCAAGAAGAAATTCTTCCTCGCCTACCTCCCCATCGCCCTCGTCCTCTACACCCTCTTCGGCTTCTTCGCCGTTCCCCTCATCATCCGCAAGATCATCGTGCCTCAGGTGCAAAAGCGCCTCAACGCCACCATCACACTCGAGCGCGCGTACACCAATCCCTTCTCCTTCTGGCTCACCCTCAACAAGCTCGAAGTCAAAGACCTCTCCGGCGAACAGGTCTTCGCCTTCGATCGCTTCGAAGCCAACTTCCAATCCCTCGACACCATTTTCTCCCGCGGCTGGCACTTCGACACCGTCAAAGTCGTCTCCCCCTTCTTCCGCGGCCGCGTCGAAGCCGACGGCACCAACACCCTCTCCAAACTCATCAAACCCGTCCCCGTTGATCCGAAGGCCAAACCCAAAGAGCCCCTCAAGTACATCCCGCGCCTCGTCGTCCGCGATCTCGCCGTCGAAAACGGCGAGCTCGATATCAAAGACCTCTCCACCCCCAAGCCCTTCGAGCGCCTCATCACCGGTGCCGCCTTCCACATCAGCAACGTTGACACCCGCCCCGAGTACGTGAACCCGATGAAGATCGAGTTCTCCACCGACGAAGGCGCGAAAGTCACCTGGAACGGCACGCTCCAGGTCAATCCGCTCACCAGCAAAGGCGACATCGAAATCGCCGGCATCGTCCCCTCTCGCTTCATGCCCTACGCGATGCGCTACACCGATATCAGCCTCGAACATGCCAAGCTCGCCGCCAAACTCACCTACGAGTTTGCGCCCGTCGCCTCGCCCCGCGTCGTCACGGTCCACGTCTCCACCGCCACCGTCGACACCCCCAAACTCATCGTCCCCTGGCAGGACTTTTTCAAAGGCCGCGCCGACGCCGGTGCCGACAAAGTCCTCGTCACCGACATCGACGTCAACGTCGACACCCGCAACATCTCCATCGCCAAGATCGACATCCTCGGCGGCGAAAGCCTCCTCGAACTCAGCAAGGGCCGCACCGTCCCCCAGCGCGTCGCCGACGCCCTGCTCAGCGCCGCACATCCCGAGTCCGAAACCAAACCCGTCGAAGCCGCTCCCAAGCAAGACCTCGCCGCCATTCCCTACCCAATCGTCCGCCTCCTCACCGGCCTCCAGCAACTCATCAACGACGTCCAAAATCCGTGGACCGTCGAGCTCACCTCGTTCGATGTCACCGGCCATCGCCACACTTTCACCGATCTCTCCGCGCCCGACGCCGTCAAACTCGCAACCTCCGATCTCAATCTCCATGCCGGCCCGATCAAGAGCACCGAAGACTTCAAAACGCCCTTCACCCTCCATGCCAAGGCCCAGGCCGATGGCAAGGTCGACATCAAAGGCATCATCGAACCCCTCACCCGCAAGATCGCCGGCTCGATCGAAGCCACCGGCCTCAACGCCGCCGCCGCATCCCCCTACATCCCCGCCTCCGCGCTCGCGCCCCTCCCCCCCGCGCGCCTCGGCAACAGCATCCTCTCTCTCAAAGGCGACTTCCGCGCCGAACTCCCTCAGGAAGGCGGCGCCAAATCCGGCTGGATCGGCCGAACCGTCCTCGCGCCCCTCGCCTTCGAATCCAGCGAGAAGAAAGAAGTCGTCCTCGGCGCAAAATCCCTCGATATCCAGAGCGAAGCAACGCTCGATACAACCGCCGCCGCCGACATCGATATCAAATGGAAAGGCACCATCAAGGGCGAAACCTTCACCGCCGCCGCCCCGCTTCCGCAAACCGGCGAAACCAAAGCCACAATCGGCGCTCTCGGCGTTGACGGCGCGCTGACACTCGCCCGCGCCAGCGCCGGCGGCGTCAAAATCAATTACACCGGCGCCGCAATTCTCGGCAACGTCGAAGCCAGCGCAAGCGACGCCCTCGGCCCCATCACCGCCGCTCTCGGCGAAGCCGCATTCAAAGGCGATCTCGCCATCAACGCTTCGCCCGGTTCCGATCCCGCGATCACACTCAGTGGCGACACCTCCGCCTCCGGCGTCAAAGCCGGCACCGAAAAGTTCGGCAACGCCGCGCTCGCCGTCGCCAGCGCCAAGGTCAACACCCTCAAACTCAACACCGCCGACAAATCCATCAACGCAACCCTCGTCGCAGTTGATGGCCTCAACCTCATAGCCGCCCCGCCCATGATCCCCCCCGAAGGCTTCACCAAAGAACCCCCCAGTGGCGAGCGCCGCTAACTCACCCTCGCCGGCCTCATGCCCTTCAACATCTATCTCGACCGCTTCGAAATGACCGGCAGCAGCATCGAACTTACCGACGCTTCTTCAACCCCCACCACGCCGGCAACAGTCATCGCAGCCGAAGACATCACCGTCACCGCCGCGCCCTTCAGCACCTCCGGAAGCGCACCCTCCGAAATCAACGTCGCCGCCAAAGTGAATCAGAGCGGCAAGTTCGCCCTCACCGGCACGCTCGACGCCTTCAAGGAAGCCCCCGGCGCCGACATCAAGGTCCAGCTCACCACCGTCCCCGTCCCGCCCTACTCCGGTCCCACCGGCCGCTTCCTCGGCTACCAAATGGCCGACGGACGCATGACCACGACCATCCCCATCAAAATCGAAAACGACAAGATGACCGGCGAGATCGACTTCGCCTTCGATCACTTGAAGCTCGGCGAGCGCGTCCAAAGCAAAGACGCCATCGACGCACCCCTCGAACTCGGCCTCGCACTCCTCCGCGATTCCAACGATCAAATCAAGAGCAAGATCCCAGTCAGCGGCGAACTCTCCGACCCCAAGTTCAGCCTCGGAGGCGTCATCTGGCAAGCCTTCACCGGTTTGCTCGTCAAAGCCGCAACCGCGCCATTCCAAATCCTCGGCGCCATCTTCGGAGGAGGCAGCCAAGACCTCTCCCAAGTCACCTTCGCCGCCGGCTCCTTCGAACTCTCCCCCGAATCCATCTCCGCACTCGACTCCCTCGCCAAAGGCATGGAATCCCGCCCCGGCATCTCGCTCATGGTCCGTGGCCAGATCGAAGAAGAATCCGACAGCCTCGAACTCCGCCGCCAGATCCTCCGCGAGCGCTACGCCGAGAACATCTTCGGCAAGGCCAAACCGGGCGCCGCACCGCAAAAACTCAGCGATCAACAACTCAAAGACCAAACCATGATCGCCTTCGATCAATTGCAGATTGAAAAAGCCAAAGCCGCCAATCAGCCCCCGCCCCCCTCCGTCCGCCGCATCGGCTCCGACGCCGGCACGCCGCCGCCGCTCGAAGAAATGGAAGCGCAGCTCATCGAAGCAACCAAGCTCCCCCCCGAGCGCGTCGCCGACCTCGCAAAGAAGCGCGCCGACGCCGTCGTCGACTTCCTCATCAAAGAAAAGAAGCTCGACCCCGCCCGCGCCAAAGCCGCCGAGCCCGATCCCGAAAAACAAAAAGCCGAAAAGCCCCGCGCCGCCTTCGAAGTCTTCAAATAGCCAATCGCTCTACCTCAACCACCCGTGCGATACAATTCCAAGGCAATGGTCATCCACGGCATCAACTTCCCCGAAGCCGCAATCGCCGCGTTCTGCAAAGCGCACGATGTGGCCCGTCTGTCGCTTTTCGGCAGCATCCTTCGAGCGCAAACCCCCGAAGGCGGCCACGGCTTCCGCCCCACCAGCGACATCGACATCCTGGTCGAATTTCTACCCGGTCGCGTCCCGAGTCTGCTTCGATTCGCCGGAATGCAAATGGAATTAAGCGAATTGCTCGCGCGCGAAGTCCAACTGAGCACCCCGCCAATGCTCTCCCGCTATTTCCGAGATCAGGTCCTCCGCGAAGCGAGAATGCTCCATGCCGCGTGATCCGGCCACCGGCGGCCCGAACGACCGCGAGCGCCTTCAGCACATGCTCGACGCAGCCACGGATGTCCAAGTCTACATCAAAGACCGTCGCCGCGAAGACCTTGACGCCGACTCCATGCTCCGCCGCGCTCTGGTGAACGCACTCCAGGTCATTGGCGAAGCGGCCGCACGCGTGAGCGACGAAGGCCGTTCCAGAGTTCCATCTCTGCCGTGGGGTCAGATCGTCGCGAGCCGAAATATCCTGGTCCATGTGTACTGGGGCATCGATTGCGATCAGGTGTGGAACATGGCGAAGGAGGATGTACCCGACCTGGTCGCCGCCCTCAATCGTGCATTCGAGTCGTGGCCGATGCAGACCTGATCGGCCCCGACGCGCCGAATTCAACCCATACCGGCAGAGTTCCCGCTCTCGCTCGGCTAGATGAACGGGTGCTCTTCACGGCTTGATTTCCGACGTTTCTCCATAGAAGTGCCCCATCACGGACAAATCAACTCGTTGTACGCCGCGGCAAACAGAACAAAGTCCGCA
>JAEUJD010000094.1 GCA_016793015.1 Phycisphaerales bacterium
CTTGGCATGTACCCGCCCTCGTCGTTTGTCGATCCGGGATTCTGGGCGGAAAGCTCGAACGGCACGCGCATCATGGCGAACGCGCTGATGTACACCGCCCGCCCGTACGTCGGCATCCTTCATTCGGAGACCACGATTCCAACAGCGTCGATCCGCAGCCGGCTGGCATTGCAGCGCCGGTTCAGCGCGGTCGATACGCTGCCGGCGCTCCAGACCCAAACCCCCACGCTTGATTCACTCCGCCCGTACAGCTCGCTGCTGCTCTGGGGTGACAACGACTTTGCCAACGCGCCCGGCTTCGGGAACGTGCTGGCCGATTACGTCGACGCCGGTGGAGGCGTGGTGGTGGGGCTGTACTCGAACGCCGCCAACCCCGCAACGCTCAACAACCGCCCCAAGGGCCGGTGGACTGCGCAGGGCTACGACATCACTCCCGAGAGTGCGCTCACGCCTTCGGTTTCGGGTTCGAACGCGACGCTGGGGTCGAATCTCGCTCCGGCCCACCCCGTCACCAACTTTGTCCGCAAGTTCGATGGGGGCATCGGCAGCATCCGTCAGAGCGCCAATCCGGATCTGCGCGGCCGTCGCCTGCTGCAGTGGTCCGACGGCCGGATGCTCGCCAGCGTGCACAACTTCCGCCGACGTGTCGATGTCGGGTTTTTCCCGCCTTCGCAGGTCGAGTATTTCCCGGGATGGGTTGTCCGCACGGATGGCGCCGTTCTGCTCAGCAACTCGCTCGATTACGTTTCCTCGATGAAGCCCTGTCCGGGCGACTTCAACGGCGATGCGATCGTCGACGATACGGATTTCGTGATCTTCGCCGATTACTACCAGGCTTTTCTCGAGCCCCGGGGCGACCTGACCGGCGACGGACTGACCGACGATCCGGACTTCGTAATTTTCGCCGGAAGTTACGACGCACTTTCCTGTCCGTAAGAACCCCCAGATTTTGGGACGCCGCATCCGGCGGAGTTACTGGACGTGTTGCCACGCGCGTTTCCGCGGCGTATTCGTCCGAATTTGGCTTGAGAAGGGTCCGTTTTTCCCGTATTCTGATCCCTTCGAACCCCGCCCTCTCCGGGCGGGTTTTCATACCAGAGAGGGATCGCATGCGCGGAAGCAATCGTTGTGGCGCCCACAGGCTCTTATCTCGTACCTGTGTTGGCGTTGTGTTGTCGGCAGGTCTTTGTGCCTCATCCCTCGCGGCTCCCGGTGGCAACGGCCCCGTGAAGAGCGACAAGGTCGGCATCTATGAGCCGTGGGAAGTGCTCTCGCAGAAGCTCCCCGACAACATGCTCGGTGACAAGCCCTTCATCCGCCCCGCCGGCGGACGCCAGGTCATGCTCGACATGGGCAAGATCACCACGCAGCTCGCCGGCGCGCCGCTCGAGAGCAGCCGCATGGTCGCCCTGCAGGCCGCGCCGGTTGTGATCGCGCTGCCCAAGCCCGACGGAACGTTCGAGCGCTTCGAGATCTACGAGTCGCCCGTGTTCGAGGCCGGCTTCAGCGCCGAGTTCCCCAATATCAAGACCTACTGGGGCGAATCACTCGACAGCCCCCAGTCAAACGTCCGCTGCGACGTCACCGATTTCGGCTTCCGCGCCCAGGTGCTCAGCTCCGAAGGCTCGTACTGGATCGACCCGGTCTCGTTCGGTGACACCAACCTCTACACCACCTACGCCCGCAGAGATCTGCAGCGCACCGGCGTTTGGTCGTGCCTCGTGACCGCCGACGAAGCAATTCCCGGCGTGCCCGCGGCACAGAACCCCTTCGAAGATCGCGTCGCCACCGATGCGAACCGCAAGAACTACCGCGCCGCCGTCGCCGGCAACTTCGAATACACCTCGTTCCACGGCGGAACCGTCGCGCTCGGTCAGGCCGCGATCGTCACCGCGATGAACCGCATCAACCAGGTCTACGAAAACGAACTCAACATCCACATGAACCTGGTGGCGAACAACTCCGCCATCGTGTGGGCGACCAGCGCCGATCCATACACCAACGGCAACGGCTCCACCATGCTCGGTCAGAACCAGACCAGCCTCGACAGCATCATCGGCACCGCCAACTACGACATCGGCCACGTCTTCTCAACCGGCGGCGGCGGCGTCGCCGGCCTGGGCGTTGTCTGCACCGCGGGCAACAAAGCCCGAGGCGTCACCGGACAGGGCTCGCCCACCGGCGATGCGTTCTGGATCGACTACGTCGCCCACGAAATGGGCCACCAGTTCGGCGGCAACCACACCTTCAACGGCGCCGACTCGAACTGCGGTGCCAATCGCGCAGCCAGCGCCGCGTACGAACCGGGCTCGGGCTCGACCATCATGGCGTACGCCGGCATTTGCTCGCCGAACGATCTCCAGTCGAACTCCGATGCGTATTTCCACGCCAAGAGCTTCGAAGAAATCACCAACACGATGAACGCCAAGTCGTGCCAGACCACCAACAACACCGGCAACTCCACGCCGACCGTTTCGGCCGGTTCGGCCTTCACCATCCCCGTCCAGACGCCCTACCTGCTCACCGCCAGCGGCGCGGATGCGAACGGCGATGCGTTGACCTTCTGCTGGGAGCAGTACTTCCTGGGCACCTCGCAGACAGCCAGCGGCAGCCCACTCAACTTCCCCGACCTCTCGGGACGCGGACCCTATCAGCGTTCGTGGAACCCCGCGAGCAGCACCAGCCGCCAGCTCCCACGCAACATCAACCTCCTCGCCAACACCAACGCGTTCGGCGAGACGCTCCCCCTCATCACGCGCGCCATGACCTATCGCGTCACCGTGCGTGACGCCAAGGGCGGCGTGAACTCGGCCAACGTCAACATCACCTCCGACGCAACGGCCGGCCCCTTCGCCGTCACCAGCCCCAATACGGCCGTTTCCCTCGCCGGCGGCAGCACGCAGACCGTCACCTGGAACGTCGCCAACACAACCAACGCCAACGTGAACTGCCAGAACGTCGACATTCTGCTCTCGACCGACAATGGCGCAACGTTCCCGAACGTGCTCGCCTCGAACGTCCCCAACAACGGCTCCGCCAGCGTTGTCATCCCCAACATCGCGGGCATCTTCAACCGCATCAAGGTCCGCTCGGTCGGCAACATCTTCTTTGATATCAGCAATTCCAACTTCACCATCACCGCCGCCGTGAATCCGTCCAACCCGACCAACCCCCAGGCCAGCCCGTCCTCCGTCTGCTCGGGCGGCACCGTCACCCTCTCGGTTGATGCTCCTCCGGGCGGAATCGTCATCGACTGGTACTCCGGTACCTGCGGCGGCACGTTCGTCGCCACCGGGACGTCCATCAACGTGAACCCGGTTGCCGCCACCTCGTACTTCGCCCGCGCCCGTCGCACATCGGACGGCGTGACCTCGGCCGGGTGCGCTTCCGCGGCTGTCTCGATCCTGCCCAGCCCGGTTGATCCGACCGGCGCTTCGTCGAATCTCGACAACCTCTGCCAGTTTGCCGGCGGCAACATCGTCCTCACCGCTTCGGGCGGCTCGGGCTCGACGCTCCGCTGGTTCTCCGGTTCCTGCTCGGGCACGCTCGTCGGCACCGGCAACGGGCTCTCGATCGCCGCCCCGACCACGACAACAACCTACTTCGCCCGCTGGGAAACTTCCTGCGGCGTGAGCAACTGTGCCGCCGTGACCGTGACGGTTCGGGATTGCCCGGCCGATTTCAACTGCGACGAGATGGTTGAGGACGCAGACTTCGTGGTCTTCGCCGATTCCTACGACGTCTTTGATTGCAGCGAAGGCGCGATGCCCCAGAACTGCGCCGCGGACATCAACGGAGACGGCTTCGTCGACGACGCCGACTTCGTGCTGTTCGCGACGGCGTACGACGCGTTCGAGTGCCCGTAATACGTACGCAAACGCGTGACTTCTCTGCCGCCCGGGATCTTCCCGGGCGGCTTTCTTTTTGTGCCGGGACGGCTTTTCCGCAGCGGGCCGACGCCGTCACGGAAAAACAGAGATTTTGGCCACTATTCGCCGGTTTGACGCACATCTGTATGGCCGGGGTTCCAATCGGGGGTTCCGTCTTTGGAGGATTCGATCATGCTCGCACGCGCCGCACTGTGTCTTTCCACGCTCGCCGGGCTCGCTGCATCCATGAGCCTGCAGGGCCGCCCGGCCCCGGTCTTTGCCGGCCCCGTGAAGCAGTCGGGCCCGGTTTCCATCTGTCTGGCAGAGGGCACGCAGGTCACGCCGGAATTACAGGCCAAGCTGCGGGCGGTCAACCAGGCCATCGCGGCGTATCTCGAGGCAAACGGCGATCTCTTCGAAGATAGATACAACAACGCCAGTCGCTGGTCGGGCTCGCAGGGCGACCCGCGCGTGATCACCTGGTCGTTTCTTCCCGACGGCGTCGTCATCACCGGCGCCGACGGAATCGATGAGCCCGACAGCGCGAGCACGCTCTTTGCGACCTTTGATGCAAAGCTCACGCGTGCGACGTGGATCGCGCATTTTCAATCCTGCTTCGATCGCTGGGAAGCGCTGACCGGAATTGATTTCCAGCGGGTCACCTCCGGCGGGAACGATTGGGACAACGGCGGCGCTTGGGGGCTTGCCGGCAACGCCACCCGGGGCGACATGCGCATCGGCATGCACCCGATCGACGGCAACGGAAACATCCTCGCGTACTGCTACTTCCCGTCGAGCGGCGACATGGTGCTCGACCAGAACGATGCTGTCGGATCGAGCAATCTTTTCAGCTCGACCAATTCATTCCGCTTCCTCCGAAACGTGGTCGCCCACGAGATGGGTCATGGCATCGGCGTGAACCACGTCTGCTCCAACAACAGTTCGCAGCTCATGGAGCCGTTCATCAACACCGGCTTCGACGGCCCGCGCCACGACGACGTCCGCGCGGTGCAGCGCCACTACGGCGATATCAACGAACCCGACAACACCGCCGCGACCGCCGCCAATTCCGGCGTGATGGCGCTCGGCCAGACCCGGACCCTCGGCACCATCCCGGGCGTCGCCATCACGACCTCTTCCACCCTCTCGATCGACGCCAACGGCGAGATCGACTACCACGCCTTCGGCACGGGGCAGATCTTCCTCGCCAACGTCACGCTCACGCCCCAGGGAACGACATACGACAGCTCGACCCAGAACGACGACGGCTCGTGCAATTCGGGCAACAGCGTCAATTCGCTGGCCGCGGCGGACCTGGCGTTCGATATCCGCACCGCCGCCGATGCGAACATCACGACGGTGAACGCGACGGGCGCGGGCGCTGCGGAAACGATCTCGGGCGTGCTGCTCTCGCCCGCCGGAACGTACCTGGTGAAGGTCTACGAGAACGATTCGCCCACAACGTCGCAGATGTACACGCTGACCATCTCGACGCCCACGACACCCACAGTGGCAGCGAGCGACACGCTCCCCAACTACGTCTCGCTCACCTGGACCAGCATCCCCAATAGCACCGGCTACACGGTCAAGCGCAACACCGTCAACAGCGAGGCGGGTGCCGTCACCGTGGGCACGCCCGCGACCAACGCGCTTGTCGATCCCGGCGCGCCCGACAACCACACGCTCTTCTACTTTGTTTACGCGACGCAATTCGGAACTTCCAAACTCGTCGGGTCCGACAGCGGCTTTGCCAAGTGCTCGGGAGATCTCAACAACGACGGCCAGGTGACGGACTCGGACTTCGTCATCTTCCTCGCGGCGTACAACATGCTCGAGTGCTCGAATCCGTCCATGCCGGCAAATTGTCCGTCGGACCTGAACCGGGACGCCTTCGTGGATGACGCGGATTTCAGTCTTTTCGTGGTCGCGTACGACGCGCTGGTCTGCCCCTGACAGGCGCAGTTCCCGGGGTATTCACCCTCCTAGAACCGCAAGACTCTCCCGGGCCACCCACACGGGCAGCGCCCGCATTCTCCGGGCGACCGCTTGGTGGGTATTCATCCGCCTGATACGCTGGAACGCAAGCGTGGCCGGAGTTCCCCGATGTATACGGGGCGCGGGCGGCCGGCGGGAGTGGGCACCATGAATCGTTCTGTGCGTCTGTTCATCTTCGTTCTGGCGACGATCCTGGTCGCGTCTTCAGTGTTTGCGGGCGCGAAGCGCCCGCCCAAGGTGATTGTGGTCTTTGCGATCACCCCCGGAAAGACGAGCTGGTACGTCGATGTTCAGACGAAGCTCGCTTCCTGCGGCCTGTACAGCGGCGTCAGCCTCTTTGATGCCCGCGTCGCCACGCCCCCGCTCTCGACGCTGCGCTCCCATGACGCGGTGCTCGTCTTCAGCGACGCTCCGTTTTTCGATGCCGACGCCCTCGGCAATGTTCTGGCCGATTACGTCGACGCCGGCGGCGGCGTGGTCTCCGCCACCTTCGCGAACGCTTCGGTCCCCATCGGCGGTCGCTGGGCGCCCGGCTACCTCGTCATCAACCCGCTGGGGCAAACCCAGCCAAGCGCCTCCCTCGGCACAATCGCCGACCAGAACCATCCGATCATGATCGGCGTGACCGCGTTCTCGGCCAGCCAGGCATTTCAGAGCACCGGCGCCGTGCTCCCGGGCAACACCCCGGTCGCTTACTGGAACAACAACAGCCCGCTGGTTGCCACCTCGAACACGCTCCCCGGACGCGCAGACCTCAACTTCTTTCCTCCTTCGAATTCGGTCGACGCCCGTTTCTGGGACGCCTCGAGCGACGGCACCAAGCTGATGGTCAACGCGCTCAACTACGTCATGCGCCCGCGCGTCCTGATCGCCGCTGCGCCAAGCACGCCCGCCTGGATCGACGACGTCAAATCCAAGGTGCGCGCCACCGGTCTCGTCGGAATCACCGATACGTACAACGTTGTAACCGGCACGCCCTCCCTCTTCCAACTCCAGGCCTACGACGCGGTGCTCACCTTCACCGATACGGCCCCCTTGAACCCCGTGGCGCTCGGCAACGTCCTGGCCGATTACGTCGACGCTGGCGGCGGCGTCGTCTCGGGTTACTTCGCGCAGAACAGTGTCTTCCGCATCTCCGGCCGCTGGGCGAATACCTACGAACTCGTCACCCCAAGCAACAACACCACCGGGGCCGTTTCGCTCGGCGCCGTCTCGTACCCCGCTCATCCGGCGATGGCGGGGGTCGCCTCGTTCTCCGGCGGCACGTCGTCCTTCCGCCCGGCGACGCCCGTCCTGAACCCCGGCGCTTTCAACATCGCGCAGTGGTCCGACGGCCGCTCGCTCGTCGTTGCCTCCACCAGGTTCCACAACCGCGCGGACCTGTGCTTCTATCCGCCCTCCAGCACCGTGCGATCCGACTTCTGGAACGCCGCAACAGACGGCGGCAAACTGATGGCCAATGCGCTGGTCTACACCGCCAAACCCTACATCCTCGTCGCCGCGGCCGATGAACCGACTTGGCAGTCAGACCCGGTCGCCAAGCTCACCGCATCCAAGCGCTTCAGCGGCGTCGGCACCGCTGATTTGAACGCATCCACCCCGGCACTGAACTTCTTCACCCCTTTCAACGGCGTCATCAGTTGGTCGAACACCGCATATCAGAATTCCACCGCCGTGGGCAACACGCTCGCCGACTATGTCGATGCCGGAGGCGGCGTGGTCGTCTCCACGTTCGCAAACGTCAATGTCGGGGTCAACGCGACCATCCGTGGCCGCTGGCCCACCAGCGGCTACGACATCTGCCCGACCGCAACCCTGCCGAACTACACCATCACCGGTCCACTGACCAGTTTGGGCACGCTCCTCGAATCCAACCATCCAATCGCTCGCTTCGTCCGCAGATTCGACGGCGGCCTCGCCAGCTACCGCGCCACATCCAATCCGCTGCTGAGAGGCCGCGCCATCATCAGCTGGTCCGACGGCATTGTGCTCGCTTCGGCCCATAATTTCCGCAAGCGCGCCGATCTCGGCTTCTATCCGGGCTCGAGCGGCACATCGCT
Organism: Phycisphaerales bacterium; assembly: GCA_016793015.1. Classification (GTDB taxonomy): domain Bacteria; phylum Planctomycetota; class Phycisphaerae; order Phycisphaerales; family UBA1924; genus JAFEBO01. The sequence goes on from JAEUJD010000094.1 coordinate 7,925, forward strand.
GGGCGGTTCTGCCTGGAACCAGCGGACCGACGGAACGTGGATCATGGCCAACGCGCTCGAGTTCGTTGTCCGCGCCAAGCCCTGCCCCGGCGATTTCAACGGCGACGGCCAGGTGGACGACGCCGATTTCGTGCTCTTCGCGGCCTACTACGACGCGCTCGTCGATCCG